>CAYMHW010000042.1:0-13030 GCA_964390365.1 uncultured Comamonadaceae bacterium | reverse complement strand
CCAACTCCAGCAGCAGGTGCCCCGAAGCGCCCACCCAATGGTCCCACGCCGGCAACCCGATCCACCCCCCGAGGTGGGCGATGAACCCCACGCTCCACGGCAACACCACCAAGCCCAACAGCGAGAACCGGAAAATCAGGCCCTGCCGCTTCACCGCTTTGCCCGTCATCCACCGCCATCCCAACAGGAACAGCCACAGCGGCAACGCCATCGCCCCGACCCCCAGGCCTTCCCGGCTCAACCCAAACGCCAGATGTGCCCCCGCTCCGCCGAGCCAATTGCGGTACCCTGTTCGGTCCATGTCGGCCGATTCCGCCACCGCGAGGTAGTCCGCGGCGCCGGTGAACAGTCCGGAAATCAACGCGCCGAAGACGTACAAGGCCGTGAACAGCACGACGACCCCGGTGGCCGAGCGCGCCTTTGGATTCGCCCAAACCCGGCGCGCGCCCTCCATCGCGAGCCGAAAACGCGACGCCCCGCGCGGCCCAGTGGCCTTGGAAGAACCGGACTTTGCGCCGTCTGCAGCGCGACTTTTCGTGGAAGCTTTTTTGGTGGCCAAGGAATTGAGGTCTTGCGTGGATGAACCCCGAAAATTACGGGGTGCAGTCGCACCGATGGGAGAGGTGTTGGGAGCTTTTCCACGAGGGGATGTGTGCAGGAAACGGGCGTGCATTAAATTTGGTCTCCATCTCCCTTGCCAAACGGGGAGCTTTGTCTATATTTGCACCCCCAATTCAGGTAACATGGCCAAGAAAGGCAACCGCGTACAAGTTATCCTCGAGTGCACCGAGCACAAGGACTCCGGCATGGCCGGTACTTCTCGTTACATCACGACGAAGAACCGCAAGAACACGCCCGAGCGCATTGAAATCAAGAAGTACAATCCGGTGTTGCGGAAAATGACCGTACACAAGGAGATCAAATAATCCCCTGTCATGGCAAAGAAGACCGTTGCATCGTTGCAAACCGGAGGCGGAAAGCAACACACGAAAGTGATCAAGATGGTGCGCAGCCCGAAGTCGGGTGCTTACACCTTCAAAGAGGAAGTCGTTCACAACGACGATGTGAAAGCTTGGTTCTCAAAGGACTGATTGGACGCACCGCTCATTTCGAGCTCCAAATAGCATTGGAAAGGGCCTGTTCCTCATGGAGCGAGGCCCTTTTTGCATGAATTGTGTGGCCCACCCCGATGAGGCGGCAGGAGGTCGCACTGGACGAACGTAATTTGCAGGCATGAGTTTTCTGAAACGGTTGTTTTCCAAGCAAGAGAAGGAGACCCTCGACCAGGGTTTGGAGAAGTCCAAGTCCCACGTATTCTCCAAGCTCGCAAAAGTGTTCACTGGGCGTCGCGTGGTCGACGAGGACCTGATGGATGAGCTCGAGGAAGCGTTCATCACGGCCGACGTCGGGGTGGAGACCACGATGCGCTTGCTTTCCCGCCTGCGCAAGCGCGCCCGGTTCGAAGCGTACATGGAGATGGAGGAGCTGTACGGCATGATGCGAGAAGAAATGGCCGCCTTATTCCACGAGGACAACCGCTCCACAGCGCCCTATGCCATTCCCAAGCACGCGGAAGGCCCGCACGTCATTTTAGTGGTGGGGGTGAACGGCGTGGGAAAGACCACTTCGATTGGCAAGTTGGCCCAGCGCTACAAGGAGCAGGGGCACAGCGTCATCCTCGGTGCGGCGGATACGTTCCGCGCGGCGGCGATTGACCAGTTGAAGGTTTGGGCAGAGCGCGTCGGCGTCCCCGTGGTGGCGCAGGAGATGGGCTCGGATCCCGCTTCCGTGGCCTTCGACACCCTGCAGTCCGCCGTCGCGCGGAAGGCGGACGTGGCCATCATCGACACTGCCGGCCGGTTGCACAACAAGCGCGGGTTGATGGAGGAGTTGGGCAAGGTGCGCCGCGTGATGGACAAGGTGGTTCCCGGGGCGCCGCATGAAGTGTGGTTGGTCCTCGATGGCTCCACGGGCCAAAACGCAGTCGAGCAAGCAAAGCAATTCCTCGCCACCACGGACGTCTCGGGCCTGATCGTCACGAAACTGGACGGCACAGCGAAGGGCGGCGTGGTGCTGGCCATCAGCCTCCAGTTCAGCATTCCCGTGCGGTACATCGGGGTCGGCGAGAAGGCCGAGCACCTCCAAGATTTCCACCTCGACGAGTTCCTCGATAGCCTGTTGCCGGAACGCCTGAACGACGGGTTGAACGCCGCCAATTCCGAATCATGAGAACCCGCGCTTACCACCCCCGAAAAGTCAACGTCGTCACCCTCGGTTGTTCCAAGAACTTGTTCGATTCGGAGGTGATGATGGCCCAACTCAAGGCGAACGCTTTCGACGTGGAGCACGAAAGCACCCGCGACGACAGCGGCATCGTCATCGTGAACACCTGCGGCTTCATCGAAAGCGCCAAGCAGGAATCGATTGACACCATTTTGCGCTTTGGCGAGGCCAAGCAGGCGGGGCAGCTGGAAAAGCTGTACGTGACCGGTTGCCTTTCCGAGCGGTACAAGGAGGAGCTGGCCGAAGGCATTCCGGAAGTGGACGCGTGGTTTGGCACCCGGGATTTGCCCCGGCTGCTGAAAACCCTGCGAGCCGACTACAAGAAGGAGCTCGTGGGCGAACGATTGCTCACCACGCCCGCGCACTATGCGTACTTGAAGATCGCCGAAGGGTGCGACCGGCCGTGCGCGTTTTGCGCCATCCCGCTCATGCGGGGCAAGCACGTGTCCACGCCGATGGAGGAACTCGTGCGGCAAGCGGAAGGCCTGGCGGCGCAGGGGGTGCGGGAGTTGATTTTGATTGCGCAGGATTTGACCTTTTACGGGCTCGACCTCTACAAGGAGCGCAAGCTGGCGGAACTCGTTCGTCGCTTGAGCGATGTGGAAGGCATCGGCTGGATCCGCCTGCATTACGCCTTCCCGACGGGCTTCCCGATGGACGTCCTCGACGTGATGGCCGAGCGGGAGAACGTGTGCAACTACCTCGACATGCCGCTGCAGCACGCGTCCGATGACATCCTGAAGGCCATGAAGCGCGGCACGACCCAAGCGAAAACCGACGCGTTGGTCGCCGCCATCCGCGAGAAGATGCCCGACATCGCCCTCCGGACCACGCTCATCGCGGGTTTCCCGGGCGAAACCGAAGCGCACCACCAAGACGTGTTGGAATGGGTGGAACGGTCGCGCTTCGAGCGCCTCGGCTGCTTCACCTACTCGCACGAGGAGAACACCTCGGCCTACGCGTTGGAAGACGACGTTCCCGAGGACGTCAAGCGCCAGCGGGTCGAAGCCATCATGGAGTTGCAGGCCGGCATTTCGCTCGAGCTCAACGAGCAACTCGTCGGGACCGAACAGAAAGTCCTCATCGACCGCGCCGAGGATGGCGCGTGGATCGGCCGCACGCAATACGATTCGCCCGACGTGGACAACGAGGTGCGCATTCCGTTCCGAGACGATTTGCACCTCCGCATCGGGGACTTTGTGCAAGCGCGCATCACCGGGGCATCGGAATTTGATTTGGACGCCGAAGTGATTTGAGCATGCAGTATCCGGTGATGGAGCGGTTCAAGACCCTGCAGGGGGAGGGCGCGTTCACGGGGGTGAGCGCTTGGTTCATCCGCTTGGGCGGTTGCGATGTGGGGTGCGCTTGGTGCGATGTGAAGGAGAGTTGGGAAGCGGCGGCGCATCCGCCGGTTGCTGTGGAAGAGTTGGTCGCCGAAGCCGTTGAAGCCCAAACCGCAATCACCGTCATCACCGGCGGCGAACCCCTGATGTACGACTGCGCCCCGCTCACCGAGGCGCTCCGCGCCGCAGGCCTCAAGGTCCACCTCGAAACCTCCGGCGCCTACCCGCTCACCGGCACCTGGGACTGGATCACCCTGAGCCCGAAACGCTTCAAGCCCACTCTACCCGAGGTCTACGAACACGCCGACGAACTGAAGGTCGTGATCGTCAATCGGCAGGACTACGTTTGGGCAGAAGAACACGCCGAGCGCATGCGCCCCCAAGCCGTGCGCTACCTCCAGCCCGAATGGAGCCGGCGCGAAAAGCTGCACGAGCCGCTGACCGATTACGTCGCCAGCCACCCCCTTTGGAGGCTCTCCCTCCAAACCCACAAGTACCTCAACATCCGCTGATCACTCGGCCAGCTTGAGGTCGGGGATGAGCCGACCCAACTCGTCGGTCGTGATGCGCTCGTACCCTTCCGGCACGCTGCAATCGACCCGGCCCTCCGTCGCCCCGACGGATTCCGCCACCATCCAAACTTGAGCCGACCCCGCATCCGGCAAGGGAAATGCCAAGGGCAACCGCGGGAAATCCCAACAACACGGGGCTTGAAGTCGCGCCGCCGTCAGCCACACCGCCACCCCGCCGTGCGCGTATGCCACCGCGGCCTCGCCCGCGATGGTCGGCGCCAGGGCGTCGAACGACTCTACGGGCGGTGCTGGGGCCTCGCTTTTCTTCCAAGGGGCCGGTGCGGCGCAGGGTTCGGTCAGGGCTACGGTTTGGCCAAAGAATTCGAACAGGATGTGAAACGATTCCGCGCCTTCGGTTCCCACCCAAACGCGCTGGGCACCGCCCACTTCCTCCATTCGGAAGCCCTCATCGGTGATGAAGAGGTCCCACGACTCGGGAAGCATGGCCCGCTGCTCCTGAGAAATCCCCTCGGGTACGTGCGCCACGTAACGGACGTGCAGTCCCTTGCCCGAGGTCACGAGCGTGCTGAAGGCCAACAAGAAGAACGCGAAAAGTCGCATGGGATTGATGTTGTGTCGCCGAAGGTACGCGTTCAGAAAGTCAGCACCCGTTCCGCGGCCTCTCGAACCCGCCCGGCATTGACTAAAACAAACCGCTCGAGCGTTTCGTTCAACGGAATGGCCGGGGTGTCCAACGAACCGACCACCTCCACGGGCGCATCGAGTTCGGTGAACAGCTCGTGCGCGATGCGTCCCGCCAGCGCCCGGGCGAATCCGTTCTCTGCGGGTTCCTCCGTAACGACGACCACCCGGTGGGTCTTCGAGACGCGCTCCCGAATGAGGTCGAAATCCACCGGCACGATGCTCCGCAAGTCCAGCACTTCTACCGGCAAACCCATCGCCGCTTCCTGCGCCCAATAGACGCCGCGGCCGTAGGCGATGAGGGTCAGTTCGGCCTTCGGATGTTCGAGGGCCATCCGCCCTTTCCCGAGCGGAACCCGGTAGGAGGCATCCGGCTCGACGCATTTGGCGGCTTCCGTGCCCGGAATTTTCGACCAGTACAGGCCTTTGTGTTCGAGCACGACCACGGGGTTGGGGTCGTAGTAGGCGGCTTTGAGCAGCCCTTTGAGGTCCGCGCCGTTCGACGGGTAGGCGACCTTGATGCCGCGGATGTTGGCCAAAACCGATTCGATGCTCGAGCTGTGGTACGGCCCACCACTTCCATACGCCCCGATGGGCACCCGGATCAGGCTGTGGACCGGCCACTGCCCGTTCGACAGGAAGTAGCTGCGGCTCAACTCCGTGAAGAGTTGGTTGAGGCCGGGCCAGAGGTAATCGGCGAACTGGACCTCCACGATGGGGCGGAGCCCCGCCGCTGACATCCCGGCCGTGCTCCCGATGATGAAGGCTTCTTGGATGGGGGTGTTGAAGACGCGGGTGGCGCCGAATTTTTGGGCCAACGTGGCAGCCTCCCGGAACACGCCGCCCAACCGACCGCCCACGTCCTGACCATACAGCAGCGCCTCGGGGTGATCGGCCAAAATCTCCTGCATGGCGTGCAGCGCGCAATCCACCATGAGCGTCACCTCGCCGCCCGCCGGCGTCCGCTCGCCCGTCTCGTCCGTCACTTCGGTGGGCGCAAACCGGTGCTGCAGCAAGTCCTCCCCGCGCGGTTCTTCGGCCTGCTTCGCGGCGGCGTAATCCGCCTCGACGGTCGCCCGCGCTTCGGTTAAAACGGCATCGAGCTCCTCTTGCGGGACGCCGTTCTCCGCGAGCTCGGCCATGAGCCGCGGCAACGGATCGCGCCGCCCGTGCTCCTCGAGGTCGTCGCGGTACCACTCCCGGCGCACCCCGCTCGTGTGGTGTCCGAGCAACGGCACGTGCGCGTGCACGAGCACCGGCCGCCGTTCCTCCCGCGCAATGCGAAACGCCTCTTCCATCGCGGCCTCGCTCGCCGCGCTGTCCGCCCCGTCCACCTCGATGAGCGCAATGGGCGGGAAGGCCGCCGCCAACGTGGACGCGCTGCCGAATCGGATTTCCGAGGCGTGCGCGGAGATGTCCCATTCATTGTCCTGAACGAGCCAAATGATCGGCAACTCCTTCAACGCACTCATGTGCAGTGCCTCGCTCACTTCCCCCTCCGTGATGGCCGCGTCCCCGATCGAGCAGACCACCACCGGCGGCGCGCCGTCGCCCACCACTTCGTGTGCGAGGCCGTGTTGCTCCCGGTACTGGATGCCCATCGCCACGCCCGCCGCGGGGATGGCTTGCATGCCCGTCGCGCTGCTTTGGTGCGGAATGCGCGGGAAGCCGGGGCGGTTGAGCGAGGGGTGGCTGTAGTACGTACGGCCTCCGCTGAACGGGTCGTCCTTCTTCGCGAAGAGCTGGAGCATGAGCTCGTAGGGGCGCATCCCCATGGAGAGCAAGATGCTGTCGTCGCGGTAGTAGGCGCTGAGGAAATCCTGCTCCTTGAGGCGCCGGCCGGTGGCGATTTGGATGGCTTCGTGTCCGCGGGAGCAGGCGTGCACGTACTTCGACGTGATGCGCGCCTCCTCCTCGTACAAGTCGGACATGGAGCGGGCGGTGGCCATCCAACGCAGGGTTTCGAGGGAGACCTCGGTGGCGGGTGCTGGGGCGGATTTTGGCATAGCAAGGCCAAAGATACGGACCGCCGGATGGCTACCTTGCACCCATGCAAATTGCCTTTTGGAAATGGGAAGGCGCGGGGAACGACTTCATCCTGGTGGACGGTCGGACGATGCCGCGCGAATTGCATCCCGATGAGGTGACGCGGTTGTGCGACCGGCACCACGGGATCGGAGCGGATGGACTCATTGTGCTGCGGCCGCTGGGGGAGCAGGCTCAGGGGCCGTGGCCGAAATGGGAGATGGACTATTGCAATGCGGACGGGACGCGGTCGTTTTGTGGGAACGGGAGCCGGGCGAGCTTCGCGTTTCTGGTCCGGCAGGGCTGGGCGCCCCGGGAGGCCGAGTTGGTGGCGTGCGACGGGGCGCATCGGGCGCGGTGGGATGCGTCGCGGGATTTGCCGGGGGTGGAGTTGCGGCCGATTGCGGCGGCGCGGCACCTCGGCGCGGCGCCGGAGGGCGTGGAGTTGCCGGCGGCCGATCATTGGTTCGCGGACTCGGGGTCGCCGCATCACGTGGCGTTCCTGGCGGATGGAAGGGAGGTGCTGGAGGGGCTGAATGTGGACGCGCTCGGTGGGGCGGTGCGGCGGCATGCGGTGCACGCGCCGGCGGGAGCGAACGCGAACTTCGTGACGGACTCGGCGTCGGACGTGACGGAGTTGTGGGCGCGGACGTTCGAACGCGGGGTGGAGGCCGAAACCCGGGCGTGCGGCACCGGGGCGACCGCGATTGCGGTGGCGGATTACATGCGGCGGGGCGGCCCGACGTTTCGGCGGGTGCACATGCCCGGCGGGACGCTGGAGATCACGTTTGACCACGATCCGGAGGGCTTCGATGGAATTTGGCTCCACGGCCCGGCGCGCGAGGCGTTCACGGGCGTGGTGGAATGGCCGGACAAGCCCGAGCGCCCTTCGCCCAACACCGACGTGTTCGCGTGGCTCGGCATGTGGCTCCTGCTGTTGAGCAGCTGGTCGGCCGCTTTTGCGGGCGTGAACTTGACGGATGAAGCCCGAATTTCCCTGCTGACGGGATCGCCGAGCACGGAGTTGTGGTCGGCGTGGGGCCACACCGCGGTGCGCGTGTACGATCCGGGCGTGGAGCCACCGTTGGACGAGGTGTACAATTATGGCACGTTCGCCTTCGGCCCCGGGTTTTACGCCAAATTCCTCGCTGGCGAACTCGACTACCAACTTTCGCGCGAGTCATTTGGCTCGTTCCAGATCAGCTATTTGCGGTCGGGGCGTGGGTTGATGGAGCAGCCGCTGGATTTGGCCCCCGCAGACGTGCAGCAACTCGCGGAATACCTCGAATGGAACCACTTGCCTGAACACCGCGTCTACCGCTACCGCTTCCTGCACGACAACTGCGCTACGCGGGTGCTGACGGTGATGGACGCGGTCTTCGGCGACCGGTGGGATGCGGGCTGCGCCTCGGGTGCCACGGCGCCGGCGGGGGGTGCGACGTATCGGGAGGCGCTCAGGCCGTACCTCGCGGGGTGGCCGTGGGCGCAAGCGGGCGTGGAGTGGGCGCTGGGGCCGGGGGCGGACTCCGGCCCTCCTTGTTTTGCGAGTTTCCTTCCGGACGGTTTGGCAGGCCAAATCCAATCCGCAACCCTCGACGGCCGTCCCGTCGCCTCCGAGCCCGTGGAAGTCGTCCCGCGCCAGGGCCCCTGGTTCTCCCGCGGCCCCCGAACGCCCCTCGGTCCCGCGGGCGCCGCCCTCGTCCTGGCCCTGCTCGCCGTTTCGGGCCTCCACATCCAGGCCCGTGGCTGGCGCTTCATCAGCCGACTGCCGCTGCTCGTGGCGGGCCTCGTCGGTCTCGTGCTCACCGCCGCGTGGGCGTTCACGGATCACCGCGACCTGTGGGCCAATGCGAGTTTGCTTTGGTCCAACCCGCTGGTGCTCGCGCTTTACGTCCCGCGGGTGCACCGCGGTCGGACGGGGGCGTGGTTGCGGGCGGGTTTGTTTGTATTTTTGGTAGTCTTCCTCGGAATGCAAGCAGCACGAGGGGTCGGCATTCCGCATTGGATGCACCTCATGCTGCTCGCGGTGGGCCTTGCGCTTGAGCCATGGCGCATTCGGAGGGACCTGCACGCATGAAACATCTGCATGGAAATTGGTTGGTGGGTTTGGCCTTCGGTGCTGTCCTTTTCGGGGGGTGTCGCCAGGAGCCGACGCGGTGGAATGCCGACGTCGCGTTGCCGTTGGTGGATGCGACGTGGGGATGGGACGAGGTGCTGGGCGACACGTTGGGGGAGCTGACGGTCGGGACTCCGGGGGTGTTGCGCTTCGAGGGCAAGGTGGCCGAGGTGGCGTTGGAGGAGTTGACGGTGCTGCCGGATACCTTGGTGGAGAACGTGTTGTCGCCGGCGTTTGCAGGCGGGCCGTTTGAGGTGCCGCCGGGAGCGGTGTTGCTCGATGAGCAGCAGGACATTGTTTTTCAGGGGATTGAGCAGGAATTTACACGGATGTCGTTGGAGGCGGGGAGGATCAAGTACCGCGTTCGGAGCAAGACGAATGGCTACGTGCACTTGCGGTATGATTTTCCGAGCGTGACCATTGGGGGAGCGCCGGTGGTGCTCGACGTGGTGTTGCCGCCGTCGCCGAATGGGGGAGACCAAATCGAGCAAGGCGAAATCGATTTGGCCTCCGCAATCATCGACTTCACGGGCGCAAGCGGTACGGAAGTGAACCGCATCAACTCGAACCTGCTCATCGGAACCCCTGCGGACATTCCGTACACGGCCCTCGTCTATGGCACCGACAGCATCAACGTCGAAATGCTGTTCACGGGCCTGACGGTGCGCGATGTGGAAGGCTATTTCGGCCAAATCGACATCGACCTCAACGAATCCACCTCGCTCTTCGATCCGGAGCGCTTCCCGTCGGGCGTCGTTTCGGCGATGCCGGTACAAGCGGACCTGACCGTTCACAACATGATGGGAGCGGATTTGGCGTTTTGGATCGAGTCGTTGGAGCTGGCGGGTCAGGCGATCGACCACCCCGCAATGGGCATGGAACAGGTGCTTGCGCGGGCGGATTGGTCGACGGACCCGCCGGCCGTGGATACGTGGGGACTCGATTTGCTGGACTGCACGCCGAGTTTATTCGAGGCGCTGGGGGCGTTGCCGGCGTCGGTGGCGGTGGGCGGGAAGTTGCAGCTGAACCCGCTGGGCGATGTGTCGGCGGGGCACGACTACTTGCGGGCCACCGATCCGCCTTACGTGACGATGGATTTGGAGCTGCCGTTGAGCGTGGGGGTGAGCGGGCTCGTGATGCGGGAGGTGGTGAACGTGGATGCGCGATCCATGCCCGGATTTGTGGGCGAGCTTGTGCTGCGGTTGACCCACGATTTTCCCGTGGAATGGACGGCGAATGCACGGTTTGTCTCGAATGCGTCGGGCCCGGGGCCGGAGTTTTCGGTGACCATGCCGGTGGGGACCGAGGCGATTGAGGTGCGCTTGCCTGTGGACGCGGAGCACTTGGCGCAAGGGGGCGCGGTGCCGCTCGAGTTGCACTTGGACACCGACGGTGCGGTGCCGTTTTCGGGCGAGGAAACGGTGCGGCTGCAGCTCGCATTGGAAGGCCAAATCCAAGCCGTCATCGAATGAAATTCCTCTCCCTCCTCCTCGCGCTGTGCCTCGGCAGTGCGGCCTTCGGGCAGGTCGAGGAATGCTCGTACCATCCGGCGGGCGTGTCGTATGCCATCGACGGCATGCACCGCAGCGATGTGCTGCCGAACGGGTTCCTCCGGACGTTCCTCGTGGGCGGGCTGTTGGAACCGGTCGAGCTCGAAGGGATCCGCAACCGCATGGAAGGGCCGGGCGTCGGGCATCTCGGCGTGGCGGCGGGGCACGCGCTGGTGTGGCATGGGCTCGTCGGGCCGTCGGGGCGGGTGCCGCGGGTGTCGCTGGCGTCCCGCGGGCTGATGTCGGCGGGGGTGGCGGGGGGGCTGTTTTCGTTGGTGTTCCAGGGGAATGCGCCAGATTTGGGCCAAGCGCGGGACCTCGCGCTGACCCGCGTCCGCTGGCTGCAATGGAACCGCCTGGCCTTCGGGCTCGGGAACGCGGACGGGACGTCGTTCGTGGACGTGGGGCTGTACCACGCGGCGTGGGGCGCGGACGGGGTGATCGAATCGGGGGCGTTCTACGTGAGCGAGGGGGTGGACGCCCTGGCCGTGGGGTTGGATGCGGAGGCGTCGTTTTGGGACCGGGCGGGTTGGGGGCTGGGCTTGGATTTCCGCCACCAGTGGGGCGAGGAGCAGTGGTGGGCGTTGGAAGTGCAGGACTTGGGGGTGGTGCGCTATGGCACGGGGGAGCGCGCGGTGGCCGATACGGGGTTGGTGACCACGGGCTTGCCATGGAGCGGTCCGGGATGGACCGTTGAGGGCGTGCAGGAGGAGGGCTTCGGGGAGGAGCGGTCTGTGCGGAAGCGCGTGGGGGAGGGGTGGCAGGTGTTGCCCGCTCGGGGGACGGTGCGCGCGGGCACGACTTGGTCGAACGAATGGGCGGGAGAAGCCGCGCTGACTTGGGGAGGCTGGATGCCGCGTCCCCGGCTCGATGTGCGGGCGGCGTGGTCGCCCCGAGCCGAGTGGGGCGTGGAACTGGGCGCCATCGCGGGCGGCTGGGGGCTCGTCCGGCCGGTGGTCGGCGTGTCGCATGCCACCGCGAACGGCCGGTGGGCGCTGGTTTGGGACGACCCGGTGGGCAGCCTCAGCGCGAACGGACTCGGGCGGGGGGCGTCGTTGGTGTGGAGCAGAAATTGGTGAGGAAGGGCGGGGCGTTGCGCGGTTTGTGCCAAATTTGTCCCATGAACGCAACCCAAATGGAATCCGCAGGCTGGACCGCCGGCGACAAGCTGCAAATCATCGCGGGACCGTGTGCCGTGGAGGGCGAGGGCGTGGTGATGGAAATCGCGGAGCAGCTGGTGAAGTGGTGCGGGGATTTGGGCTTGCCCCTCATCTTTAAAGGCTCCTACCGCAAGGCGAACCGCTCCCGCGGCGACAGCTTCACGGGCATCGGCGATGAAGCCGCGCTCACCATCCTCCGCAAGGTCCGCGAAACCTTCAACGTCCCCGTCATCACCGACATTCACGCCGCCGACGAAGCCGCGATGGCTGCCGAATACGTGGACGTCCTCCAAATCCCGGCCTTCCTCTGCCGCCAGACCGACCTCCTCGTCGCGGCCGCCGAAACCGGGAAAATCGTGAACATCAAAAAGGGCCAGTTCCTCGCCCCCGAGTCCATGCAATTCGCGGTGGACAAGGTGCGCCAAGCAGGCAATCCTCAGGCGTGGGTCACGGAACGAGGCACCATGCTCGGCTACCAGGACCTCGTTGTGGACATGCGGAGCTTCCCGGTCATGCGGCAGTTCGCGCCGGTCATCGCCGACGTGACGCACAGCTTGCAGCAGCCGAACCAAGGCTCGGGCGTGACGGGCGGTCGCCCCGAACTCATTTCGACCATCGCTTCCGCGGCGGTCGCGGCGGGCGCCCAAGGCATCTTCCTCGAAACGCATCCGCGTCCTTCCGAAGCGTTGTCAGACGGAGCGAACATGCTGCAACTCGACGGTGTGCCGGATTTGCTCCGCCGCCTCCAAGCCGTCCACGCAGCCGTCCAGCCATGATGCGCCTTCTGCTCTTCTTCGTTTGCGCGGGCTTTGCGGCAGCGTCCTCGGCGCAGCTCGACACCATCCGCATGGTCAGCTTGGGCGGAGCGGGGGATGAAGGGGCAGCGGCGGTCGTGTCGCTGGGAGCCGATGCACTCGTGGCGGGATTCACGAGTTCTGACGGCACGCAGGCGCCCCTGTTGGTCCGCATGGACACCATGTTGCAGGTGGTTTGGCATCGGCAGTTGCCCCTGCAAGGGACGGCGGTCGGCAGCGTGCTCGAGGAGGGGGGCAAGGTGGTGGTGGCGTCGCGCGAATTGCTCCCGGCTGCCGGGGGGTACGGCGTGCATTGGCACCGGCTGGATCCGGCGTCGGGGGAGGTGCTGAGCCATGCGCCCTTCGCGGCCACGGATTGGGTGGTTCCCCACAAGATGGACCAAACAGGCGACACCCTCCTCACCTATGTCACCGACTACCGCTCCGGAACAGCCCAGCCGATGGTGATCGGGAGCCGGTGGGTCGGAAACGATTACGAGGTGCTGTTCGAGCTTCCGTTTGGCACGCCCGGCCTAACGGAATAC
>CAYMHW010000041.1:0-20575 GCA_964390365.1 uncultured Comamonadaceae bacterium | reverse complement strand
TTGACGAGGCAGTTGTAGGTCCGCGCCACGCGCTCCCAACGCTTGTCCCGGTCCATGGCGAAGTAGCGGCCGTGGACCGAACCGATGCGACCGCCCGTCTTCGCGAGCACCGCTTCGAGGTCGGCGAGGTAGTTCACGGCTTGGCGGGGAGCGGTGTCCCGGCCGTCAGTGAAGGCGTGGACCACGAAGTCGTGGAGCCCTTCCGCGGCGGCGGCTTCGCACAGGGCGTGGAGGTGCGCCTGTTGGCTGTGCACGCCGCCTTGCGAAACCAGTCCCATGAAGTGCAGCCGCCGACCGCCGTCCTTGGCGAGCCGGAGCGCCTCCTTCAGCACGGGCTCCTCGGCCAGCGTGCCGGCTGCGACCGCGCGGTCGATGCGGAGCAGGTCTTGGTAGACGACGCGCCCAGCGCCGATGTTCATGTGCCCGACTTCGCTGTTGCCCATTTGGCCTGCGGGAAGGCCCACGTGCTCCCCGTCCGTCCGAAGGGTAGCGTGCGCGGCATCTTTCCAAAGCGAATCAACGAACGGCGTGTGCGCGACGTGAACGGCGTCGTTGGCATCTTGCGCTCCGATGCCCCATCCGTCGAGGATGATGAGTGCGGTCTTTTGTGTGGTCATGGTTTCAATGGAATCGTAGTGGTGATGCGGGTTCCGCCTTGTGGGCTGGTCCCGATTTGAAGCCGGCCTTTGTGCATCTGCACGATGGCGTGGGCCAAATACAGCCCCAGTCCCGTCCCCTCCGTACTCCGTTTCACCTCGTCGCCGAGGCGCCGAAACGGCTGCAGTACGGCGCGTCGGTCGGCCGCGGCAATGCCCGTTCCCGCGTCGTCCACGTGCACGGTCAGGAACCGCTCGGATGCGCTGAACTGGACGTCCACGGGCGCGTCTGACGGACTGTATTTCAAGGCGTTTTCGATGAGGTTGGTCCAGGCGAGTTCCAGGGCCTCGACGTCGCCGATGACGAGCCCTTGGGGTTCGCTCGACGCGGTGAGCCGCACCTGCCGGTCCGCGAAAGGCGGCACCCGCAGCTGCCGGATGCACCGGTTCAGCACCTCCTCGATGTCGAAGGCTTCGGTGTGCTCCACGGCCGCCCCGCGGTGGACGCGAGCGCTCTGGAGGATGGCGTTGATGCGCGTTTCGAGCCGCCCGAGGGCCGCTTGCGCTTCGTCGAGCAGGGAGGCGCGATCCGCCTCGCTCAGTTTCGCGCGCTGCAGCGTTTCATAGGCCAAACGCATCACCGCAATCGGCGTCTTCAGCTCGTGCGTGACGGCGAGCATGAAGTTCCGCTCCCGCGCGGCTTGCATTTGTTCCCGCTCGCTGATCCGCCAAATCGACCACAGCCCCCAAACCAGCAGGGCGAGGAACACGGCGCCCTCCCCGGCGATCATCCATTGGAAACGCTCGAATCCGGTTTGGGCCACCCCAGCGTCCTCGACGCCCGTTGACGTGCTCAAATCCCGGTACTTGCCGCGCAGCCGAATCAACAAGCTCGCCCACCAAACCAGCTGGAAAATGACGTACGCGGCCAACAGCGCGAACAACCTCCGGGTGATGGGACGGGCAGCAGACATGCCGCAAAGGTACGGGCTTATCCGAGCCGCACCGCCCTTCGGAACGGGGTCATTCGCGGTCCCTGCACGAGCCAACCGCTGCCCCCCAAATCGACGGCCACCGGCCACCCCTCACGCAGTTCCTGCCACGCCGCCCACATGCTCGGCGACCACCGGATGTCGTCGCACACGAAGACCGCGGGCCGCTCCCCATCGCGCAACCAAGGCCGCAATTGCTCGACGTATCGGAGCGTGGCCGCTCCGTCGTGGTGCCCATCGATGAAGATGAGGTCGAACCCTGGGTGCCCTTCATGGCGCCAGCGTTCCATCAACCTGGGCAGGCACTGCGCGAAGGTGCCGACGTGCCCTTCGATGCGGTTTGCACAGCCCGTTCGCACCCAGCCCTCCTGCGCCGCAGCGGCGAGCACGGGATCCGCCTCCACCGTCGTTACGTGGGCCCCGGCGCGCGCAAGTGCCGCCGTCGTCAGCCCCAAGCACGTCCCCAATTCGAGCACCCGTTCCGCTCCCAAGGCCTCTGCGAGCCGCGCGAGCCGCCCCGCTTCCCGCGCCGACTTCAACGCCGTGCGCGCCACCTTGCCCACCGTACGCACTCCGGCCACGCGGCTCCCGGCCCCAGCATCGGGCGCTGTCAAAGGCGTTTCGTCCTGTTCGAATTGCCGCCGCAGTTCCTCGAGGTCGCCGTGCCGCGCAGGCCGCCGCATCGCTTCGAACCAGGCAAACAGGTGCGGCGGGTGGGTGCGGCGCCAGCTTTTTGCCGCCAGGCCCCACCGCGTCCAAGCGCCCAACTGAAAGAAGAAATCCCGCGACATGGGTGCAATTTACGGGGGCTTGTTGTAAATTTGCCGTCCCTTGCAGCGGCAGGGGAGTTCGGGCGATTAGCTCAGTTGGTTCAGAGCACCTGCCTTACAAGCAGGGGGTCACTGGTTCGAGCCCAGTATCGCCCACACCAGCCTCCGTTAATCGGGGGCTTTTTTTATGGCCGGTCCCGCTCCGCCTCAAAGCAAAACGCCCCAGCGCGGTGGCCGGGGCGTTTGTGCGATCAGCGAACCAGGGTCACTGAACCGTGGAACGTTTCCCCATCGGATCGATAGAACACGTAGAAGTAAGTTCCCTCCGCCACCGGTTCGGTGCCCATTCGACCGTCCCAACCGCCTTTGTAATCGGCGTTTTCGTAGATGAGGTTGCCCCATCGGTTGTAGATGGCGATGCTCGAGCGCGGGAAGCCTTCAATGCCTTTGATGACGAAGGTGTTGTTGTGTTGGTCGTTGTTCGGCGAGAAGACGTTGGGGATTTCCGTGTCGCAGGCCACCACTTCGATGTAGAAGTCGGTTTGGGTGCCGCATTGGTCGGTGGCGAGGACGTAGAGCCAACCGTTGCCAAATCCCGCCTCAAACTGCCCCGTGGGCGCCACGAACGTCACCAACGTGTCCAAGGCAGCATCGATGGGCACGAGCGCCGAATCGCCCGGAACTTGCGTGAACGGATCGATGTCGTAAAACTGGTAGGTCTGGAAGGTGTAGCTTCCGGTTCCCCCCTCGATGGCGGCTGCTGTTTGAACCCCCGCGCACACGTCGATGGTCTCTGACAGGAGCGCAGGGTATCCGGGGACGACGATGGTCCAGTTTGCGTAGGCGGTTTGGCCACACCCATCGGTCACCTCCACGGACACGTTGTTCGAGTTTTCAAAGGTGTAGACCTCCGTGTCGTCGGTGCCGCCAGTCGAAGTGGGGTTCGAAAGGTAGTCGCCCACAAACCACTCATAGCTGTAAGGCCCCACACCGGTTACGATGACCGAACTCATGGTCACCTCGTCGCCCGGGCAGAAGGGGTCGTTTTCTTGCGACACGTCCACGTCCAAGGGCGGCGGCAATTCGTAGCCGATGGTCGCCTCCACTTCGTTGCCGCAAACATCCGTCACCGTGACGGTCGCCACACCGGCAGACTCCGTTTCGATCGTGTTGGTGGCGAGGGTGTCCGTCGGCGAGGTGTTCCACAAGAAGCTGAACGGACCGTAGCCCGTAATGGGGTCCACCGCGAGCGTCGCCTCGCCGTTGCAAATGCCCACCGGGGTGTCGTAATCCAAGGTGATGGGCTCGGGGTCCATCAAGACGAGCGTCGCCGTCCGCAGCACGCTGTCGCCACAGAGGTTGATGTACATGTAGTCCACGATGAGCGTCTCGGCGCCCTCGGCAATGCCGTCGTCGATGAGGATGACGGGGATGTCGAACGTGGTTTGACCAGGAGCCATGGTGATGATGGGGTCGATGTACTCGTAGTCCACCCCGTTCTCGGCCGTGCCGTAAATGGTCAGTTCAATCTCTTCTTCGAGGTCGGTCAAGGGACGGAGGACCGTCAAGAGCGCTTCGTTGCAGGATTCGACGACCGTGGTGTCGCCGAGGAAGACCGCGTTTCCGCTAACGGAGGCGCTGGCGATGAGGTCCACCGAGTTCGAACCAAAGGAGCCGCCTTCGATGAAGACCGCGCTGTCAAAGGCCGTGTCGCCTGCGTCCGCGATGGCGATCTTCAGGTGGTAGGTTTGACCGCATTCGACTTGGGCTTCGGCCGTCAGTTTTACGGTGAATCCATCGAGCTGGGTGGCGAGCGGGTCGCTGTTGTTCGCGTTGTCGATGTAGTATTCCGTGTTGTTCATCCAGTCGGGCGTGACCTGGGCGCAGTTGGCCGCGGTGCCCGATCCGCCGACGGTGCCGTTGTTGACCGAGTTGATGGTCACGGGGATGTCCGTGTCGGGGATGATGGCCAAATTCACCGCGTTGTTCGAAAACGGCCCGTTGATGCCCGGCCCGCTCAGGAAGAACCCGAACGCGTCGTTCACGCTCCCGCAGACGTACTCGTTGTATTCGTCCGAACCGAACGAGTAGAAGAACTTGATGGAGTCGCCGGAAGGAACGAAGTCGAATTCGAGCACGGCGGCGTCGTTCGTGTTGAAGGTGCTCAGGGCCGTGAGGTCCTCATCGCCGACGCCGAAGTTGCCGCCGCCCGTGGTGGAACTGCCCGAGCTGTTGGGGCCGATGACATTGGAGCAGGAGCCGGTGGCCATGATGAGGCCTTCTTCGATGAGGATGTTGCTCCCGTTGTTGGCAAAGGATCCGATTTGGTCCAAATCCCCGGAAAACGTGATGTTGCTCACTTCCACGCCTTCGCCCAGCAGCACTTGCGTCACCACCTCGATAGCGGTCAAGGATTCATCCACAGTGATTTGAGCCCGCAACTGCAGTGGGAAGGCCAAACACAAGCAAGCGAAGGCCGAAAGGATGCGACGGTTCATGAAAGTCGTTTTGATGACGGGTCAAACTTAAGTCAGGATTCCAAAACTCAGGAATACCTTTGCAACATGAACGAGACGCTCATTTCCGTGCGGGGGTTGCGCAAGACTTATCGAATCGGCGAACAAGTTGTGCATGCCCTTGATGGGTTGGACCTCGACGTGGCCCAGAACGAGTATGCGGCGCTGATGGGGCCGTCGGGGAGCGGGAAGTCCACGCTGATGAACGTGTTGGGCTGCCTCGACACGCCGACGGCGGGGACGTATCGGTTGAACGGGCGCGAGGTGGCGGGGATGACGGCAGATGAGTTGGCGGACATTCGGAACCGGGAAATCGGTTTTGTATTCCAAACCTTCAACCTCCTGCCGCGCTATTCCGCCCTCGAGAACGTGGCGCTGCCGTTGATTTACGCGGGGGTGGGGCGCGCGGAACGCGAGGCGCGGGCGGCCGAGGTGCTGGAGCAGGTGGGGCTTGGCGATCGGATGGACCACAAGCCCAACGAACTGAGCGGGGGGCAGCGGCAGCGGGTGGCGGTGGCGCGGGCGTTGGTGAATCGGCCGAGTTTGATTTTGGCCGATGAGCCCACCGGAAACCTCGACACGGCCACCTCGATGGAGATCATGGCGCTGTTTGCCCAAATCCACGAGGCGGGCAATACGGTGCTCATCGTGACGCATGAAGAGGACATCGCCGCGTGCACCCAACGCGTCATTCGGTTGCGCGATGGAAAGTTGGATGTGTAACCCTGCGACGGATTTCCCGTTGTTTCTTTGTAGTCGGGCGATGGGCCCGTTTTCTGCCTTCAACGATTGAACTTGAACATGACACGCGAACGCATTGTGAACCTTCGTGACGAATCCCGAGTGGGGGAGCGCGTCACCGTGGCCGGATGGGTCCGGACTTTCCGCAACGACACCTTCATTGCCCTCAACGACGGGTCGTGTCTGGGGACGTTGCAACTGGTCATCGACCGGGAGGCCACGCCGGAAGCCACGCGGAAGCAGATCACGACGGGAGCGGCCCTCCGCGCCGAGGGGGTCATCGAGGCGTCGCAAGGACGCGGGCAAGCGGTCGAATTGAAGGTGGAGGTGCTCGAGGTGCTGGGCGGGGCGGACCCCGAGACGTACCCGATGCAGATGAAGAAGCACTCGCTGGAGTTCCTGCGCGAGAAGGCGCACTTGCGCTTCCGGACGAGCACCTTTGGGGCCGTTTTCCGCGTGCGGCATGCCCTGAATTTTGCGGTGCATCGCTTCTTTACGGAGCGCGGATTCTTCCAAATGCACACGCCCATCATCACCGGTTCGGATGCCGAGGGGGCGGGGGAGATGTTCCGCGTCACTACGCTCGATGCGGACAACCCGCCGCGCTTGGAGGACGGCAGCGTGGATTTGTCCCAGGATTTCTTTGGCAAGACCGCGAACCTCACGGTCAGCGGCCAGCTGGAAGCCGAGCTCGGCGCCATGGCGCTTGGGCAGGTGTACACCTTCGGGCCCACGTTCCGGGCGGAGAATTCGAACACGTCGCGCCACTTGGCGGAGTTTTGGATGATCGAGCCGGAGGTGGCGTTTGCGGATTTGAAGGACAACATGGCCCTGGCGGAGGATTGCTTGCGGAGCGTGCTTGCGGAGGTGTTGGCGGGGTGCGATGAGGATTTGGCCTTCCTGGAAAACCGGGAAATCGAGGCGGAGAAAGGACTTCCGCAGCAGGAACGCCATGCGCAACCGCTGCGCGAACGGCTGCGCGCGGTCGCCGAAACGCCGTTTCAACACGTGACCTACACCGAGGCCATCGAGCTCCTGCAGCAGTCGAAGCCGTTCAAGAAGAAGCAGTTCAAGTACCCCGTCGAATGGGGCATCGACCTGCAATCGGAGCACGAACGGTGGCTCGTGGAAAAGCACTTCAACGGCCCGGTCATCCTCACCGACTACCCCGCCGCCATCAAGGCTTTCTACATGCGGGCGAACGAAGACGGCAAAACGGTCGCGGCGATGGACGTGCTCGTGCCGGGCATCGGCGAACTCATCGGCGGCAGCCAACGGGAGGAGCGCTTGGACGTCTTGCAGAAGAAATGTGCGGACTTCAATATCCCGGAGGAACACGTTTGGTGGTACCTCGACACGCGGCGGTTTGGGTCCGCGGTGCACAGCGGCTTCGGGATGGGCTTCGAGCGCCTCGTCATGTACGTGACGGGCATGGGCAACATCCGCGACGTCATCCCGTTCCCCCGAACCCCGCAAAACGCCGAATTCTGACGCCATGCTGAAGCAGAGCCTCCAACAGAAGCTCCTCCAAAAGCTCTCTCCGCAGCAAATTCAGTTGATGAAGCTGCTGCAAGTTCCCACGATGGAATTGGAGGCGCGCATCAAGGAGGAACTGGAGGCGAATCCCGCGCTGGAAGAGGGCGGGGAGGAGTGGGAGGCCGACGACCTCGGGGAAGAGGCGGGCGAAACCTCCGAGGCGTTGGAGGAATTCGATTTCAGCGAATACCTCGACGACGACACGCCGGACTACAAGCTGAGCGCGAACAACCACAGCGCCGACGACGAGGAGCGTTCGGTGCCGTATGCAGGCGGAACCACGTTCATGGAGTTCCTGATCACGCAGCTGGGATTCGTGGTGCGCGACGAGGAGCAGCGGGCGTTGGCGGAGTTGGTCATCGGGAACTTGGACGAGGCGGGGTACTTGCGCCGCGACATCGAGAGCATGGTGAACGATTTGGCCTTCACGCAAGGCATCGAGGTCGAGGCGGAAGCGTTGGAGGAGGCCCTTGAACTGGTCCAAACCCTCGATCCCGCCGGCGTGGGCGCCCGCGACCTGCGCGAATGCCTGCTCCTCCAACTCGATCGGAAACTCGAGGACCCCCACCTCGACCGCGACCGGCGCTGGGCGCTCGGCGTGGCCTTCCGCGTCATCGACCGCCAATTCGAGTCCTTCTCGAAGAAGCACTACGACCGCATCATGAAGCGCCTCGAACTCACCGAAGACGAGCTCAAGGACGCCCTCGATGAGATCCAAAAGCTGAACCCCAAGCCCGGAGGCTCCGGTTCCGATTCGAGCCGGGGGACGGCTGCGGTGGTGGTGCCGGATTTTCTTTTGGCCGTGGAAGACGACGAAATCCGGCTGCAACTCAACCAGCGCAACGCCCCGGACCTCCGCATCAGCCCGCAGTACAAGGAAATGATGCAGACCTACGCGAGCGGTGCGAAAACCGATGCCGCCAGCAAGGAAGCCCTCGCCTTCGTCAAAGCGAAAGTCGACGCCGCCAAATGGTTCGTCGACGCCGTCCGCCAGCGCCACGCCACCCTTTCCACCACCATGGAGGCCATCGTGGAACACCAGCGCGAATACTTCCTGACGGGCGACGAGACCGACCTCAAGCCCATGATCCTCAAGGACATCGCCGACCGCATCGGCATGGACATCAGCACGGTCTCCCGCGTGGCGAACTCGAAATACGTCGCCACGCCGTACGGCACCTTCCTCCTCAAGAGCTTCTTCAGCGAGAGCCTGACCACCGAAACCGGCGAAGAAGTCAGCTCCCGCGAGGTCAAGAAGATCCTCTCCGACGCCATCGAAGCCGAGGACAAGCGCCGCCCCCTCACCGACGAGAAACTCGGTCGCCTCCTCAACGACAAGGGCTACAACATCGCCCGCCGCACCGTCGCGAAGTACCGCGAGCAATTAGGGATCCCCGTGGCCCGCATGCGCAAGGAGCTGTGAAGGGACCGCTCTGGGCACGGGCGATTTCGACGGTCGGGCACCCGTTGCTCATGCCGCTCTACACCCTGCTCACGCTGTTCGCGGTGAACGATTTCATGCAGGCGCATCCCACGTCGTTCCTGTACTTCGGCTTCATCCTGCTGGTGAACACGTTCGGGGCCGCCGTTTCGTTGTACCTGCTGTTCCGCCGGGGCTTCATCGGCGATTTGGAGATCCGGGATCGGGCGCAGCGGACGTGGCCGTTCACGCTGGTGCTCGCGTATTACAGCATGACCTTGTACGTGGTGGCTTCCGATCGTTCGGTGCACACGCCGCCGGAGTTTGTCGGCATGCTGCTCGGGGTCGTGGTGTCGATCGCGGGGGGCATCGTGGTGACGCGGTGGTTCAAGCTGTCGATGCACACGATGGCCGCGGGCGGCGTGGTGGGCGCGGTGTTCGCCTTAGGCCAAATCCAATTCACCACCCACTTCCCGCTCCTCGCGTTTTGGGTCGTCGCCGCCGGCCTCATCGGCACTTCCCGGCTCGCCCTTCGCGCCCACACGGAACCCCAAGTCTACGCCGGCTTCCTGTGGGGCGTTCTCGCCATGTACGGCTGCGTCCTCCTCAGCGCGTGACGGCCTCTTGCCACCGCCACGCATCGGCCAGCGCCTCCTCCAAACTCCGCTCCGTCTTCCACCCCAACTCCCGCAACGCCTTCGAAGCGTCCGCGTAAATCGCCACGACATCGCCCGCCCGCCGCGGTCCCATTTGGTGCGGCACGGCTCGGCCCGTCGCCCGTTCGAACGCGTCGATGACCTCCTTCACCGACGCCCCGTTCCCCGTCCCCAAATTGTACACCGACAACCCCTCCGGGGCACGCTCCATCGCGGCCACGTGCGCCTTCGCCAAGTCCACCACGTGAATGTAATCCCGAATGCACGTGCCGTCCGGCGTGGGGTAGTCGTTCCCGAAGACCGTCAGCGGCTCGCGCAATCCCGCCACCGCTTGGGTCAGGAAGGGGATGAGGTTGTTCGGCCTTCCGAGGGGCAGCTCGCCGATGACCGCGCTCGGGTGCGCCCCGATGGGATTGAAGTACCGCAACAGCGTGGCGCTCAGCGCGGGGTGTGCTGCGTGGTGGTCGGTGATGAGCCGCTCGCACGCCTGCTTCGTGAAGCCGTAGGGCGATTCCGCTGCACGAATGGGCGCCGACTCGTCGACCCGCGTGCTTTCCGGCTCCCCGTAAACGGTGCAGCTGCTGCTGAAGACCAAACGCCGCACCCCATGCGCGGTCAGCGCATCGAGCAAGACGGCGGTCGACCCGATGTTGTTCAGGAAGTAAGCCGTCGGCCGCTCCACGCTTTCCCCCACGGCTTTGTAGGCGGCGAAGTGGATGGCGCCGACGAACGGTCCCTCGGTTTGGAATACCCCCTCGAGCGCTGCGGCATCCGTGCAATCCACCTCGTGAAACGCCACCTCCTCGCCCACGAGCGCGGCCAATCCCCGCAGCACCTTCCGATCCGAGTTCGCCAAATTGTCCACCACCACCGGGCGGTATCCCGCAGCCGCCAACTCCACCACCGTGTGCGAACCGATGAACCCGGCCCCGCCAGTGACGAGTACATTTCCTTTGCTCATGCCCCTAAGTTACAACCCGACGTTGCCGAATTGTCAAGCCCGATGTCGGCCGTGGCGATTCCATCGCATCTGATTTACATTTGAAGGACATGGATTGGAAACAGAAAGACGGGAAGGCCTTTGAGGAGCGCGGTTGGACGACAACGGACGCGGAACGGCAGGTGAAACAGCTGCGGGAAGGGCATCGGAATCGGAGGGTCGAACGGGCGTGTACCGTGGAGTCTGGGATTGCGCAATGGACGGAACGTGAGCTGGAGGAGCGCGTGGCGTTCGCGAAGGAGCGGCTGCGCGCGGGGCAGCAGGTGGCGGGATTCATTCCGGCTTCCGGGGCGGCCACGCGGATGTTCAAGGACTTGCATCCGCCGCTGGATCCGGAGGTAGCGGAGCGGTTGCGGGCGGCTTGGCCGTCGATGCCGTTTGCGAAGCAGTTCCCGGAATCGGATATCGAGCGGCTGTCAGGCCAAATCCTGGAGCGTTTCGCCGCCCTGCCCAAGGGGGAAGTGCCCTTCTTCACCGGTCCCGATGGCGCCCTGCAAACCGCCTTCGATGCCCACCGCGCCGAGTGGCAGGCCTTGGGCGGTGGCCCCCTCGTGTTCACGGTGCCTCCCGCCTTCCAAGCCGCCGTGCCCGAACGGTATGCGGGCTGGGAGGACGTGCGCTGGGAGGTCCAACACCCGGCCACTGACACGCTGGCTTGGGATGTGGCGCGCAATGAATTGGCCCGTACGTCGGGCGGTGACCTCCTGTTCCGGCCGGGGGGTCACGGCGCATTGCTCGAGAACCTCGCTTCCATGGAGGTCTCGGCGGTGGTGATGCGGAACATCGACAACGCGGTCGCGCCCACCCGCTACGAGGAGCGCAACCGGTGGCGCTGGGCATTGCTCGGCACATTGTGGCACCTTGAAGCCGAGCGCGCCGCGCTGTGGGAGCGGTTGTGCCGCGACGAGCCCGAAGCGGGGGCGTCGGCCTGGACGTGGCTGAGCCGGTTTGTGCAGGGCGCGGAACGCCCGACCACCCTGGAACAGTGGCGCTACCACCTCGATCGGCCCATGCGCGTGGCGGGCGTGGTGCCCAACACCGGACAGCCCGGCGGCGGTCCGTTTTGGGTCGCCGATTCGGACGGGTTCTTCCGCCCGGGCATCGTGGAGGCCGCGGAACTGCCCGATGGAAAAGTCGCCGAAGGCACCCACTTCAACCCCGTGGACCTCGCGGTTTCCTTCCTGGGCTTGGAGGGCGCGCGTTTGGACATCCGCACCTTCGCCGATGAGCAGGCGTTCTTCACGGCCGAAAAAGTGGTGGAAGGCCAAACCCTCCGCATCCTCGAACGCCCGGGCCTGTGGAATGGCTCGATGTCCGGCTGGCTCACCTGGTTCGTGGAACTTCCCGGCCACGTGTTCGCTCCCGTCAAGACCGTTTTTGACCTCGCCCGCTGAAACGAAAAAAGCCCCTCCACAAGGGAGGGGCTTCCTGGTTAAGCGGTTATCAAGTGACACGGGGTTGCTCAGTTCTTGAGCACCGTGTAGTTGGTCACGTTGGTCCCGTTGAGGATGCGCACGGCATAGACACCGGGCAACAAGTCGTAGCGAGGTTGGATCGTGATGCGCTCGCCCCACTGGACATCGGAGCGCACTTCGCGGCTGATGACGTTGCCGCTCAAGTCAGAGAGCACGATTTGCGTCTCGCCTTTCAATGCTTTCGTGAACTCCACGTTCAACTCGCCCTGGAACGGGTTGGGGAACGCGATGAAGGAATCGGCAAGCGGGTTGTCCGTCGACGATCCGTCGTCGTAGGTGTTCGGAACGTCCACGCGGCCCATGTTGGCTTGCTCGACGTTGCGGTCGGTTTGGCCCACAGCGAACTCGAGTTGTCCAGCCAAATTCCAGCCGTCGATTGAGAACGATCCGTCGGCTTCGCTCGTGCGCACGGCACCGAGCTTGAGGCGGCACGAACCTCCCCGCAGGCCGATGGTGTATTCGACGTCTTCCGTCACGAGCACCGGCATCTTGATTTTGACGATTCCGGATTGACCTTCGCGGATTTCAATCGTGTTGTTGACCAACAAATCGCCTTGCGGACCGTACAATTGCACGCCCAACTGGTTGAATTGCGGCGACTCCAAAACGTTGATGTACAACGCTTGCAACATGCCGTTGCTGCACGCACGGAAGGTTTGGCTTGCAGAAGCTTCCTTGAGCCAAACAGAAGAAGACCCCACACTTGATTGGGTGATGCAATCGTGGGAAATGCCGTCGAAAATGCTCGTTTCAGAAGACAACGCCGACTGGGCATTCGAAGTGGCAGCCCAAGTGACGAGGATCGCCACAACCGCCAAGTAAGAGAAGAACGTTTTGAGGTTCATGACTGAGGGATTTAATTCATTTTCAGTTTCGAGCACCTTTACGGAAGCGGTTCCGCGAAAGTTTCGATGAAGGCTGAAAAAAATCAGGTATATCCCTCAGTACCCCTGATGCAATGCGGGATAGCGGGGGCGAAAAAAAATGCACTCAGCGCAGTTCCAGCATCCAATCCGGCTCGAGGTGGTCCTCCTTTCGGTCGTTGGAACAAACGAGCGTGGTGGTTCGCGGTCGCGTGGCGTGCAGCAGTTCACGGTACCAATCGATGCCCCGCTGATCGAGGTTCGCACACGGTTCGTCCAAGCAAATGAGCCCGGATTCCGTGCCAAGGGCGACGGTGAGCTGCACGCGTTGCCGCATGCCAGAACTCAACGTGCGAAGCGGTTTGTCAAAGGCGTGGGCCATTCCCGCTGCGCCCAAGGCCTGAAGCGGCTCAAAGCCCGGCCACCACGACCGGAACCGCCCGTGAAAGGCGCACGCCTCGCGCACCGTCAAGTCGGGATGCAGCGCTGCAGCCGGTGCCATCAACAACGTGCGCAAAACGAGCTCATCCCGTTGCTGCCAATCCCACGAGTCCGCGCCGGAGGTCCAAGTCAGCTCACCGCTCGTGGCCTGCAACGCTCCGGTGAAAATCCGCCCGAGGGTGGACTTGCCGCTCCCGTTCGCCCCGCGAATGACCCCGTGCTCCCCAGCCTTGAACGTTCCCGACACGCCCTGGAACACCCAGCGGTTGCCAAACCGGTGCCCCACATCCCGAGCCTCGAACGCAATCGGAATCAAAACGGGCCGCGGATGACGCCCTTGTCGCTGCTCGCAATGAACGCCAGCACCGTATCCTTGTCATCGCTCGCGGGCAATTCCGCGTCCGCGATCTTCAGGGCTTGGGTGAGGTTGCCGTTTTGGACGTACAGCGTGCGGTAGATGTCCTCGATGCGGAGGACGCGGTCGTGGGAGAATCCGCGCCGCCGCAGTCCGATGCTGTTTACGCCGATGAAGGAGAGGGGCTCCCGGGCGGCCTTGATGAACGGCGGGATGTTCTTCCGGACGAGGGATCCGCCCGCCACGAAGGCGTGCTGGCCGATGGTGACGAACTGTTGAATGCCGACCATCCCTTCAATGATGACCCAGTCCTCCACGGTCACGTGTCCTGCGATGTTCCCGGAGTTCGCCACGATGACGTGGTCGCCGAGGAGGGCGTCGTGGGCGATGTGGGTATAGGCCATCAAGAGGCAATCCGAACCGACGACCGTGCGGTTGCGGTCCGAGGTGCCGCGGTTGATGGTCACGCATTCCCGGATGACCGTGCGGTCGCCCACTTCGGCGGTGGTTTGTTCGCCCGCGTACTTTAGGTCTTGCGGGATGCCACTGATGACGGCGCCGGGGAAGATTTTACAGTCCTTGCCGATGCGGGCGCCATCGAGGATGGTGGCGTGCGGACCGATCCACGTGCCATCACCGATGACGACGTCGGCGCCGATGAAGGCGAAGGGCTCAATGTGCACCCCGGAGCCGATTTGGGCGGCGGGGTCAACGTGGGCGAGGGGGGAAATCACGGCGTTAAGTTACGGCGGAGTGGGCGGTTAGGGCTGCTTGGCGATTTGGGCCAACATCTCGGCCTCTGAAACCAGCTGGCCCCGCACAAATCCGCGGCCACGCATGTTCACCAACCCCCGGCGAATCGGCGACAACAGCTCGAGGTGGAAGACGATGGTGTCGCCCGGCAGCACCTTCTGCTTGAAGCGCACGTTGTCGATTTTCATGAAGTAGGTGGTGTACTCCTCCGGGTTCTCGACGCTGCTCAAGGCAAAAATTCCGCCCACCTGTGCCATCGCCTCAACCTGCAAAACGCCCGGCATCACCGGGTTTCCAGGGAAGTGGCCGGTGAAGAACGGCTCGTTCATCGTGACGTTCTTCACGCCCGTGATGCTCGATTCGTTCATCTCGAGGATGCGGTCGACGAGGAGGAACGGGTACCGGTGCGGCAGCATCCGGCTGATGTCGTTGATGTCGAGGATGGACGGGCGTTCGGGGTCGAGGTTGGGCAAGCCCGCTTCCGCCTTGATGCGCTGCTTCAGGAGTTTCGCAAAGGCCACGTTGCCCGCGTGTCCTGGGCGCGCGGCGAGGATGTGCCCTTGGATGAAATGCCCCGTCAAGGCCAAATCCCCCACGATGTCCAACAACTTGTGCCGGGCGGGCTCGTTGTCGAACCGCAACGGCGTGGTGTTCAGCACCCCCTTCGTTTCCACGTGCACCTCGAGCGACGATTTGCCCACCAACTCCGCGATCTCCGCCAACTCGGCGTCCGAATAGGGCCGCTCCACCAACACCACCGCATTGTCCACGTCCCCTCCCTTGATCAACCCCTCCCGCGCCAAATTCGCGACCTCCTTCAAAAACACAAACGTCCGGCACGAGGCAATCTCCTCCGCAAACTCCTCCAACGAGTACATGCTCGCATGCTGCGTTCCCAATACGGGCGAATGGTAGTCCACCATCACCGTCAACCGGAACTCGCCATCGGGCTCGGGCACCGCCAACATCTCCACGTCCTTTTCCGTGTCTTCGAAGGCGATGTTGCTCTTGAGGGTGAAAAACTTCCGCGGGGCATCTTGCTCCGTGAAGCCCGCCGCTTGAATGGCCGCCACGAACGCCCGAGCGCTTCCGTCCATGATGGGGATTTCGGGGCCTTCGATTTTGATGAGCACGTTGTCGACTTCGCACCCGTAGAGCGCGGCGAGGATGTGCTCCGTGGTGTGCACCTTCGCGCCGTGCTGCTCGAGGGTGGTTCCACGCTGCGTCCCCACAACCCGGTCGACGTCGGCGTCGATGATGGGCTGGCCTTCTACGTCGATGCGCTGAAATTTGTAGCCGTGGTTCGCAGGGGCGGGTTCGACCGTCATGCGGTTGAATTCGCCGGTGTGCAGGCCGATGCCTTCAAAGGTGATGGCCGAAGCCAAGGTCCGTTGTGAGGTGTGCATGGTATGTAGCGCTCGTGGAACGGGTTACGAGCGAAGTTGATTGAGTTGTTGTTCCAAAATGGCCACCCGTTTGAGCAGGTCTTCGCGCGTCGTCTTCCTCAAGGCCAACTGCTGTTTCTGGAAGTCCTTGATGGGGAGGGCTGGGGTGCCTTGGTACACCGCGTTTTCGCGGGTGATGCTGGCGGCAATGCCGGTTTGGGCGGCGATGCGGACGCCGTCGGCGATGCGGAGGTGGCCGGCGATGCCGACTTGGCCGCCGATCATGCACCGGGCGCCGATGTGGGTGGATCCGGCGATGCCGGTTTGGGCGGCGATGACGGTGTGCGCGCCGATGGTGACGTTGTGCGCGACCTGGATGAGGTTGTCGAGCTTGACCCCTTCTTCGAGGCGGGTCGCCCCGAGCGTCGCGCGGTCGATGGTGGTGCCGGCCCCGATTTCGCAGCGATCGCCGAGGATGACGTTTCCTGTTTGGGGTACCTTCTTATAGGTGTCATCCTGCTGCGGAGCAAACCCAAATCCATCCGCACCGATGACCACCCGCGGATGCAGCACGCATTCCTTGCCCACGACGCAGCGGTCCATCACGTGCACGCCCGAGTGCAACACGCAGCGCTCGCCGACCGTGACGTTGCGTCCAATGTGAACGTGTGCTCGCAATTCGGTGCCCGGTCCGATGCGGCTGCCGGCTTCGACGACCACATAGGGTCCCACGGAGCAATCCGCGCCCAATTCCACTCCGGGCTCAATGATGGCCGTCGGGTGGATGCCCGTTGCGCGACCTTCCTCGTGGCTCACCAGCTCGAGCAACTTTCCGAAGGCAACATACGGATCTGGCACCCGAATGAGCGTCAGGCCAGTCGGCAACGGACGTGCGGGTTGGAACGCCTCGGCGACCACCGCAACGCTGGCGGAGGTGGTGTACAGGTGCCCCTCGTAGTCCATGTTGGCCAAAAAGGTCACCCCACCTTTCACGCCTTCTTCGATTTTGGAAAGTTGGTTCACCTCGACTGCGGCATCCCCGTCCAGGGTTCCTTCGAGTAGGTGTGCGAGTTCCGCAGCGGTGCGTTGCATGGGACAAAAATAGAACGACTCCTCCGGTCAGTCGGCGAAATCCGCCCGGGTTTTCGACCAAATCCGTTGGAAATCCTCCTTTTTTAACGGTTGGTCCCACCGCGGCTCGCCCCAATCGGCCAGCCAAACTTCCATCACCACCCCGTTCCGGTTTTTCTTATCGTGTTGCATGGCAGCCCAAAGCCTTTCTGTCGTGGCTTCCGGTATCGGAGTCGAAGCCAACCAAAACCGCAACCGCTCGAGTGCCGCATCCGCCTGGTCCGCGCGAAGTCCCGCTCCCAGCTCCACCGATGCCCGCAACGCGAACGCCATCCCAAACCCGACCGCCAAGCCATGCGCAATCGGGCGCCCCGCCTCCCAGGCTGCGGCTTCCAGTGCATGCCCCAAGGTGTGCCCGAAGTTCAGGGCCTTCCGCAACCCGCGTTCTTCCGGGTCGACTTCCACGACGCGCACCTTCACTTGTGCCGAATCCGCGATCATCGGCGCGATGTCCTCGAGTTGATTCACCCGGTGGGCGCGATCAACAGCCTCCGGCCCGTCGATGTAGGCGTGCTTCAGCATCTCCATCCACCCGCTCAGGCGTTCCATTTCTGGAAGGGTTTCGAGCCAATGTGGGGCAATGCCGATGGCGATGGGGGGGGAGAAGGTGCCGATTTGGTTTTTTAAATCATTGAAATTAATCCCTGTTTTTCCGCCTATAGAAGCGTCCACCATGCCCACCACCGTCGTCGGAACCAAGGCCACCGACATGCCCCGCTTGTACGTCGCCCCGATGAACCCGGCCGCATCCGTGGTGCTCCCTCCGCCAAACGCGCACAGCAGGGTGTTGCGGTCAGCGCCAGCGTCCATCAAGGCCTTCCAGGCGCGGGCGATCGAGTCGAGGTCCTTAGCCACTTCGCCCGAGGCCAGAGCGTGTTCCCCAATCACGCGGGCCGACGCCGGCAACCACGGAACACAGCGCTCGAAAGCGAGGCGTTCGTCGCGCACGATGAACACCCGGTCGTAGCCCTCGATGTGGCGAGCGAAATCGGTAGAGGTGGTTGCGATGAAGGTGCGCATGGATTGGCAATGAATCAGTTGGTGCAAAACTACATGCCGCATGCGTTTCCGATGGGCAAAAAAAAACCCACCGTTGCAGGTGGGTTTCTTGTGGTACTACCGGGATTCGAACCTGGGACACACGGATTTTCAATCCGTTGCTCTACCAACTGAGCTATAGTACCGAAGTGGGGGGCAAAGATAATAGGGAACTCGAGATGCTGCCATCAATTCGCCCGATTTTTTTCGGTGACGCCGTTCGATGCAGGCCGAAAGGCGCGCCAAATGCAGAATTTTGACGACAGGCGCGGAATCCGCTTAGACGAATTGAGGGTTTTACTTGCTTTGTAGGTGCGATTGTGCGTAGATTCGACACGCACTAATGGGCGAGGTCTGAACCCCCTTTGGGACTTCCCTTGTGTGTTGAATGAAACGAAAACCAATTCACTTGCGTCATGCGTAAACTGTTATGCACGCTCAGTTTTGCTTTTTTAGCGCTGAGCACAGCATGGTCCCAATCCACCGGGGACCTGCCTTACAATCCAGCCAACTATGTCCCTGAGGGCTATTGGCTGGGAATCGAAGAACATGTTGTTCACGATGGACCTGTAGGGGGAGTAGACCTTACAGGTTACACCACATACCGACTTTATGTTCACACGCTGAATGAATTGGATTTCGTCTCCGCCGTGGCGGGCTCGCAGGACTATGAGTTCGAATTGAACTCCACGTCGACGCCAGCCTGGTACAACGATTTGACGTTTGGTTCGAACTACGGCGCCAACATCAACCCGAACTTCTTCCCCATCTTTCCCAACCTCCAGTACGATAGCTGGTTGACCATCGGTGCTGAGACGGAAACTCCGGACTTCGAGGTGATGCAGGCGACCGGTGACATCAATCCCTTCACGGCATTCAACTCAGGAATGAACGTGTTGGTGGATGACATCGACGGTTTTGCCATCTACACGCTCTTCCCAGGTTCTGGAGATGTTTCAGGGCCTGCTTTTGCTGGAGACGATTTGAAGGTGTTGGTCGCTCAAATCACCACACAAGGTGAAATCAGCGGCCAATTTTACGTTCAGGTCTTCCAAAATGGAGCACAAGAATCCGAGTTCCGCGGCGTGATGCCGATTTCAACCAACAATCCGTACCTCCCGTCGGGCGATGGCTGCACCGATCCTGTGGCGTGCAACTACGACGTTGACGCAGTGGATGACGACGGATCGTGTTCGTATGCCGATGCGGGCTACGATTGCTCGGGGGCCTGCATCGCGGATGCAGATGGAGACGGTGTTTGCGACGCCAATGAGGTGCTGGGTTGCACCGACCCCGCCGCCTGCAACTTCACGGGCGCAACCGAGGAAGACGGAACGTGCACCTATCCGGTGTCGGTGTTGGTGGATTGCGATGGGAATTGCTTGAGTGATGCAGACGGCGATGGCATTTGCGACCTGTTGGAGGTGTTGGGTTGCACGGATGCAGCGGCCTGCAACTACGAGGAGTTTGCGACTGAAGACGACGGCACGTGCGACTTCCCTGCAGTGGGTTTCGACTGCAATGGCGATCCCTACACGTGCGACAACTGCTTCGTGAGCTGGTCGCCGAGCATCGATGACTACGAAGTCCAATGCATCGACGACCTGCCGACGGACACGGATCCATCCGTCACCGCAACGAATTGCTTCGCGGACGTGCTGTCGGTGGAGTCGTTCTTCGGGGACGGAACTTCGCCGATTACCACCTACCAAGCAACGACCGCGTACGGCGATGGTGAAGATGGAGCGCTGCGCATTTATGGTGTCGACCAGCACCCTGCGCTCGTGGATTTGGGTTTGTCGTCTTTTTGGTACGAGGTCGGTCCGATGGAATTCATCGAGTACCCCAACGGTGTTGCAGTACTTATGGGTACGGTCGCGAACGAAAACGATCCCTCGTCGACCTTTGATGTGTTCCTCACCTTCATTGCAGGTCAGGATGCGAACGAATGGCTGAATGAAGATCCCAACCATTCCTTCCTGACTCAATGCCCCGATGGCAACGAGGACATCCAAACGGTGTATGAACTCAACCCCGACCAGAGCTACCTCTCGGGTACGGGGTCTTTGGCGGGCTCTTACTTGAATTTGACGCACATGCCGGTGAGCATGTCAAAGATGTTTCAGTTGGGGGTTGGTGGAAACTTCCACAACTGTGAGTTTGGTTTCGGAGGTTGGTTTGCTTGGCAAGGGGTGATGAACGGAGCCAATGTCATGGGCATGGCCGGTGACGTGGTGGTGGATTTGGTTGAAATGCCGCAATCGCCCCCGCCGATCACGTGCGGCGGCGAGTTCGCTGATTTGTACTACAGCGCATTTGACGCGACTTGCAACTCGTATTACATGCAGGTCCAGCATGTTCTTCGGAACGACACCCAAGCGCCTCTGTTCATCGGTGCTCCGGCTTCGGTCACGGCAGCGTGCGACAACGTGCCTGCCGTTCCGGTCGTGACCGCGGAGGACGACTGCGATGGTCCTGTGGCGGTGACGTTCGATGAGTCCACTGAAGCGGGCACATGCCCCGGCGAGTACACCATCACCCGCACGTGGTCGGCTTACGACTGCTCGGGCAATGAGGCCATTCACGTCCAAGTCGTTACCGTAGAGGATGAAACGCCTCCAACGGTTACCGTGGCTCCTGCTGACCTGACGGTTGAGTGCGACGGTGCAGGGAATTTGGCAGAACTTCAAGCGTGGTTGGACAGCTTTGCAGGTGCGGCCGCTACCGACAATTGCGGAGGCGTTTCGTGGAGCCACAACTACTCGGGCTTGACCGACGACTGCGGCGAGACTGGGTCCGCTTTGGTGACGTTTACGGCGACGGATGAATGCGGCAACCCCACTTCTACAACAGCCACGTTCACGATCGAAGACACGACGGACCCGGTGATTGACGTGGCAGCCTCCG
>CAYMHW010000040.1:0-21369 GCA_964390365.1 uncultured Comamonadaceae bacterium | reverse complement strand
TGAGGAATCAGGAAATTCCGTGCGTAACCGGGTTTCACGGTCACGATGTCGTGCTTGTTGCCGAGGTTCTCGACGTCTTGCTTCAGAATGATGTCCATGATCGTCGGGATTAACGGAGGTTGTCAGCGACGTAAGGGAGGAGGGCCAAATGGCGAGCCTTCTTGATGGCCTGCCCCACTTTGCGTTGGTACTTCAGCGAAGTACCGGTCAATCGGCGGGGGAGGATTTTGCCTTGCTCGTTGCAAAGCATCAACAGGAAATCCGGATCCTTGTAGTCGATGTACTTGATGCCCTTCACCTTGAAGCGGCAGTACTTCTCCTTCTGCGTATCGATGTTGATCGGATTCAGGTAGCGTACGTTCTTGTCAGCCATGATCGGTGATTTTGGGATTAAGCTTGCGCTTCGGATTGGGCCGCAGCGGCGTTCGACGACTTGTTGCGACGCGATTCAGCGTAGGCAACGTGGTGCTTGTCCATCCGCGTAGAAAGGAAGCGGATGATGCGTTCGTCCCGGCGGAATTCAGTCTCGAAGGGCAAGATCACAGAGGGGTCAGCTTCAAACTCCAACAACTGGTAGAAGCCCGTGGACTTCTTCTGGATGGGGTAAGCCAACTTCCGCAATCCCCATGCTTCTTCGTGAACGATGGCGGCGCCATGTTCTTTCAAGAAAGCACGGAACTTCTCAACTGTTTCCGCTACCTGCTCGGCAGACAGCACGGGAGTCATGATGAAAACAGTTTCGTAACGGTTCATGGGAACACTTTTAGATTAGTGGGGCGCAAAAGTACATCCCCTTCCTCTGAATTCCAAGCCCTGTCCCTTAAGTTCGTCGGCGTGAAGAACTCCCAAGTTTGGAAGCACCGCATCTTGCGTCCGCTCGAGCGCCTCGGCTTCCTCTACACCGGCTCATCCAAAAAGGCGTTGCAACGCTTCATCGAGCGCCTGCATCCCGAAACTACGAACATTCCATTGATCCGAATGGGTGGGGCCCGGGATGGGGGGTATTTGGTGCCCGATGACCTCGACGGCATCGCGGCGCTGTTTTCTCCTGGTGTGGACCGTAGTAGCGCGTTTGAAGCCGATGCGTTGGGCCGCGGCATGGCGGTTCACTTGGCGGATGCGTCCGTGGAGGGGCCGGCTTCCGGCATCGCGGGCCTGCCTGGTGTGCATTTTCGCAAGGAGTTCGTCGGGGCCCGGGGGCGCACGGATCGGCTAAGCCTGCAGGATTGGGTGAAGGAATCGTCGGTGGACGCCCGGTCGGATTTGATGGCCCAAATCGACATCGAAGGCGCCGAATACGAACTCCTCTTGGATGCCACGCCCGAACTGCTCAGCCGATTCCGCGTGCTCGTCATCGAATTCCACTCCGTGGAGTGGTGGGCGAGCCCGGGCATGTTCCAGGTCGTGGAGGCGGCCATCGGTCGGTTGCTCGAGACGCACCGCGTGGTGCACGCTCATCCGAACAATTGGATGGGCACCAAGACCGTGCAGGGCGTTGAGTTGCCGCCGTTGATTGAGCTCACATTTCACCGGCGGGATCGCGCGGAGTTCCAAGGCTATGCAAGCCAAATCCCGCACCCGCTGGACGCGCCCAACGTTCCGCGCCGCCGAGACGTGGTGCTCCCGCGGAATTGGTGGGGCGGGCCGAAGGGCCGTTGATGGGGGTGTGGGGCGATTGTGGATAACGCGGGTTGGTTTTGGCCTGAAAGCCCACCGATATTCGCAGAACGAACAGGCACATGGAGCAAGCGAATTACACCGTCAGCGCGAGGAAATACCGTCCGCATGATTGGGATGCCGTGGTGGGCCAAGCCGGCATCACCCGCACCCTGCAGCAGGCCATCGCCAGCAACCAAATCGCGCAGGCGTATTTGTTCTGCGGTCCCCGCGGCGTGGGAAAGACGACGTCCGCCCGGATTTTCGCGCGCGCCATCAACCAGTTCGATGCAGGCCACGACGAGGACCAAGCGTTCAACGTGTTCGAACTCGACGCGGCGAGCAACAACAAGGTTGAGGACATCCGGTCCATCGTGGATCAGGTCCGCATCCCTCCGCAGAGTGGCAAGTACAAGGTGTACATCATTGACGAGGTGCACATGCTGAGCCAAGCGGCCTTCAACGCGTTCCTGAAAACGTTGGAGGAGCCGCCGGCGCATGCGGTGTTCATTTTGGCCACAACGGAAAAGCACAAGATCCTGCCGACAATCTTGTCGCGCTGCCAGATTTTCGACTTCCACCGCATCACCGTGGACGACATGGTGAAGCACCTGCAAGGCATCGCGGCGAAGGAAGGCGTGACGGCCGAAGAGGCGGCGTTGCACGTTGTGGCGCAAAAGGCCGATGGTGCGTTGCGGGATGCGTTGAGCATTTTCGACCAACTCGTGGCGTTTGCAGGGCGGAATTTGACCTACGATGTGGTGGCGGAGCACTTGCACGTTCTCGACCACAACACGTATTTCTCCATCGTGGACCATGCGTTGGCGGGCGAAGTGGCGCCTGCGCTCTTGGTGCTCGATGAAATCGTGCGGCGCGGTTTCGATCCGCACCACTTCATTTCGGGGTTGGGAGCGCATCTGCGCAACGTGCTCGTGGCGAAGGATGCGGCCACGACGTCGCTCATTGAAGGGCCGGATGACCTGAAGAAGCGGTTCGCCGAACAAGCGGCAAAGTGCTCGTTGGTGTTCCTGATTCGGGGTTTGGACCACGTGAACCAAGCCGATGTGCAATACCGAGGGAGCCAACATCAGCGGTTGCTGGTGGAACTCACGCTGATGCAACTCTGCTCCCTCTCGGAAGCGGACAAAAAAAAAATAACCTCATTGGTTCCAGTGCTGGCTGACGCGTGGCGCAGCCGGCGTTCTCCAGAATCGGCTCCGCTGCGGGCTGAGTCGGCTCCGCCCGTACCCGCGACTGAGTCGTCGCCTTCCAGTGCACCTACTCCTTCCAGCGCCCCAGCCCCAGCAGCCCCCGTCGGGGAGGCCCCGCCCATTCGAGTCGGCGGCTTGCGCAAACGCGCAGTCAAGGTGGTCGTCCCCGAATCCCTGATTGCCGGGACGGAACGTGAAGAGAAGCCCGAAGAACTTCCACCGATTCCAGACGATTGGCGCGATCCAGTGACGGCCGAATCCGTCAAGGAAGCGTATGACGCGTTTGCTTCGCAGTTGCAAGCTGACCAACGCGCGAACTTGGCCGCCACGCTGCGAAGCGCCCAACTCGAGGTGCAGGGCGAAGTCGTTTCCCTCGAAGTCATCAACGATGTGCAGCTCGGACAGCTCGCGGACGTGCGCCCGGATTTGCTCGATGCCCTCCGCCGTAACCTGCGCAATGCGCGACTGGAATTGCGGGTGAACGTGGCGGAGCGCGATGAGCCCACGATGAAGTACATGACCGATCGCGATCGCTACGACGCCATGGTGGCGGCTCAACCTGGGTTGGACGTGCTGCGGCGGCGATTGGATTTGGACCTGCGCTAAGATTTTAACAGAACTGTGACGGAGTTCGTTTGTTTTGAAGCCATGAAGAATTCGGTTTTGCGCGGCGTGATGCTGGGTGCATTGATGCTGCAAGGCCTTTGGTTGATGGGCCAAACCGGAGCCATCCGTGGTTTCGTGTTCGACGCAGTTTCCAACGACCCCATTCCCTTTGCCACCATCGTGCTCGAAGGCGAATCCTCCGGAGCATCCACGGATTTCGATGGCGCGTTCGAGTTGATCAACGTGCCTGCCGGCCTGCGCAACGTGACCGTTTCCTTCGTCGGTTACGAAACGAAGACGGTCTACGAAATCGAAGTCACGCCCGCCCGCCCGGCGGTCATCCGCGTCGGCCTGACCGAGCAAGCCGTCGCCATCGAAGCCGCTGAGGTCGTCGTCGAACGCCGAGCCACCCAAGCCGAAGCGCCCCTCAGCGTCCGCAGCCTCGGAACCAACGAAATCAAGCGCAACCCCGGCGGCGGCCGCGACATCAGCCGCGCCATCCGCACGTTGCCCGGCGTCGCCGCGATCCCGAGCTTCCGCAACGACATCGTCATCCGAGGCGGCGCCCCCAACGAAAACCGCTTCTACATCGACGGCATCGAAATCCCCAACATCAACCACTTCGCCACCCAAGGCGCAAGCGGTGGCCCCGTGGGCATGATCAACGTCGACCTCGTCGAGAACATCGATTTCTACGCCGGCGCGTTCCCCGCCGCCCGAGGCAATGCCCTGAGCAGCGTCCTCGAGTTCAAGTTCAAGGAAGCGCGTACCGACGAGTGGACGGCCAACTTGGTCGTGGGGACCAGCGATTTGGGCTTGACCCTCGAAGGCCCGACCGGCGAAAACAGCTCGCTCATTGCCAGCGTCCGCCGGAGCTACCTCCAATTGCTGTTCGAGGCGTTGGGGCTGCCGTTCCTGCCCATCTACAACGATTATCAGTTCAAATGGACCGCGCGTCCCGACGACCGCAACGCCATCACCGTCCTTGGGCTCGGGGCGCTGGATGATTTCGAATTGAACCTCGCGATTGCGGAGGACACGGAGGCGGACGATTATTTGGACCAGGTGGCGATTTTGGGCTTCCTCGATGTCCAAACCCAGTGGAACTACACGCAAGGGGCCAAATGGGATCGCTACCAAGACGACGGCCGGTGGACCTTCGTGGCCAGCCGAAACATGCTGAACAACCGCGCCTACAAGAACGCTGACAACAACCCCGATTCGACGCTGTTGCGCGACTACCTCTCGCGGGAAATTGAGAACAAATTCCGCGCGGAACGCCGCCGCACGTTCCCGGGCGGATTGGAAGCGACCTACGGATTGGGTGCGGAATACGTGAAGTACACGAACAGCACGCTGTCCCGGGAATTGGATGCCGTCGGCGTGCTCACCCCGGTGGAATTCAGTTCCGCGTTCAAGGCGTGGAAATACGGTGCGTTCGCCAATGCCAGCCAACGGGTGCTCGACAACCGGTTGACGTGGTCTGCAGGACTCCGGCTCGACGGTTCCTCGGCGGCCGAGGGCTTGCGCAACCCGCTTGAATACACCTCTCCGCGCGCTTCGCTGAGCTGGGCCTTTGCGCCCGGTTGGACGTGGAACGCGAACGCGGGCATCTACCGCCAGCTTCCGGCCTACACCATCCTCGGCTTCGCCGATTTCGCGGGCAACCGCATCAACGCGGGCAGCGAGGCGCGGTACCTGTCGAATCGGCAGTTGGTGACCGGTTTGCGTTGGGAGAGCGACAAGACGAACCGCGTGGTTTCGTTGGAAGGGTTTTGGAAAAAGTACCTGAACGCGCCGGTGAGCGTGAACCGCGGCATCGCTTTGGCGAACCTTGGGGCGGACTTCGGCGTGGTCGGCAATGAGGCGGTGACCTTCGATGGCATCGGCCGCGCCTACGGGGCGGAGTTGCTGGTTCAGCAGCGCCTCAACCGCGGGTTTTACGGCTTGCTTGCGTACACCTTTGTTCGGAGTGAGTTCGAGCAGTCGCCGGACGATTGGGTGGCGTCGAGCTGGGACAACCGCCACATCCTCAGCGTGACCGGCGGGAAGAAGTGGGAGAGCGGCTGGGAGCTCGGTGCTCGCTTGCTGGTCAGTGGCGGCCTGCCGTACACGCCAGTGGATCCGCAGTCGTTCGCCGTGGATCAGTGGAACTACTTCGGCCGTCCGCTCCCGGATTACACGCAATTGAACGCGGAGCGCAACGGGGCGTTCCACCAGCTCGATATCCGCGTGGACCGGAAGTGGTTCTTTGAGCGCTGGTCGCTCGACATCTTCGCGGAGGTCCAAAACGCCACCGGAGCCGCCGTTCCGCAACCGCCCGTCAACGACGTCGTCCGCGACCCCTTCACCGGCGCGCCCATCCTCAGTGCCGACCCCAATTTTTACGACCGCCGCGTGCTCGATCCGAGCGCGGGAACGGTCCTGCCCGCCTTGGGCATCATCGTGGAACTCTGATGGAAAATCGAACGTGGGACGATGGCGTGCAAGGGGCGGGGCTGATGCTCGGCCTCGTGCCGTTGGTCTCGGTGTTCGTGGCGCTGCGTTACCAAGCGTGGGGGGCGCTTGCGGCCGCGCTGGCCTTGGCGCCGTGGCCGTTTCTGCTCCGCAGCGGGGGCCAAATCCGCAACGGCCAATTCCGCTCCTTCACCGGCTGGCGCATCGGACCGCGCTGGGTCCGCTGGGGGCGGTGGTACCGCATCCAGCCCGGCGACCGGTTCGCGTGCATCCACCACAAGCAATCCCTGATGAACCGACGTGGGGCACCGCGGTCCTCGGGGGTGGAGTACTGGGATGTGGTGTGCACGCGCGGAGGGCAGGAGCGGGTTTGGCATGCCTTCGCCTCCCGACAAGCCGCCGAATCCGCAGTCGTTTCCCTCACCGCCCTCGCGTAACTTGTCCCCATGCGCATCGACAAGTACCTCTGGGCGGTCCGCCTATTCAAAACCCGCTCGCTCGCCACGAAGCACTGCCGCGAAGGCAAGGTCTTCATCGCGGACAAGCCCGTCAAGCCCTCGCTCGAATTGAAGGGGCAGGAGCGCATCGTGGTCCGCAAAGGCGCGGTGCACTTCACCTACGAAGTCACCGGGTTCCCGAAGAGCCGGGTGGGAGCGCCGCTCGTCGAGGCCTTCGTCCGCGACATCACCGCGCCCGAAGAAATCGCCAAGCTTGAACAAATCCGGGAGGCCCAAAAAGACCTCCTCCGTCCCGTCGGCCGCCCCACGAAGCGCGACCGCCGCGACTGGGAACGCTACTTCAAATGACCGTTCGACGCATTCCCTCCGCCGAAACCCGCTCGGTCCGTCACCGCGTGCTTTGGCCGCATCGCCCCGACGTGGCGTCGTGCACCATCGACATCGACGATGCGCCGGACGCCCTGCATTTCGGGGCGTTCAGTCCAGAAGGCGAAATCGTCGGGGTCGCCTCGCTCTTCAATCAACGCTCCGATCGCTTCCCCGAAGCCCTTCCTCCGGACGCCCCCGTTCGTCGCCTCCGGGCCATGGGCGTGCTCGCGGAATGGCGCCGGCAGCGCGTCGGCGAAGCCCTCATCGAGGCGGCCTGCGAAGCCGCGCGCTCCCAAGGCGCCCAATTCCTGTGGTGCGACGCCCGGGAAGTGGCCTTGGATTTTTACGCGGCGCAGGGGTTTCGGTTTTTGTCTTCCACCTATGAAATTCCGCTCATCGGTCCACATCGAATGATGGCACGACCACTCTAAATTTGCGCCGCCATGCCCACCCTCTCTCAAAAAGGCCTGTCCATGCCGGACAGCCCCATCCGCAAGCTCGCTCGCTTCGCGGTGGCTGCGAAAGCGGCCGGTCGTGAGGTCATCCACCTCAACATCGGTCAACCCGACATCGCCACGCCGGAGGTCGCGTGGGATGCCGTGCGGCAGTCGGACTTGTCGGTTTTGGAGTACAGCCCTTCGGAGGGGTTTGCCTCGTACCGACAGGGGTTGGCGCGCTATTATGCGGGCGTCGGGGTGGACGTGACCCCGGACCAAATCCTGGTCACCACCGGCGGATCCGAGGCCCTCGTCTTCGCCTTTATGTCCTGCCTGAACCCCGGCGATGAGGTCATCATTCCCGAGCCGTTCTACGCGAATTACAACGGCTTCGCGGAAATGGCGGGCGTGCGCATCGTGCCGGTCACCGCGCGGTTGGACGACGGATTCGCCTTGCCGCCCATGTCGGCCTTCGCCGAGCGCATCACCGACCGCACGAAGGCCATCCTCGTCTGCAACCCCGGCAACCCGACCGGAACGGTCTACAGCGACGAGGCGTTGGCGGCGTTGGGGGATTTGGTCAAGCAGCACGACCTCTACCTCTTCGCGGACGAGGTCTACCGGGAATTTGCCTACTCCGGCATCCTGCCCAACAGCGTCCTCTCCCTGCCCGGCCTCGAAGACCACGCCATCGTCATCGACAGCGTTTCCAAGCGGTACAGCATGTGCGGCGCGCGCATCGGCGCCCTGGTCACGCGCAATGCAGCGGTCTACGGCGCGGCGATGAAATTTGCCATGGCCCGCCTGAGTCCGCCCACCCTGGCCCAAATCGCCTCCGAGGCGGCCCTCAACACCCCGCCGGCTTACTTCGAAGAAGTGCGGGCCCAATACGTAGCCCGACGCGACGCCTTGGTGGACGGCTTGCAGTCCATTCCCGGCGTGACCTGTCCTCGCCCGGGCGGCGCCTTTTACGCGGTGGCGCGCTTCCCCATCGACGATGCCAACGTGTTTTGCCAATGGCTGTTGGAGTCCTTTGAGTGGCAAGGAGCTACCGTGATGTTGGCCCCCAACAGCGGATTTTATGCCACGAAAGGGGCAGGGCTCGATGAGGTGCGGATGGCCTACGTCTTGGACGTTCCGAAGATCCTTCAGGCCGTCAACATCCTCCGGGAGGCGTTGGCCGTGTATCCGGGCCGCACGAACTGATCCGAATCAGGTTAATTAGCGCATTCGACTGCGTGGCCTCAGGAGGCGCCGGGCATCTCCGGCCCACCTTGCGTGCCATGAACAAATGGATGGCTTTCATCGGTTTGGGGGCGTTGCTCCTCCTGAATAGCGGCTTGAAATTGGCCGAGGTCTTGAATTTCTTTGAACACCGCGAGGCGATTGCCGCCACGTTGTGCGTGGAAAAGGATGTGCCCGGCAGTTGCTGTGCGGGCAGTTGCCACGTGGCCGCGCGCACCGCAGCGTTGGACGGCAACGCGGGTTCCACCCCGATGGAATCGACGCCCGTTGTGCGGTTGGTGGAACAGCCGTATGTGGTGGAGCCAAAGCGCGTGCTGCGGCCGTGGGGTTGGGCGCGTTGGGTGCGCATGATGCGGCTGTGGTCGGCGCCGGGCGTTGATTTGGCCTGATTCCGGGAAGCGGGCAAGCAAGTTCGCGGTCGCTGTGCGAAATTGCGCCCATGAATTGGGGGAGTCTTGCGGTGCACGTCATCATTCCAGCGCTGAACGAAGAGGAGGCCATTGGGCGCGTCATTGCGGACATTCCGCGCGGGGTGCAGCGGGTTTGGGTGGTGGACAATGGCTCGACTGACCGCACCGCGGAGGTCGCGGCCGCGGCGGGGGCGCACGTGGTGCACCAGCCGGAGCGCGGTTACGGGGCGGCGTGTTTGCTGGGCATCGATGCCGCTTTGAAGGCGGGCGCGCAGACGTTGGTCTTCCTCGACGGCGATTACAGCGATTTCCCAGGCCAAATCCCCGATCTCCTCCACCCCCTCACCACCGACTCCGCCGACCTCGTCATCGGTTCCCGCGAATTGGGACACCGCGAGGCGGGCTCGTTGATGCCGCAACAGCGATTTGGCAACTGGCTCGCCACCACCCTCATGCGCTGGATTTACGGCGTCCACTACACGGACCTCGGGCCCTTCCGAGCCATCACGCGATCCGCCTACGAGCAACTCGGCATGCGCGACCGCAACTACGGTTGGACCGTGGAAATGCAAATCCGTGCGGCGCAACTCGGGCTGCGCGGCGTCGAGATCCCCGTGGACTACCGCCCGCGCATCGGCACCTCGAAGGTCAGCGGCACCCTCACAGGCACGGTACTCGCCGGCTACAAGATCCTGTCCACCTTGTTCATCCTTCAGTTCCGACGGGGATGACGGCGCTTTGGATTGCGTTCATTGCGTTGTACTTCCTCTCAGGAACAGCCATGCTCCTGCAAGGCGGCATGCAGCTCACCCTCATTCGGGCTTCACGCCGCAGCCCCAAGCTGCCTGCCGATGGGCCCCGTCCTGCCGGCAACCTCCTCGTTCAACTTCCGCTCTACAACGAGTCCGCGGTCGTGGAGCGCTTGCTGCAGGCCATTGCTCAACTCCGCTGGTCAGGAGGCGACCTGCACATCCAAATCCTCGACGACAGCACCGACTCCACGCCGGACCTCGTGGCCGCTTGGCTCGTCGAACACGCCGCAGCACATCCCGCCCGTTGGTCCCACCTGAGGCGCTCGGATCGCTCGGGTTTCAAGGCGGGTGCCTTGGATGCGGGGCTGCGAGCGTCGCCCGAGGCGGATTTTGTGGCAATCTTCGACGCGGACTTCGTGCCCGAGCCCGATTTCCTCGAACGCGCCACCGCGGCCTTGGTGGCCCAGCCGACCACCGCAGCCGTTCAGGCCCGGTGGGCCCACTTGAACCGAAACGAGAACGCCCTGACCACCGTCCAAGCCCTCAACCTCGACGCCCATTTCACGGTGGAGCAAGGCGGGCGTTCCGCGTTGGGCGGATGGGCGGCGTTCAACGGAACAGCGGGGGTGTGGCGGCATGCCGCCATCGAGGAAGCAGGGGGGTGGATGGGCGATACGTTGGCCGAGGATTTTGACCTCAGCATCCGCGTGCAACTCGCCGGCTGGCGCGTGCTCTATTTGGATGGGTTGGAGGCGCCCGCCGAACTGCCGGCTCGCTTCGGCGCGTACGCATCGCAGCAACATCGATGGACCGCGGGCGGTGCGGGCTGCGCACGCAAGCACCTTCGCGCGATTTGGCGGAATTACCGCGGGTTGCGGCGACGGCATGCCCTCGGACAGCTCTTCGCGAGTTCCATCCACGTTCCGGTTTGGCTCATGACGACGGCCTCGGTGCCGCTCGTCGCCATCGAGTCGTGGACGGGTGCGTTCGGCTGGGTGTTGCCTGCGGGTGCGGTCTTCGCGTCGGCGCTGTTGGTGCTCATCCTGCTGTATGCCGAAACCCATAAGAGGCGCAGCATTGCGGCCGGATTCCCGCGCCAAATGCTCGGCATGTTGCTCCTCGGGACCGGCATGACGTGGCGCAACGTGCGCTCCGTGCGTCAGGGCTGGAGCGGCCGGGCGGGCGGGTTTGTCCGCACACCGAAGGGGGGAATGCCCTCGGCAGCCAAGGCCCAACGGGTAACGGCGGAGTGGTTTTGGTCCTTGTACTTTGCAGCGGGCATGGCACTCGGCGCTTGGGTGGGCGAGTGGGGCCTGCTTCCGTTTCACGCGCTCCTGACGGCGGGATATGCGTGGGTCGGCCAACTCGCTCGGACCCCATGAAGGCGGTTTGGGCCATGGCTGTCGCGGCGCTTGCGCTGTTGACGGGATGGGTGGTGGGAGAGCCCCGATCGGAGCTGCCGTCCCTGGTCGGCCACGCGGCGGTGGCGTTGGGGTTTGCTTGGGCGTGGAGCCGACGCGGTCCCGATTCCGCTGCATGGTTGCTGGGGGCAGCACTGGCCCTGCGCGCAGCGCTTTGGTGGTCACCTGCCACGCCGCAGTTGAGCGAGGACTGGGTGCGGTATGCGTGGGACGGCTGGGTGTTGGTTCAAGGGCATTGGCCCACGGGGGTGATCCCTTCCGAATGGCAGGCCAGCCCGCCGGTTCCGTGGACACCCGTTGCCGAGTCGATGCTCAACGGCATGAACAGCCCGGATTACCCGGGCGTCTACCCCCCGTTGGCCCAGTTGCTGTTCGCCCTTCCTTGGTGGCTTGGAGTCCGCTCGTTGACCGCTTGGTGGTCCGTGCATCAGGCGTTCATGCTGCTCGCAGATGGGGCCGTCGTTGCCGGATTGGCGGGGTTGTTGAAGCGGTGGGGGCGGTCACCACGCGAAGCAGCGGCGTACGCGTTTCATCCAGCGGTGCTGCTGGAGGGAGGGGCCAACGGGCATTTGGAGTTGGCGGTTGTGGCAGCGGGCGTCATGGCGGCTTGGGCTTGGCCGCGCAGGCAGCCGGTGACGGCCTTCGGGGCTGCGGCGGCCATTGGGTTGAAGTGGTTGCCCGTGTTGGGGTTGCCCGCTTGGGTGTGGGCGCGGTGGCCGGAGCGGCGACGGGAGGGATGGGTTTGGGTGGGGTTGGCGGCTGCTGCGGTGGGGTTTGCAGGGCTCGCTTGGGTGAGCATGCGCTTGTTCGTGGACCGGTTTGAATTCCACGCTGGCCCGTATTACCTGGTGCGCAATGCGGTGATGGCATTCACGGGGCACAACCCCATCCGGTGGCTGGGGCCGTTGATGACCGCAGTCGGCGGAATCGGAGTGCTGTGGGCGGCCACGCGCAAGGGGTGGACGGTGCCGCAGAAGTGGGCAGCGGGTTGGGGGCTGTGGTTGGCGCTGGCCACGACGGTGCATCCGTGGTACCTGGTGTACCTCGTGCCGTTGGGGCTGTTCACGCCGTGGCGTTGGCCGTTTTGGGTCGCAGGAGCGGGCGTGTTGAGTTACGCGCACTACGAGCGGTTGCCGGTGGACGGGTGGGCGCTTGGGGCGTTTTGGGGCGTGGTGGTGGTGGCGGTGGGCTGGGACATTTGGCAGGCCAAATCCCGCAAACCTCACCGAATCCCCGTCACGATGTAATCGAACAACGGGTCGTTCAACTCCGGACTCGGATCCGTGAACGGCAGCGGCATGTACTTCGGCGGATTCAACAACCCGCGCTGCATCATCTCCTGCAACGTGTCGTAAAACTCCATCGAGCACTTGCCCAGGAGCAGCGGGCTCAGGTCCTCCTGATTGCGCCACAGCTCGAACACCTCGCGAAGCCCCTGCAGATACAGGTAGTCTTTCGTGAGGCCGCCTCCGCGGTACACCCGCGTGGTGAGCGAGAAGGCGGCGTGCGCCTCCAGCCCGAGTTCGCGGGTGAGGTGGCGATAGGTTTCGACGAAATCCGCTCCTCCGACCATGTGGTCGACCGCGATGACGCGGTAGGCGAGCTCCTTCAACCGGCGCAACGTGGTGTTGCCGCTGAGGTACTCGGCAAGTACCGCGAGCCCTTCTTGGGTACGCGTCGAAACACGGGTGCCAATGCTGAGCAACCTGAGCGGCTGCGAGGCGGCGTTCATGGTCGTAACCATGTGCACGCCGATCTCGTGGTGAACGAGGTAGCGCAGTTCTTTCGGCCGGAACGTGGCGCCCTTTTTCAACAGCACCTTGCGTTCCGCGTTGTTGACCATGGCGTCGGCCACAATGCGCGACGTGACTTGGACTTTCCCTTGGAACCCATAGGCCGCCATCCCGTCGAGGAAAGCTCGGCGGGCTTCATCCGTTCCAACGCGCTTCTCAGGGCGAACTTCCTCCTCGACTTCGGGAAGGTGCAGCAGGTACTGCGCGTTCTTCAAGTCCTGTTCGGACGGCGCCCCGTAGTAGCGCAGGGAATTGTAAAGGAAGTTGGGCGTGCCGAGTGTGGCAAGCAGATCGACCTTGTCGAGGTAGGCGCTGATCGTGGCTTCGTACAGTTCCCGGATGCTGTCGTCCTCGATGCGTTCGACCGGAATGCGCAGCAGTTGGCGCTTCAGTTTGAACGGTTCGAGTTGCAGCGGGCGGTAGGCGAATTGCGGGTTGGTGGCGCCTTTCGATGCGAAAAACGCGCGGCGTTCCCGCTCCACGTTGATGGGGTTGACGTGGTTGAGCACTTCAAACCCGCGGACGATTTGGTGAAGTTCCGCGTCCACGTGGAGGACGTTTTCGGTCGGTTCGGATGACAGGAGGCGGGCGGCTTCCGGGCTCGAGTAGCGCGTATGGCGTTTGGCAAACTCCCAAGCGTGCGCCACAATGGCCTGCTTGAACACTTGCTGCAGCGCCCGCGTGATGACCGGATACCGCTCACCCGTTTCCTCGTCGCAGTACACCTTCTTCACCTCCGTCGCGAGCACCAGCGTGTTGTGGAACCGCTCGCTGATGAAGGCCAAATTGTACCCCCGCCCCATGAACACGTCGTTCACCGTGCATGCCGTATCGATGTCGTGCGGCAATTCCTGCTCGGCCAGCTGCGCAGCAAACGCATCGACCTCCGGCCCCCACTTCGGGTCCAACCGCTCCGAGCCGATGTTGAACGTCGGGACTGGGCGGTCCCAACGCTTCCAATTGTAGCTGTGGATGTCGTACACGACGCACCCCCCAAACCGCCGCTCAATCTCCCCAACCAATGCGGCCATCACCTCATAAAATCGACGGTGCCGGGCGAGCGAACGCTGGCGCTCTTCGCGGTTCAACGGGCGGCTCCACACCTTGCGTCCCCACGCCTCATCAAAGATGGCTTGGTCCGGGGCGCGGTTGAGGTCGTAGGCATAGCGCGAATCGAGCCCCACCACCGTGATGGGCATGGGCGCGATGAAGGTGTCCGTGTCCGGATCCTCCTCCTGCCAACGATCGAATTCGTCGAGGGCACATTTGAGCTGGAGCTCGTGGCGCATCCGCCCTCCCGCGTGGATCGCGGTGCACACAAACGGCACGTAATCGGTGATGCGAATGCGCAATCCCGTGTCCGTGGCCTCCGCTTCAAAGTCGCGACCGGCCCGAATTCGTTCGATGATTTCGGCACTGGTCAGTTGCAACGGCTTTCTCACGCCTCGTCCACCGTTCGTCTGAGGACCACCCGGCGCTCTTGGCTCCAGGCTTGGTGGCGCACCATGTCTTCTGCCCAATCGACGATGCGCTTCTGCAACCTCACCTTGTTCAAGCGGTTGATGTTCACAATCCCGCCGGGGCTCAACACGTTGACTTCGATGAGCTTGCCGCCGATGAGGTCGATGCCGACGAAAAACAGGCCGTCTTTGATGAGTTTGGGGCCGATGAGTTGGCAGACCCGCTTCTCCTCAGGCGTGAGCACGTGCTTGACGGCCTTCCCTCCGGCGTGGACGTTCGAGCGCGCTTCGCCTTCAGCGGGTATCCGGCGCATCGCACCGATGGGCTCGCCGTGCAGCATGAGCACCCGCACGTCGCCCTGATCCGCACCCTCGACGTAGTCCTGGATGATGACGTAATTCGATTCGTTGCCCTTTCCCGAGATGTAGAAGTCCAAAAGCGAATTCACATTCTGAATGGCGTTCTTCTCGATGACGATCACGCCGCTCCCTCCGAAGCCGTTCAGCGGCTTCATGATCATTTTCTGGGACGTGTTGTCGCGGATGACCCGTTGGAGGTACTCTTTGTTCTTGGAAACCCACGTCCGTGGGGTGATGTCTTCGCCGGGGCCGTTCATCGCCGCGGTGTAGAGCTTGTTGTTCGCTTCGCGGAGGCCGAGGACGTTGTTCACGATGAGGACGTCGTCTTTGACGGAGTCGAGGAAGTTCAGGACCGTGGCATCCAACGGCGGGTTCGCGCGCATGAAAATGACGTCGAAACCGGCGAGGGGGAGCATTTGCTCCTTGAATTTGGCCTGCTTGTAGAACGTCTCAATCGACTTGGAAGGCTTCACCGATGGATCGAACATGCGGCAAAATGCCATCGTCGTGGAATCTCGGATGGTCAAATTGGGAGCCGTGGTGAGCCCAACCCGGTGTCCGCGGCTGACACACTCGTGGATCATTCGGAGCGTGCTGTCGGAAGCCGGCGTGATGGCCTCCCAAGGGTACATGATGAAGCAGACGTTCATGATCAGGGGGTTAAGTTCGCGCTGCACGCGAGTTTACCAAAAAATGCGCGCGAATGTAGTGCTGCAATTCGGGATTGATTCCAGCGGGGCGTGAAATAATCGTCAAATCCAATTTCATCAAGCAGAACCTGGTGGTTAACTTCCGCCCTCGATCAAAAAAATCCACCATGCCGCGAATTCTCCTCCTCGCATTGATTGTTTCCATCGGGGTCAATTCACCCGCCCAAGCGCAAGACACCACGTGGGTGCAAACGTATACGTGGGAAGCCCAAAACAACCCCGCGACCGCCTACGACAGCCCCGGTCGCAGGTGGTTTGAGTTCCCGGCTTCCGACAACGGACAGTCGTACTCGAAGGTGCTGATGTACCACACGTTGAAGTGCTTCGAAGACGGCACGGCGGGGAACTTGGGATTTCCTTGCGGCGAGTGGGATTACCTCACGTATTCGTACCTGTTCGATCACACGGGGGTGATGGACAGCAGCCTGTTTACGGTCCCGCGGTGGAAGATCAACGCGCTGGATTTCGAAACGGACTCGCTCTTGCTCGCGCCGACGAACGGCACCGCCGACACCATCCGATACGCCTTCGATCACCTGACAATGACCGGTGCGGAAGCGCTGTTTTCGGGCGGTTCGAGCCCGGAGCAGCCGGGGGCGCCATTCTCGACGGGCGCGGGACGCGCGCAGTGGCTTTGGACGGCGGACGAGCTCGTGGCGATGCAATTGCCGGCGGGACCCGTCGACGGATTTTACCTGCCGTGGGATGCCGAATTGACCGCAGATGCGCGGGTGCAGGTGCGCCTTGCCCACGCGCAGGCCGACACCTTGAATGGTTTTGTGGACGCGGATTGGACGGCGGTTTATGAGGGCCTGGCGGCCAACGGGACGAATTATTGGGCGTTCGACGCGCCGTGGACGTGGGATGGCGTTTCGCCGGTCGTGGTGGAGTGCGCGTGGGATGGTGCCGGGTGGGATGCGGCTGGTTTTTGGGCCACGGAACCCGCTGAAGGCCAAACCTGGACCGCCTCCGCCGCCGGCCACTACTTGGCCCTCAACGGCGGCGACCACGTGGAAATCGACCCCACCGCTCTCTCGGCCTTGAACGACCAAGTCACGGTCGAATGCTGGCAGCGCGGCACGCCCGAGTTCCAGCCCGAGAACAACAGCATCTTCGAAGGCCACAACGCCGCTGGTCAACGTGAGCTCAATGTCCACCTCCCGTGGTCAAACGGCCGCGTCTACTGGGACGCGGGCTACGCGGGAGGCTATGACCGCATCGACGCAGCAGCCACCGAGGCCGATTACGAAGGGCAATGGAACCACTGGGCGTTCACGAAGGACGCCACGGCGGGCACGATGGCGATTTACCTGAACGGTGCACTTTGGCATTCCGGCACAGAAAAGGACAACGCCTTCGGGGAAGTGGTGCGGTTCGTGCTCGGCTCGAATTCGTTTTCCACGGGCAATTTCTACCGCGGGGATTTGGAGGAGTTCCGGGTGTGGACGGTCGCCCTCGACGAAGCCACCATCGACGCGTGGAAGGGGAGGACGGATTTGTCGGGGCACCCGGCCATCAACGACCTCGCCGTACACGAATCGTTCGATTCACCGAATGGCATGCCCGCCGACACCGGCTGGTTGCACGGTGACGCGGATCGCCGGCAGCACCTCGGTGCGGAGGCCTTCCTCAACGCGGGGCCTTACGCCACGGAGGTCAAGCCGTCGTTCGGCTGGGCCACGGGCGCGGTGTACGGCGAGCCGGCGGCGTACATGGTGGACGTCCTCGATCCGATTGCGCCCGTGAGCGTGTCGGAGTGGGCGGCAGTGGGCAATTCGGCGCAGTGGGTGGATTTGGCCTACGGCTATCCGGTGGAAACCCAAATCACGACGCGCACCCCCGACGGCGAAATCCTGGCCACGGCCCCCATGCTCGGCCAAATCACGCCCTACGTGAACGAGGACGTGACCTATTATGGCGTGCCCTTCGAAGTGGTCGATCGCTACGAACTCGCCCGCTACATCACGCCCTACGGCATCAACCTGACCCTCGACGACGACGGCTGGACGTGGGTGGTGGACGTGACGGATTACCTGCCGTTGCTGCGCGACAGCGTGGAGCTCGAGGCGGGGAACTGGCAGGAGTTGCTGGACTTGAAGTTCGCGTTCATCCACGGCACGCCGCCGCGCGATGTGAAGCGCGTGGAATCGTTTTGGCATGGCACCATCAACTTGAACACCTTCGATGACCAAATCGTCGAGCACACGTTCACGCCCGCCGCGGACGAAAGCATGTTCCGGCTCGTGACGCGCGCCAGCGGCCACGGCTTCGGCAGCGGCAACAACTGCGGCGAGTTCTGCAACAACCTGCACACGGTGGAGCTGAACGGCGAGCCCCAATGGACCTGGCAGATCATGCGCGAGTGCGCGGACAACCCGCTCTATCCGCAAGGCGGTACCTGGATTTACGACCGCGCGGGCTGGTGTCCGGGCGACCTCGTGGACACGCGGACGTTCGAGCTGACGCCGTTGCTTACGCCGGGCGAGCCCTTCGACGTGGATTACGACATCCAGTGGGATCCGGATGGCAATTACCGCATGGAAGGCCAAATCATCGCCTACGGCCCGCCCAACATGCAGGCCGACGCCGAAATCGCCGACGTCCTTTCCCCGACGGACTTCAAGCTCCGGAGCCGGGTGAATCCGGTCTGCGAGTCGCCCGAAGTGGTGTTGCGCAACAACGGTTCGGCGCCGTTGACGGCCTGCACCTTCACTTACGGCATCGTGGGCGGCGTCGAGCAGACCTTTGAATGGACGGGCGAACTCGGGTTCCTCGAAACCGAGACGGTGGCCTTGCCCTTCGACGACCCGATGTTCCACGAAGGCGGCAACGACGAGCTCCTCACGTTTGAGGTCACGGTAACGGCCACCGGTGACGAAGAGCCCGGCAACAACACGGCGCGTTCCCACTTCCACCGGGTGCCGACGTGGGCGTACAACGATTTGGACGACAACCGCATCGTCGTGTGGACGAAGACGAACCTGTTTCCGATCGAGACGACGGTGGAGTTGACGGATGCGGCGGGGAACGTGGTTTGGTCTCGGGGATACAGCGAAGTCAACGCCACGGTCCGCGACACCATCGCGCTGAACCAAGGCTGCTACCGCTTCACGGTCCACGACAGCGGGGACGACGGCATGAGCTTTTGGGCGAACAACGACGGCTCGGGATACGTGCGCTTGAAGAAGGTGGCAAGCGGCAACTTCATCGTGTTCGAGCCGGATTTCGGGAAGTCGATTTCGCAGGCGTTCTTCTTCCAAACCAACGTCGTTTCGGTGGACGAGCCCGAAGTGGCCTTGAATCCGCAGCTCCGCGCCTTCCCCAATCCGGCAACGGACGTGGTGCAGGTGCAGTGGAACGTGCTCTTCCAGCCCGATCGATTTGTGTTGCGCGATGTGCGCGGAACCTTGGTTCGCGAAGGTTCAGTGCGGCAAGGAGATTCCGGGTTGACGTTGCCGGTGGCCGATTTGGCGCCCGGGACCTACCACATTGAAGTGGTCGGGGGCGACGGGGGCGACGGGACGTGGATTCAGGTACATTGATCAATTAGGGTGGCCTGAGAAGGGGGTGTGCTCGGAAAAGCGGTGCTTTTTTCGGCCACACCCCCTTCGATTTGAGGGGGTGTTGATAAAAAACATCTTTTTTTTCGGGTTGCGGTGTGATTTTGAGGGGTATTTTTGCCCCGCAACAACACTTTACCCATGAGCATCGCACGCCAGCAAGCTTTGAAGGATGTTTTGGAACGGGTTCCAAAGCACCGCGAACGTCCTCACAACAAGATCTCGGCCTATTACGGCGAGAACGCGTTCCACCTGCACAACATGCGGGAGTACTTGACCGATGAAGCGTTCAAGAGCATCGTGGAGGCAATGGAGCGCCACACCCCGCTCGACCGCAAGGTGGCGGACCAAGCCGCTGCCGCCATGAAGGAGTGGGCCATCAGCCGGGGTGCGACGCACTACACGCACTGGTTCCAACCGCTGACCGGAGCGACGGCCGAGAAGCACGATAGCTTCATCGAGCCCGTGGGCGATGGCCGCGCCATCGAGCGCTTCGACGGCACGTTGTTGGTGCAACAAGAGCCGGACGCGAGTTCCTTCCCCAACGGCGGCATCCGCAACACGTTCGAGGCGCGCGGCTACACCCTGTGGGATCCGACGAGCCCGGCATTTGTGGTGGATAGCACGCTCTGCATCCCCACGATTTTCATCAGCTATACCGGCTTCGCGCTGGACAACAAGATGCCGTTGCTCAAGGCGTTGAGCCGCATCGACCGGGCGGCCACGGAGGTGTGCCAATACTTCGACAAAAACGTGACGAAGGTCAACGCGACGTTGGGGTGGGAGCAAGAGTACTTCTTGGTAGACAAAAGCTTGTTCGCCGCTCGTCCGGATTTGCAGATGACGGGGCGGGCGCTGTTTGGCGCGCCTCCTGCGAAGGGGCAGCAGCTCGACGACCACTACTTCGGAAGCATTCCCGCGCGGGCCACGGCCTTCATGAAGGAATTTGAGTTCGAGGCGCACCGCTTGGGCATTCCCGTGACTACGCGTCACAACGAAGTGGCGCCGAACCAATTCGAGTGCGCTCCGGTGTTCGAGGAAGCGAATTTGGCCAACGACCACAACCTCCAACTCATGGAGATCATGGAAAAGGTCGCACGCAAGCACGATTTCCGGGTGCTCCTCCACGAGAAGCCCTTCCCGGGACTCAACGGAAGCGGCAAGCACAACAACTGGTCGCTCGGCACGGACACCGGCGTCAACCTGCTCAAGCCGGGCAACACGCCGAAGACGAACATGCGCTTCCTGACCTTCTTCGTCAACACCTTGGCGGCGCTGCACAAGCGGGCTGACGTGGTGCGCGCGTCGATTGCAAGCGTGGGCAACGACCACCGCTTGGGAGCGAACGAAGCGCCGCCGGCCATCATCAGCGCGTTCATCGGTACGCAGCTGTCGAACTTGTTGGACGAGCTCGAGGCGAGCATTGGTGCCGGAGCATTGACGCCGGACGACAAGACCGCGTTGAAGTTGGAAATCGGGCGCATCCCCGAGGCCCTGCTCGACAACACGGATCGGAACCGCACGTCGCCATTTGCCTTCACGGGAAACAAATTCGAGCTCCGCGCCGTCGGCAGCACCGCGAACTGCGCCGTGCCGATGACGGTGCTGAACACCATCGTGGCCGAACAGCTTGAGGCGTTCAAGGTCGCCGTCGATGAGCGCATCGCGGCGGGCGACAAGAAGGACGACGCCATTTTGAAGGAGTTGCAGAAGCTCATCACGGAAAGCAAGGCCATCCGATTCGAGGGCAACGGCTACTCGGAGGAGTGGCGGGAGGAGGCGGAACGCCGCGGCCTTGCGAATTTGCGGACCACGCCGGACGCGTTGGAGGTGTTGATGCGCCCCGACGTCGTGAAGATGTTCGATGACTTGAAGGTCTTGCGGCCGGAGGAGGTGCACGCACGGGTGGAAGTGGATTTGGAGGCCTACATTTTGAAACGCCAAATCGAATACCGCGTGCTCCTCAACATGGCCCGCAGCGTCATCATGCCGTCGGCCATCAAGTACCAAAACGAACTCGTGACCAACATCCAAGGCCTGAACGCAGTGCTCGGGGACGAGGCCGGTGAATTCACGGTCGCTCAGCGCACCTTGTTGCGCCGCGCGGGCGGACTCATCCAGCAGTTGCAGGGTGCGGCTGATGCCTTGGAATCGGCGCACGACGCCGCTGAAGAGCACGCATCGGCCCTCGACAAAGCGAAGGCGTACGCTCACGAAGTGATGCCGCACGTGGAAACCCTTGCCGACATCTGTTCGGAGCTGGAGCGGACGGTGGACGATGCGATTTGGCCGCTGCCCAAGTTTGCTGAGTTGTTGTTCACCCGTTGATTGGACGATCTCAAGAAAAAAAAGCCCGGTCTTGCCGGGCTTTTTTCGTCAATTTTACCAACATCACCCGCGGAATTGAAGCCATTGTGTTACTTTCGGCACTTGTTACCAAGCGATTCAGAATGCCACAGACCCT
>CAYMHW010000039.1:0-21377 GCA_964390365.1 uncultured Comamonadaceae bacterium | reverse complement strand
TGGTTAGAGCATCTGACTGTTAATCAGAGGGTCGCTGGTTCAAGTCCAGCAGGGGGAGCCCAAGAAAAAGGCCGAACGATTGCGTTCGGCCTTTTTTTTTCCGAAACGCAGGGGGCGCAAGGGGTTGATTCTGCGTTCATTTGGCCTTCACATCCGGGGGCTAATCTTGCAGGCAAACAGTCAACGATGGGCGAACGCTTGGAACCTCGGAGGGTCGATTTGCTGGTGTTGTCGGATTTGCACCTCGGAACGTACGGCTGCCACGCCGAAGAATTGCTGGACTACTTGCGGTCCGTTCGGCCGCGGGAAGTGGTGCTGAATGGGGACATCATTGACATTTGGCAGTTTTCGAAAAAGTACTTCCCCGCGGCGCACTTGAAGGTCATCAACCACCTGCTGAAGTGGTCCTCCAGCGGCATCACCGTGCACTACATCACGGGGAACCACGATGAATTGTTCCGCAAATTCAGCGGCATGCACATGGGCGGGCTGCAGATCAAAAACAAGCTGTTCCTCGAGCTGAACGGGGAGCGGACGTGGTTCTTTCACGGAGACGTGTTCGATGTGACGATGCAGCATTCCAAATGGCTCACGCGCCTCGGATCCGTCGGTTACGACCTGTTGATTTGGCTCAACCGCACGGTGAACGCGGTACGCCTGCGGCTGAACCTCGAACGCATTTCCTTCTCGAAGCGCATCAAAGACCGCGTCAAACAAGCCGTGGCCTTCATCAACAACTTCGAGCAAACCGTCGCGGACATTGCGAGCGAAAACGGCGTGCGCAGCGTCGTTTGTGGGCACATCCACCAACCCGTCATCAAGGACATCGCCACGGACCACGGACCCATCCGCTACCTCAATTCCGGCGACTGGGTGGAAAACCTGACGGCCTTGGAATTTCACGCGGGCGCTTGGAACCTCTACACCCACAATTTGAACGAGACGAAGCCGAGGGCTGAGGTGAAAGACCTCATCGACCACTCGCCTGAAGAGCTGTTCCAAACCCTCATGGCGAACATCCAACAAGCGTGAAGGGATTACCTTCGCCGGATGCGGAAAGTCACCCTGTACATCGCCACCTCCGAAGACGGCTTCATCGCGGATGAAGCGGGAAGCGTGGACTTTTTGAATCCAATGCACGTGGAAGGGGAAGACTATGGATACGCGGCATTCCTCGGCGGCGTCGACTCGGTCGTTGTGGGGCGCAAAACCTACCAATCCGTGCTCGACATGGGGTTCGACTACCCGCACACGGAGTGCGAAGTCGTGGTGTTCACGCGGACGCCGCGTCCGCAAGCAGGAAACCTCACGTTCCACACGGAATCGCCGGTAGAACGGGTGCTGGCCATGAAGGCGCTGACCGGCAGGAAAGGCATTTACTGCGAAGGAGGTGCGGACATCGCGCACCAGTTGCTTGACGCCGGACTCATCGACGAGATCATCCTTTCGATTGCGCCCGCGAAATTGGGGGAAGGCGTCGAATTGTTTCCGGGTGGGGAACTGCCGGAAGGGTGGGTGGTGCGGACGCAGCAGCGGTTCGAGAGCGGTTTGGTCCAACTCCACTGCATCCCCGACTGAACGCAAAACGGCCCACCCAGGAATCCTGAGCGGGCCGTCCGTTCGATTGCGTTTCTTCAGAGGAGGTTGATCCGCGATGCAAGCAGGTCCTTGTAAGATCCGCCTACCGGAATTTCCTTTTCGATGTCTTCCATTTTGATCATCGAGTATTTGATGCTCTCAATGGCTTCAATGTTGACGATGAAGCTGCGGTGAACGCGGATGAACAAGCGCTCATTCAACTTCCGCTCCACCTCCTTCATCGTGCTGTGGATGGTGTAGCTTTCGGTGCGCGTGTGCACGACTACGTAGTCCTTCAGCGCTTCGATGAAGAGCAAATCCTCGTTCTTCACGCGCATCAAGCGGCTGCGGTTCTTCACGAAAATGATTTCCGTGTCCGCCTTGTGTTCCGCCATGCTGCGCAAGAAGTCCGACTCCATCTTGAGCTCCTGCTCCTTGCTGTGCTTGTGCAGCGCCATCTCAATGGCCGTCTGAATGTCCACGTCCTTGAATGGCTTGAGGATGTAGCCGTGCGGCTCCGCCATCTTCGCTTCGCTCAACGTGTTTTCATCGGCGTAAGCCGTCAGGAAAACCACCGGGATGTCGATGTTGCGCTTGATTTCCTCTGCAGCAGCAATGCCGTTCATGTCCCCTTTGATCATGATGTCCATGAGGGCCAAATCCGGTTTGTGCTTCAGGGCCAATTCAATCGCGTCCTCTCCGTTGTCAGCAGAGGCCACCACGTTGTATCCCAAATTCGACAGACACCGTTCGATGTCTTTGCGGACGATCACCTCGTCCTCGGTCACAAGAATGTTAATCGGCATGCTTTCTCAATTCAACTGGAGGGTACAAACTTAATCATAAACGAAGTTCCCCGAGGAATCTTGCCCGCGCCTTCCAAAGAAGAACTGCGCACAATCAACTCAGCCTGAATTTGTTCCGTCAAAGCTTGGATCAAGTAGACCCCCAGTGAATCGTTCGTGTCAAAGTTAAAATCTTCTGGAAGGCCCACGCCATCGTCCGCCACTTCGATTTCCACAAAATCCCCGACCTGCTCCACGCGCAACGTCAGCACCCCGTGCTTCAACCCTTGAAACGCGTATTTCATGCAATTCGAAACCAACTCATTGACAATCAGTCCACAAGGAATTGCCTGCTCCAAACTCAAGTGCAAGTCAAGGAGCTTCGCATCCAATTCCACCTGCGCGGTCTGTTGTGCATAACTGCTCATCAGGTTGGAAGTCAAGCGCTTCAGGTATTCCGAAAAACTGATGGAACTGAAATCCGTGTTTTGGTAAAGGGACTCGTGGATGTAGCTCATGGTGGCGATGCGGTTCGTGCTTTCATCGAGCACCTGGAGCAGCAGGGGATCCGTGACGAAGCGGCGCTGCAGATTGAGCATGCTGGAAATGACCTGCAGGTTGTTCTTCACCCGGTGATGAACTTCTTGAAGCAGGATTTCCTTCTCCTTGAGGGCGCGGCGGATTTGTTGGTCGATTTCCTTCCGATCCGTAATGTCGTAGGCGATGCAACTCACTTCCTCCGGCTCGCTGTCCGATGCCACGGGGTTGATGAACACGATGAACCAACGGATGGTGCCGTCCACGGCATTCAAAGCCACTTCGAACTGCTGCGGCCGCCCGGCGAACGCATTTTGCAGGAGCTTGAGCTGGCCTTGGTAGTAGTCGGGATTGGCCAAACCTTGGAACAGCCCCGTGAACTCCGTTCCCAGTTCCACATTCACGTTGAACTGCTGCTGGAAGACCTCCTGGAAGTTGCGGTTGATGGTGGTGATTTGGTACGTGCGGTCCATGGTGAGCATGAGCAAGTACCGCGTGGAATTGAAAATGCTCTGGAGCTTCGCGGACTGGATGCGGGCGCTGCGCTCGTGGCGGCGGATGTCGGTGATGTCGAGGAAGATGCCGCGCAGGCCTTCGCGGTCGCCGGCTTGATCGTACCGGACCGAGGCCCCGCCGAGCATGAGGAGGGAGGTGCCGTTCGCGGCGCGGAAGACCCATTCGCCCCGCGTGCCCTCGAGGGCTTCCATCCAATCCGTACCGGGATGAATCTCGATTTCGGGCATGATTTGGTCCAATTGAATCGCTTCAATCGACCGGGGATCATAGCCCAACGTCCTGAAAAACGACGGATTCGCGTAAACGAAATGGCCCGTGGAATTCACGAGGAAAATCACGTCCGTTGCGTATTCCAAAATGTCGCGGTACCGCTCCTCGCTTTCCCGCAATTCCTGCTCGGCCAATTTCAAATCCGTGATGTCGCGACCGACGGCAACGTAACCGATGATGTCCCCGGAATCGTCGCGCATCGAGGCCACGGACATGAGCACGTTGAACTCCTCACCCGAAGCTCGGATGCCCTGCACCTCGCCCGCGAAATAATGGGCGCGATTGAGGCTCTCAAAAATGGCTTCCGCATCCTCATCGTCGGCGAACAGGGCGCGTACTTCGAGCATTTTCGCCTCCTCCAGGGTCCAACCAAATTCCACCGAAGCCGCGTGGTTCCATTGGATGATCTGGCTGTTCTTGTCGAAGGCGATGATCATGTCAATCGAGCTTTCGATCATCGACCGATTCAACAACTCCGCCGCACGCAGCTTGCGTTGCGTTTCCTTGTGCCGCTCGATTTCCGCCTTGAGCAAGGCATTGGATTCTTCGGCGATGGCGGCGCGCATTTGTTCCCGCAAGAGCTCCGTTCGCGTGGACAAATCCATGAGCGTCACCTGCACCGCCGGGCTCCGATCGTGGAAGGACAGCGTCATCCGCATGCCCACCAACGCGGACGAACCGTCGGCGCGCAACAGCTTCAACTCCGTGTAAGGCGTCTTCACCCCTTCCCGGGTTCGGTTCAAACCCGTCCTCACCCGCTGGCGTTCGGCAGGAATGAAGAATTCATCGAAGGGGAAATCGAACAGCCGTTCTTCCGGAAACTGAACCAAATTCAAGGCCGCCGCGTTGGCGTATTTCACCCGTCCATCGACCAGCAGAAACAAGCCGATGGGGTTGTTTTCCACGAGCAGGCGGAAGCGCTCTTTCGTTTGGAGCAAATCAAGTTCGGTGCGTTTTCGCTCCGTGATGTCGTAGATGAGCAACACCTGGTCCGCGGTGTATTCGTCGGACGACTCGGTCATCGTCACCTCGAGGTGGATCAGCTGATTGGACCCGGTCGTCGCTTCGATTTCACAGCGGCTGCCGTACTGGCTGCGGGCTGAAATGCGGCGCCAGTCGCGGTCGCGAATGAAGTCGCGGATGTTGGATCCGAGGATTTCATCCACCCGCCGAAACCCCAACAAGCGAGCGAACTGTTCGTTGCTGTCGATGATGATTTGGTCATTCAACAGCGCGATGCCTTCCATCGCGTGAATGCTCAGGGACTTGAAGCGCTGCTCCGACTCGCGAATGGCCTGCTCGAAAAATACGCGCTCGCTGATGTCGCGGAACTGCCCGATGATGGCGTTGTTTTCCAGCTCTTTCCACTTCCATTCTGCATGAAATCGGCCGCCTTGGAAATCCTCAATGACGATGTTTTGAATGGGGGCCGCGGAAACGTGGTTCTTTGAAATCGATGAGAGCTGCGGAAAGTGCTTTGCTGCAACGGCGTTCCACTTTTGGCCCACCCACTGCGTGCATTCTTCACCAAGCATCAACCTCGCGCGTTCATTGACCGCACGCAACACATCGCCTTCGATCCAGACCATCGCCTCCGGCATGCGGTTGAACAGCGCGAGTTCTCGGTTATTCATGGGTTGTTGACTTTCGTCCCATCGACTTTGATGAGTTCGCCCACGCGGTAGGTGCGGGTTTGTGCAATTTGGTTGTTTTCCCCGTAGTAAATCCAATCGCCGTCCGGAAGTCCAGCTTCGTAGCTGCCCATCCAACGGCGGGTGCCGTCGCGATTCCACTCCACATGTTTGCCGATGGGATCGCCAAGGAGGTACGCTCCTCGAAATTGCTTCTGGCCGTTGTCGTACGTGTGCACCCATTCCCCGTCGCGCTCCCCGTCAACGTAGTTGCCCTCCTCGAGGTGGTCGTTCACGTGCGTCAACCAAACCCCGTGTCGCGCACCATCGATGTAGTCGCCCTCAAGCAGCAGTTCCCCGTCGCGATTCCATTCCTGAAACAGTCCGTCTTCCTTTCCCCGGCGGTAGCCCTCCTTGCGGTGGATGTCACCATTGGGATAATACCAAACCCAATCGCCGTGATAACGCCCTTCGCGGTAAGCCCCTTCCTGGGCCAAACTCCCATCGCGGTTGTAAAACCGCCACGGCCCATCGCGCAACCCGTCGACGTACGCGCCCTCGCCGAACAACTCCCCCGAATCGTAATACAGCTTCCACTCCCCTGCCCGCAATCCATTGGGCTCGGTGATGCCTTCCGCAATCCGCTCTCCCTTCGAATACACTTCACCGCCCACCAACTCACCGGTGGGGCTGTACACGCGGAACACCCCTTCCGGACCGTCTGCACCGTAGCCTCCGACGCGCGCGATTTGGCCATTCTCATGGTACGTCCGACGAATGTCCAACATTTGGGTCGTCTCATCCGCCGCTTGCAACTCCCCATTCACGTAGCGCTCCAGCCGATCCAACTCCCCCTTGTTGTCGTAAAACGTGAACACCCCATTGCGCTGACCATCCGTCCACGGACCCTCCTCAATCAGGATTCCGCGCGCATTCCACACCAGCCAAACCCCCGTCTTCCGTCCCGCCTCGTTGAAGCGATTGATGCGCTCAATCCCCCGCAAATAGCCATTGTGGTAATCCAGCCGCGCCACCCGGCGGCCATCCTCCCGATCGTACTCCCAGCCCAAACCCTGCTCCCTTCCCGCTTCATACGGGACCGATCGCGCCAACTTGCCATTTGAATGATAGCGCTTCAACTCCCCTTCCTGAACCCCCTTCACCCACGTGCGCTCCTCCTCCAACACGCCTTCAGCGGAATACGTCCGCTCCACCCCATCTTGACGACCTTCGCTGTATTCCACCTCGTGCTCCAGCCAACCCTCCTCGTGATAAAACCGCCACACCCCAGTCAATTGATGTGCCTCCCTCGCCCCTTCGCTCGCCAAACGACCGTTCGGATGGTAGGTTTTCCAAATCCCTTCCGGCAGCCCATCAACCAAGCACCCTTCACTGGAAATGGAACCATCGGCGAACGTGTATTGCGTCCAATCGCATGCCGTTGGCTGATCTTGCGCCCAAGCTGCAACTTGCAGGGCCACCATCCCGTATGTCAAGAGCATTCGGCGCATGGTTCAAAGATGCCGCGCTTGCCGCACACTCCCAACCGCGGAGCGTGAACGTTTTCCAACAAATGGTGCATGATGAATTTTTTTCTGAAAAAGAGAAAGCAGTAGTCACTATTAGCGTGTTGAAACGGTGGAAAAGTGAACGGGTCACGGCTTGATTTTTCGAGTTGTCTACAACGGGTGGATGAGTTCTCCACGTTGGGTGTGAAAAGGAGGGGCATGAGGTTCAATGAGATAATCGATGAGGTGCTGGTTTTTCAACGGCGGTGAGTAACGTTGGGCATCGAGAATTTTCAGGCGGTTGGATGTGGGGAAGGTGAACGGATTTGGGGGAAAACGTGTCCGAAGAAACCGGTTGAATTGTTTGGAAGGGGAGGGGGTTGGTCGGCTTAGGTGGAAACGATGAAGAAGTCAAGCAAATGTTATCCCCAGCTTTCCACGGAATTTTGAAGGTGTTCACCGGAGGGCTGTGAATTACCTTGCAGCCCACGAACAAGCACCAACTTTCCATGCAGATTTCCATCGGTGGGGACCACGCTGGCCCCGAACTGAAGCAGCGCATCATCGATCGATTTGGGTCGGATCACGCATTCATCAACAGGGGTACAGATTCTTCTGAATCAGTGGATTATCCGGATTTTGCGCACGCGGTTTCGGCGGATGTGGAGCAGGGTGATGCGGAATTGGGCATCCTGATTTGCGGATCGGCGAATGGGGTGGCCATGACGGCCAACAAGCACGCATCGGTGCGCGCCGGGATTGCCTGGACGCCGGAGGTTGCCGCGTTGGCTCGGCAGCACAACGACGCGAATGTGCTGTGCATTCCTGCGCGGTTTGTGTCCACCGAGCAGGCCTTGGACATCGTGGAGGCGTTTCTGAAGGCGGGCTTCGAAGGCGGACGGCATGCGCGGCGGGTGGCGAAGATTGCCGGAATGTGGGTGGCGATGGTCTGTTCAGTTTTGACGGGAATGGCCCAGGATTCGTTGCAGGTGCTGTACGGTTCGGAGATCCGGGCCGAGGATTTGCGGAGCCACCTTGAAGTGTTGGCCAGCGACGCGTTTGAAGGTCGGGAAACGGGGACTCGGGGAGCGGAGCTGGCAGCGGACTACATCGCGGATCACTTTGCGGATTTGGGACTGGTGCGATACGACGGTGAGACGTATTTCCAAGAGGTTCAATTGAATAAGAACCAAGCCCCGGTTGCGCAAGCCCAGGTGGTGGCCGGGAAGAAGGCGCAGGTGGACTCCCTGAATTTCATGGAGGAGTTCGTGTTTTACCCGGGCTTGGATGCAGGCCAAATGAACGCCCTCCCGCTGGTGTTCGCGGGCTACGGCGTGCAGACGGCGGGCTGGGACGACTATTCGGGTTTGGACGTCAAAGGCCAAATCGCAGTCGTCCTATCTGGCGTTCCCACGGACCGCTCCGGCGACGGCTACTTCAACGATGCGTCTGAAGAAAAGCGCTGGTCGGAATCGTCGGAAGCGAAGCGTGCCCTTGCGGCGGAGTTGGGTGCGGCGGGATTGATTGTGGTTTCCTCCGATTACGGAACGTTGCGGAGCCGGATGAAGCCGTGGCTGATGCGGGAAAGCCTGACACTCGTTCGGGAGGAGGCGCCGGAGTCCGATGAGGTCACGCTTCCTTTGTTCATCACCGGGGAGGAAACCTTGGAGCGCTGGTTGGACTGGGCGGGCTTCAAGTCGCTGGCCAAACTCAAATCCCGCGCAGCAAAGCTTTCCGAGATGGATCGCGGGCTCCTCGGCACGTGGTCGTTCCAGCAGGAGGCACAGCGCACGCCGATCACGGCGCACAACGTGCTGGGCTACCTGCCGGGCACGGATTTGGCCGATGAACTCCTCGTCATCACTGCGCATTACGACCACGTGGGCATCATCGATGGCGAAATCCACAACGGCGCGGACGACGACGGTTCGGGGACGGTGACGGTGCTCGAACTTGCATCGGCGTTTGCACAGGCGGCCGCCGATGGCCACGGTCCCCGCCGGAGCATCCTGTTCATGACGGTGGTGGGGGAGGAGAAGGGTCTGCTCGGATCCGAATGGTATGCGGATCATCCGGTTTGGCCGCTGGAACAAACCATTGCCAACCTCAACGTCGACATGATCGGCCGAGTGGACGATGCACACAGCGATGACGAGCGGTACGTGTACCTCATTGGCAGCGACAAGTTGTCGACGGAGCTCCACGAAATCAGCGAAACGGCGAACGCCACGTACACGGATTTGGCCTTGGATTACACGTTCAACGCACCGGACGACCCCAACCGATTCTACTATCGTTCAGACCATTACAACTTTGCGAAGAATGGCATTCCGGTGATTTTCTACTTCAGCGGCGTGCACGAGGACTACCACAAGCCGGGCGACGATGCGGAGAAGATCCTGTTCGACAAGACGGCGGAAATCGGTCGGTTGATTTTCCACACGGCTTGGGACTTGGTCAACCGGGATGCGCGGATTCAGGTGGACCGGGAGAACGACTTCCCGGCGGAACGTTGATTCAATTCATTAAGAACTGAATGTTCTTTTCGAAGGCGTCCACTTCCTCATCGTAGGCGGCGCCGGTAGCGGGTCCGTTGAAGCCGGAATGGGTGAGGATGCGGCCGTCGCGATGGACAAACACCGTCGTCGGAAAGCTGGCTATGCGCTCCAGAAATGGAAAGGCTTGGCCAGCTTTCTCTTTGCTGGCTGGGCCTCCAAGGTGCATGGGCCACGTGATTCCGAGGTTGTTTCGGTAGCGCTCGATGCGTTCCCAAGCGCGATCGGGATCTTGGTCTGCTCCTCGCTCGAAGGCGACGCTCATGAACGCGATGTCGGGGTACTGTTCGGAAAGTCGCTTGAGCAGGGTGATTTCATCGAGGCAGTTGGGACACCAAGTTCCCATGATGTCGATGACGGTGATTTCCGCTGGAAGGTTTTCGAGGGTCCATGCGATGCGTTCTCCGCTCCTGTCGAGGGTGTGTGCTTCAAATTGAACTGAATCCTTCAATGGGGCGTTAAGGGGGCTTAAATCGGGTGCTTCGGTCCTGTGCTCGCCTCGAAAGGTGGAGGCGTAGTGGCTGCCGGAGTGGAACGTACCGAAAATGCCGTCCTTGGCAGGCCTGGTCTTCAAGTGGTACAAATGCGCGCCATCAAAGGTCCCGAATTCCCACGACCCGTCCGCTTGCGGTGCGCCGTGGAGGTGCCTGAAATCCCCGGTGGGAGTGGCGATGGTGCCTTGGATTCGGGTCCGGTCCACTTGGAGCATCAGGGTACCAAACGATGCGCTGTCGTTCCCTGGCATGTACGCGTTCCAATGTTGCCACGGTGCATCGGATTCATTCGTTGGCGGTGGAGCAGGGGCTTCCACAGCCGTCAGGCGAATGCGGTAGTCGGTCCGCAGTTGGTCGGTCCAGTGGCCCACAAATTGTCCGTTCGCCCACTGCCCAGCAACGATGCCATCGAACGGGGGCAAGGCAAAGGAATCGGGGCCCAATGGGGTGGCGTGAAGCGTCTCGGGCCCGTTGTAAAACTGGATGGCGTGGGGCCCGTAGGTTCCATGAAGATCGAGCGATGTGGAATCGTTCAAGTGAAACGTCCAAATCACAGGCCTCAATGCAGAAGCGTCCTCGTCACAGCCGCTGTTGAGCAACAAGACGAGGACGCTTCCCAATGCGGCCAGGGTGGTCCTGGCGTGGTTCATTACAAATCGAATTTGATGCCTTGGGCCAACGGCAAGGTGGTGCCGTAGTTGATCGTGTTCGTCTGCCGGCGCATGTATGCTTTCCATGCATCGGAACCCGATTCGCGTCCACCACCGGTCTCTTTTTCGCCTCCAAACGCCCCACCAATTTCAGCACCGGACGTGCCGATGTTGACGTTGGCGATGCCGCAGTCGGAGCCTTGGCAAGAGAGGAAGTATTCGGATTCGCGGACGTTGTTCGTCATGATGGCCGAGGACAAACCTTGAACCACACCGTTTTGAATGGCCACGGCTTCCTCAATGGTGCTGTACTTCATGACGTACAGAATGGGAGCAAACGTCTCGTTTTGGACAATTTGGAGATCGTTGGAAGCTTCAGCAATGGCGGGCTTGACGTAGCAACCGCTTTCATAGCCGGCACCTTCGAGCACGCCTCCTTCCACAAGGAACCGTCCACCTTGATCCGTTACGGCTTGCAATGCATCGAGGTACATCTTGACTGCATCTTGGTCGCAGAGCGGGCCCACGTGGTTGGCCTCATCCAACGGTGAACCGATGCGAAGTTGGCCGTAGGCCGAGGTCAAGTGTTGAATGACCTGATCGTAGACGCTCTCGTGGATGATGAGGCGGCGCGTGCTGGTGCAGCGTTGTCCGCACGTACCAACGGCACCAAAGACGAGCGCGGGAATGACCATTTTGAGGTCTGCATTCGGCGTGATGATGACGGCGTTGTTTCCGCCCAATTCAAGCAATGATTTCCCCAAGCGGCCAGCGACCGCCTTGGCAACGGCCTTCCCCATCCGGGTCGATCCGGTAGCGCTGACCAATCCAACCCGCTGGTCGTTGCTCATCGCTTCGCCCACGTTGGCCCGTCCGTTCACGATGCAGGACAGCCCTGCTGGCAACCCGTTTGCTTCGGCCACTTCGTTCCAAATGTTCTGGCAGGCAATGGAACACAGTGCCGATTTCTCAGACGGCTTCCAAACGCAGGCATCTCCGCAAATCCAAGCGAGCGCCGTATTCCATGACCAAACCGCCACCGGGAAATTGAATGCGGAAATGATGCCGACCACGCCGATGGGGTGGTACTGCTCGAACATGCGGTGATCCGGACGTTCTGAATGGGTGGTCATGCCATAGAGCTGCCGGCTTTGCCCAACGGCGAAGTCGCAGATGTCGATCATCTCTTGCACCTCGCCGAGGCCTTCCTGAAGGCTCTTGCCCATTTCATAGGAGACAAGGGTGCCGAGGGCTTGCTTGTACGTGCGCAAGGCGTCTCCGAATTGGCGCACAATTTCACCGCGCTTGGGTGCAGGAATGAGTTGCCATTCCTTTTGGGCTGCCTGTGCTGCCGCGACGGCGCGGTCGTATTCTTCATCCGTGGCGGTGGAGAAGGAGGCAATGCGCTTTCCGTCTACGGGTGAAATGGAGTCGATGATTTCGCCGCTTCCGAAAGCTTCTTTGCCAATCATGACTCCGGCGTTGGTGTCGGCGATGCCGAGCGTCTTGAGTACGCTTTGAATGTCCATGGGGTGAATTTTAGGTGCAAATGTACGGGCTGGGTCTTGCGGGGAGTGTGTCCTGTGTACCGTTGATTGCAATTCGTTATGAATCAGTTGTTTATGATTTCGGAAGATTTTACTTTTTCCAGGGTGTGACTCCACAGGTGTATGAAAGTCGCGCTATGGGGCGATTTTGGCGCCGTTCGAGTCAGATGGCGCGTGTTCCACGTGGAACATCATCGGCCAAACCGAACCACAAGCACGGCAAGGTCGCTTTGGGATACGCCCGAGATCCTGCCTGCAATGCCGAGGTTGGCAGGTCGCATGGCGCTCAGCTTTTCCCTGGCTTCTGCGCTCAGTGAGGACATGGAATGAAAATTGAAGTCTTGGGGTATGGCAATGTGGTCCAAGCGCTTGAGCTTGTTCGCCATTTCCCGTTCCTTCTCAATGTATCCAGCGTACTTGATTTCGATGCTCACCGATTGAACCACTTCCTCCGACCAGTCCTCATCGTAAAGATTCAGTTGATGGAGCAATTCCTCCAATTCAACTTGCGGCCGCGTTGCGAGGGAGTGGGCACGGACTTTTTGTTTGATGGGCTGGCTCCCTTTCGATTCCAGGAACGCATTGACTTCGGTGGGCTCGACGGATCGTTGACTCAGCTCTTTGCTTAGGGAGTTGAGTGCGGCTTTCTTTTCGTGGAATCTACGGAGGCGTTCTTCTTTCGCCAATCCCATTTCTTCGGCCAATGGGGTGAGGCGTTCATCTGCATTGTCTTGTCGGAGGAGGATGCGGAATTCAGCTCGGCTCGTGAACATTCGGTAAGGCTCTTTCGTCCCTTTGGTAACAAGGTCGTCGATGAGCACACCGATGTATGCTTGGTCGCGGTTCAACACGATGGGAGGTTGGTTCCACGTGGAACGTGCCGCGTTGATGCCTGCCATCAACCCCTGTGACGCCGCTTCTTCGTAGCCGGTGGTTCCGTTGATTTGGCCTGCAAAATAGAGGCCTTGGACCTCCCGAGTTTCCAAGCTGTGGTGAAGTTGCGTCGGGTGGAAGAAGTCGTATTCAACTGCGTAGCCTGGGCGGAAAAACTTGACGTGCTCAAATCCACGAACGGAACGAAGCGCCGCGACCTGAACTTCCTCCGGAAGCGACGTTGAAAACCCATTCACGTAGACTTCAACGGTGTTCCAGCCTTCTGGCTCCACGAAGATTTGATGGGCGTCCTTGTCTGCGAAGCGATCGATTTTGTCTTCGATGCTGGGGCAGTAGCGTGGGCCGAGGCCTTGAATGCGCCCATTGAACATGGGAGAACGGTCGAACCCAGTGCGCAGCAGGTCGTGTACTTCCGTGTTGGTGTACGTGATGTGGCAGCTGCGTTGCTTCGTTAGGCGGGGCGTGTCGAGAAAACTGAAGCGTTGGGGGTTCTCGTCCCCGGGTTGTTCCTCCATTACGGAATAGTCCAAACTCCGGCCATCCACCCGCGGTGGAGTTCCCGTTTTCATCCGATCCGCGCTGAATCCCAAGGTGACGAGTTGCTCGGTGATGCCCTCTGAAGCTCGTTCACCGCTTCGTCCTCCTCCAAACTGTTTCTCACCGATGTGCATCACCCCATTCAGGAACGTTCCGGCTGTGACGACGACGCTTTTTGAACGGATTGCATGGCCCATCCCGGTGCGCACGCCCACAACCCGATGTTGCTCGATGAGGAGTCCATTGACCATGTCTTGCATGAAGTCGAGGTGTGGAATCGACTCGAGGTGCATGCGCCATGATTGTGCAAAGAGCATGCGATCGTTTTGCGTTCGAGGGCTCCACATGGCGGGGCCTTTGGAGCGGTTGAGCATGCGAAACTGGATGGCGCTTTCGTCGCTGACGATGCCGGAGTAGCCGCCGAGGGCATCGATTTCACGGACGATTTGGCCCTTTGCGATGCCGCCCATCGCTGGGTTGCAGGACATTTGGCCGATGACGCCCATGTTCATCGTAATCAGGAGGGTGTGGGCGCCAAGGTTGGCTGCAGCGGCAGCGGCTTCGTTGCCGGCGTGTCCGGCGCCGACGACGATGACGTCGTAATGGGGATGGATCATGAGGGTTCCACGTGGAACACGCTCAGCCACTGGTCTTCTTTTTTGCGCATGGTTGCGGCTTCCTCCGGGCTTTTGTCGCCTTGGCCGCAGAGGTGAAGCACACCGTGCACGCAGACGCGAAGCATTTCCTGGCGCAAGGTTTGGCCTAAGGATTTCGCATTGTCTTTCACGCGGTCCACAGAGATGTACAAATCGCCAGAAACCACGTCGCCTACGCAGTGGTCAAACGTGATGATGTCGGTGTAGTAATCGTGATTGAGAGCCGAACGGTTCAGGTCGAGCAGCGCTTCATCGGTGCAGAAAATGACTGCAATTTCACCCACCGCGAGGTCGTGCGCCTCAACGACCAATTGCAGCCACTTCCGGACGCGTCGCAATTCGCGCATTCGGTAGGGCTGATCGAGCGATTGGAAGGTGATGGAAAGCTCCATCGCATCGGAAGCGATCAGAGGTAGACGCCTTGAAAACGCAATTCGACGATGCGGCCTTCGTCGGAGAAGGTGCATTCATCAGCCAGCTGACGCATCAGGAAGACCCCGCGGCCGTTGGGCTTTTCGAGGTTCTCAGGCGCTGTGGGATCGGGCACGTTGTCGAAGTCGAAACCGGCACCTTGGTCGGTGATGCGGAAAAAGAGATCCTTTTCTTGCTGTTCGTATTCGACCACGACCTCCTTGTCCCCATGCAGGCGATTGCCGTGGACGATTGCGTTGTTCACCGCTTCCGTCATGGCGATGAGGACGTCTCCGTAGCATTCCTCGTTGAATGAACCGGCATCACGCAAGTCGTCGATGAGGCGCTCGACAATCGAAAGGTTGTCGGGAGTGGAGGGAAAACGCAATTCCTGCATGGTCTGGATCATGGGGTCTGTGGGGCTTCGGGTCCGAGGTCCAAATTATTGAAATATTCGTTTACCCGTTCGCGGTAGTAGGGGACTAATTCAGGGGGGATTGTTTGCAACAATTCCGTCTCCTTTTCTTTAAGTTTAAGGTAATCAATGACTTGTGGTGAATCGGGCAGCCGATTTTCATCCCCGGAGCGCGATTTTCGCTGCTCATCTTCTCCGCGCATGCGTTCGGCGTTTTCAGCCTCCAGTAAGCGGACCATGAGGTCCTGCTGCCGCATGATGGACTCCGCATCGAGGTTGCGATTGACCAAGTCCCTTTCCAATTCTTCCATCTCCGCGGCGATTTGTTTCATGCCGTTGCCGTTGCCGCTTCCGTCTTCGTTGAGTTCGGCTGCTTTCTTTTCGGCCATTTGGCGCAGGGCAGCTTGCTGAGCGGCGAGTTCTGCGAGCTCCTTGCTCATTTGGCGGCCCCCTTTTCCGCCGGATTGTCCCAGTTCGCCCTTCATGCGTTCGAGCTTTTCGCCAAGCGCTTTCTGCATTTTCTTCATGTCGCCCGCACTCGGAGAAGACGACGGGGCGCCGTTGCCTCCGGGTTTTTGGCAATTTCCCGACCCGGGTTGGCCTTCTGCCATTTGCTGTTGCATCGCGCGCAGGGCCTCATCGAGCATCAGCGCCAAGTTGTTGAAACTCGTCATCACGTATTGCTGCTGCTCCGTGATGAGGGCCGTTTCCCGGTCGCTGAATCCGCCCAAGGCCTTGCCCATGTGGTGTTTCACCAACCCGATTTCGTGGTTGACCGTGGCCGCGAGCATCGTCACGCGCTTGCTCAACGCGAGCAGGCTGTCTTCCACCATCCGGGCGTCGGACTGAAGACGCTGTTGGGTCTGTCCGTGATCCACGTAGGCGGGGTCGTCTCCGGCGGTCGTGCGCACCGCTTCCATGACCTCCTCTTGGTCGAAGGAGAGGGTGATGATGTTTTCGAGCAGGGCGCGCAGGGCATCCATGTCCTCTTCCAGGGTTTCCGATTCGCCCTGCATCTGCATTTGCATCATTTGCTGGGCCATTTGCTGCATCTCTTCGCCCGCTTTCTGCTGCTCCTCGGAGGCCTTTTTTGAGCGCTCTTTTTCCAGCTGGTCCGAACTTTCTTGCATGGATTGCTGGATGGACTGCTCCTCGGATTCGGCGTCCATCATGGGGTTCGGGTTTTCGAGTTCCTCGTTCTTTTGCTCGAGTTCTTCGAACCGTTCCATGAGGTCTTCGAAGGCTTGGTTGAGGCTGTCTTGGCGCGCCTGCAATTCCTCGTTGGGTGCGGATTCTTCGCGGGTGTCTTCGGCCAAATCCAGTTGCTCTTGGGCGAGCTGTTCCAAGTCCTCCATCGCCTCTTCCATCCCCACTTCCCACTCCATTTGCTTGAACTGTTCGAGGGCGCGATCGAGTTCCTTTTCCAAGGATTCCTGGTCGACCTGCATTTCTTCGAGCTGTTCTTGGATTTGGTCCAAATCCGGATCCATCTCCTCCAACAGCCGCTGCATTTCGGCATACAGCTCCCGCAGCTCGTCGCTCATGATTTCGTTCAATAATTCTTGAAGCTGCTCCTGCTTCTGCAAAATGCGCTCTTCCGTTTCAGAGAACTCGCTGGCGCGCAAGTCTTTGCGTTCATTGGCCTTCTGCAGTTCCCGAATCTGTTCCCGCAGTGCTTCCTGTTCTTTCAGGAACTCCTCGAGCGCGCGTTTGTCCTGGTAATCGAGTTCATCGTCTTCGCGCAGGCGCTCCCGCAATTCCTCCAATTCGCGGCTCAGGTCCTTCGCGTCCTCGATGGCTTCGGTGATTTGGTCTTCGATGGCCGCGCTTTCTTCTTCCCGCTCTTCTCGGAGTTCATCGTCCGATGGAGGAGAGAAGGTGTGGGCTGCGGTGCGCGCGGATTTGGCCCCATGGACCCCGTCGTTGTCCCACACCTCAAAGTGGTATTCGACCACGTCGCCTTGTGCCAAGCCCAATTCCGACCAATCGACCGTGTAGAAGAACGCGTCACTTCGCCCGGCTGGCCGCGGCAGGTTGAACGAAACCGGTTCGTGCGGCGCATTGCTTTCGAGCCAATTCACATGGAACTTCAAGGCGCTGAAGCCGAAGTCATCGCGGACTTCACCGGAAAAGAACAGCTGTTTCCGCGAGGTGCTGTCGGGCGATTCGGTGACCCGGATGGACGGTCGGGCATCGGGCACCACGTGGATCTGGTAGCGCAGCGAATCCGGAGCGCCCAATGCGCGATTCGACGGCACCATCCAGTACGTGGCAGAAGCCATGGCGCGGTGCTTCACCACGGTCACGCCGCCCACACCCGCTTCGCTGTTCAAGGCGGTTTCGCCCATCCGCAGCGCCACGTCGTCCGCGTCCCGTGGCACGATGCGCCATTCCAGTTGCGATCCTTCCGGAACGGTGATGTCCCCTGCGTTTTCTTGCAGGATGGTGCCCCGGCCCGTGTAACTTGGAGTCGTTGCCGTCAGCGTGAACCCCTCGACGCCTGGAACGGGAAGGGCTTTCAATTCAAATTGAGCTGAACGCCATTTGCCCGATACGAAGGCGAATGAAATGGACTCCCGGACCGCGGGAAACCGGTACGTGAATCCGCCCGGGGTGGCGGAAGGCTGCATCCGGTAGCGGCCTGTGGCGGTTTCGAGGTGGACAAGCGCGGGGAGTTCGGCGCCGGTGGTTTGGACTTCCACCACAAACGCGCTGTTTTTCGCGCACGACAAGTCCTCGTTGACCAATTCAAATTGAAACGGAGCAGGCAACGTGAACTCCTGCCGATGCGCAATCAGCCGTTCTGCCGGCTCCTTCACCCACTCCGGTCGCCACCAACCGAGGATCGCCAACACCAACAACGGCGGCAGCGCGAACTTGATGTACTTCAGGTTCTCCCGCACGTTCACGGCCGCGGTGAAGGGAATCGGTCGAAGCGTTTCCGTCCGCTGTTCGATGCTCGCCAACAACAAATCCCGCGAGGCGTGTCCTTCGGAAGTGGCGGCAGCTCGCTGCAGTTGAAGGGTGTTCAGCAGGCGATCCGCGATTTCAGGAAAGTGGTCGCCCACGATGCGGCCCGCGTCCTCGTACGACAACCCGCCCGCAATCCGAAACCACCGCAGCGCCGGCAGCACCACGCCGCCGAACAACACCCCGCTGCTCGCCAAAAGGAAGACCCAAAACAGCGCCGTCCGCCCCGTCACCCCAAACCGCCCCCACGCTTCCAGCCCCGTGATGACCAACCACCCCGAACCCGCCACCGCAAGGGTGAGCAACACCCCGCGAATGACTTGGTTGCGGTAGTATTTCCGGATGAATGCATCCAGTTTCGAAATGAGTACTTCAGCGTGTGCCATTGCTTACGAAGTTACGGACAAGCCGCGCGCAGGTTGCACCGAATCGGTGGCATTCCCGCGCTCGCTCGTCATTGTTTGACACCGAATCGGTAATTTCGCGCTTCCGACCCACCAATTTTCCCCTGATGGAATCACACAAATCACTGAATTTCAGAACGAAAGCCCTCGCATTGGGCGCCTTGTTCGGAACGGCATTGCCCGCGTTTGGTCAACTGGTCATCAACGAGGTTGACTCGGAAATGGCGGGCATCGATGCCACGGAGTTCGTGGAATTGTACGGCCCGGCGAACTTGCCCCTCGACGGCATGTCCTTGGTGTTTTTGAACGGATTGAATGACGCGGTGTACCAGTCGTTTTCGTTGGATGGACTGAGTTTGGACGCGAATGGATTCTTCCTCGCAGGCGGTCCCGGGTTGGAGAATGTGGACCTGCTGTTGCCCCAGAATTTCATGCAGCCGGGCGGCGATGCGGTTGCCTTGTACGATCAGACCATCGATGCGTTTCCCATCGGAGCGCCTGCGACGAATGAGAACCTGTTGGACGCGGTGGTGTACGGCAACAGTTCTCCGACGGATTTCAGTTTGGTCGAACTCCTGGTTCCAGGCCAAATCCAGATCAACGAAAACAGCAACGGCGCCGCCAGCTACCAGAGCTCAGCCCGCCTCCCCGACGGCGGCTCGCCCCTGACCCAATCGGCCTTCGTCCAGCAATCCCCATCCCCGGGAACCACCAACGTGCTCGCCTGCGACGGCGGCACCCTGGCCCTGGCGAACCCCGCGAACGCTGAAGTCTGCTCAGACCAAGGCGTCATCCAAGTCAACTTCGCCCACGATTCCGACGCGGCCACCGCTTCGGTATCGCTTGTCCTCGTGAACCCCGAAACGGGCAACATCCTGTCGGTCTTCCCGGGCACGGTGGCCAACTTCGAGGGCTTCGGCGACGCCACGATCGAGGTGTGGGCGGTTTCCCACGACCTGCCGCTCGATCCCGCCACCACGGTTTCCGGCGCTCCTTTCGATGGCATCGCCAACGGGGGCTGCGTTTCGTTCAGCTACGATGCCGTGAGCGTAACGACCGTCACCTGCGAGGCTCCTTCGTGCGATGGGGGGGTGGTGACGGATGCGGGCGGCACGCCGACGGCCTTGGGCTGCGCGGGTTTTGAAAACGCAATCATTCCCTTCGGCTACACGTCCGAGGCCTTCGAAGCGGATTACATCTTCTGCATCACCGACGAATCGGGCAGCATCCTCGACACGGTGTCTTACCCGCTGTACGACTTCTCGGCGCTCGGTGCCGGCCAGTACCAAGTGTGGGGCGTGAGCGCGCTGGACGGTTTTGTGGCCTCGACACTCGCGGCCGGCGAACCGGTCACCGGCGTGAGCGGGGCCACCTGCGACAGCCTCTCCATCAGCCCCTTGGAAGTGGAAATCCTGAACTGCGAAAGCGGCAGCTTCTGCGAAGAATTGTTCATCAGCGAATACGTGGAGGGCAACAGCAACAACAAGGCGATCGAGCTGTACAATCCGTCTCCTTTGGAAATCGACCTCTCGGAGTACACCATCGAAACGTGGAACAACGGCGCGAGCGAACCGACGAACCAGCAGGCCCTGGAGGGCACGATCCTGCCGGGCGATGTGTTCGTGTTGATGAATGCGAATGCGGTGCCGGAGTTGGCGGCGGAAGGGGATTTGGTCAGCCAAGCCACGTGGTACAACGGCAACGACGTGATCCGCTTGCTGCATGGCACGGAGGTGATTGACCAAATGGGCGAAATCGGCCCCGATCCCGGTGAGCCTTTCGAAGTGGCGGACGGCACCGGTTCGATGGCGGAAAACACGCTCGTCCGAAAGGCGAACGTCTCCCAAGGAACGACGGACTGGGCCGTGGGCAGCCAACAATGGGACGTCTACCCCCAGGACACCTTCGATTTCATCGGCGAACACAGCGCCACGTGCGGTGGCATGCCCCCCATGCAAGTGGGCTTCGCAGCCGGCGAGCTGTACGTCGCGGAAGGCGCGGGCATCAGCGTGGTGCTGCAAGTGGGTTACCCGTTGCAGCAGGCCGATGTGCAAGTGAATGTGGTGGGGGGCGATGCCGTGGCGGGCGACGATTACCCGGGCATTTACCCGCTCGGATTCACGTTTGAGACGGGGCTGTTGAACGATTTGTCCTTCACCTTCGCGCCCATCAACGACGAGGAACCGGAGCAGCAAGAGGACGTGATCCTTGAGCTGACGGTCGTGCAGGACGACGTGGAAGTGCTCATCGGCCAATTGACCATCCACATCCTGCCGTCCGATTTGGCTTACCCTTATTACGACATCGTTCAGGTGCGGCCCATCGACGCGAACGGCGTGGCGGATTCCATCGGCACGGCCTGCGAGCTGCGTGGCATCGTGCACGGCTGGAACGATTATCCGTCGGCATTCCAGTTCACCTTGATCGACGCGACCGGGGGCATCAACGTGTTCAGCCCGGTGTCGAATTTTGGTTACGACGAAGTCGTTCCCGGCGACAGCGTGCGCATCCGCGGAACCATCAACCAGTTCGCTGGTTTGACCCAAATCATCGCCGACACCCTCATCTACGAGGGCAGCGGGTTCACCACGGAAGCGCCTTACTTGACGAACGAACTCGATGAGGACACGGAATCGGAAATCGTGCGGTTGAAGTGCGTCGAGTTGGTGAATCCGGCGCAGTGGACGAACTCCGTTCCCAGCTTCGAGGTGGACATCACCACCGGGGCGAACGTGTACACGATGCGGGTGGACGCGAATACGGACTTGTTCGGGCAGCCGGCTCCGATGGGCACGTTTGGGGTTACGGGCATCGCGGATCAGCGCGACTTCGATGCGCCGTACAACTCGGGCTACCGGATTTCGCCGCGCAATCAGTTCGATTTGTCCGAACCGGTCATTGCGGAATTCAGTGTCACCTCGCCGTGGTCGTTGGCGGATGGTCCGTTGGAGTTGGAGAACACCTCCACCGGCGGGGGTGGGTATTACTGGACGTTTGGAAACGGCGACAACAGCACGGA
>CAYMHW010000038.1:16707-22134 GCA_964390365.1 uncultured Comamonadaceae bacterium | reverse complement strand
CCATTATAAAGTGTCACCGTGGGATCGTAGTTGCACGCGTTGGGGTCGTCGCACCCCGCGCACGAATCGTATTCGCACGTTCCGTTATCAAGGGACGCAAGCGGATCGAAGTTGCAGGCCACTTCCGTGGTGCATCCCGCGCACGAAACGTACTCGCACGAATCGTCGCCGATGGTGGCGGCCGGGTTGTAATTGCACGCCTGCAAGTCCGTGCACCCCGCGCACGTTAGGAATTCGCACGACCCGTCGTCGAGCGTGGCGAGGAAGTCAAAGTTGCATGCGCCCGGTTCCGTGCATCCCGCGCACGTCACGTAGTCGCACGTGCCGTTGTCCACGTTCGCTTGGAAGTCGTAATTGCAGGCCGAGGGATCGGTGCAGCCGTCGCAGGTTCCGTATTCGCACGAGCCGTCGTCCTCGGTGGAGGCGGGGTTGTAGTTGCAGGCATCGGGGTCCGTGCAGCCGGGTGGGGGCGTGCTGAGGCAGAGGTTGAAGAACGAGAGGTTGACCGTGTATTGCATGGCCGGGCTTGCGGACCAGCCGTTGGTGAGTTCCACCGTCCAGTTGCCTTGGCCCGTTACGTCGTTTGCGATGATGACACTGCTAGCGTAGGTGCCGCTGATGGATGTGGTCCACGTTGGAGGCCAAATCCCCGCCACGTCACACGACGACGCCACGTCGAACCCGCCCACGGTTTGGCACACCCCATCCGGCCCAGTCAACGTCACCCGCAAATCCGACAACTTCGCGTTGGGATTGCCCGACAAGTTCGTGAACATCACCGTCGCATACATCGCCGCCAACGTCCCCACGCCCGCAACCGTCGTCGAAACGGTCTCGCCACCGGCCAGCGCCACGTCCCAAGTCAGTTCCGCCTCGCAATCGCAACCGCCCCCGCCCGGCGCATAAAAGCACGATCCGTCATCATTCGTCACGGCGGGGTCGTAGTTGCACGCCAACTCGTCCGAACACCCTACGCACGACGTCCCGTCCCCGCCGCACTCGCCGCACGCATCGAACACCGCGCACGACCCGTCATCGAATTCCGCTTCCGGATTGTAATTGCAGAACGCCGGGTCCATGCACCCGTACACCGCGCAGTTCGTCGCGTACGTATCGCACACCGTATGGCAGTAGCCATCCGAATTCAGGGTCGGAATCAACGCCATGGTCTTGACGGTCGGGTGGAAAATCAGGTTCACCGAGCCGCCTCCGATGGCGTGGCAGTAGCTCATGATGGTGCCGACTTGTGGCGTCGGGTTGTTCACGTAGCCCGAGCACGGCCCTTCGAGCGAACCGCAGTTGTCAATGGGGCCGCCAGGCCAGCCGCACCACTGCGTGTGATTCGCCCCGAAGTTGTGTCCCAGTTCGTGCGCCACCACGTTCAGGTTCCAGCTGTAACCACCCGTATAAGTGGACGTTCCGCTGAGGTAACTGGAGAAGCCCACCGCGAATTGGCTGCTGCACACCACGTCGAGGTAGGCGATGCCGCCGGTGCCCGTATTCGTGCGCCGCGTCAGCAGGTGGACCAAATCCCGATCAATCCCCGAAAGCGCCGGGTTCGATACCCATTCCGACCGAAACGCGTCGAGCATGCTGCCCGCGTTTTGGACATACGACGCGTACGGATCCGTCACCTCCCAAACGTGCACATAGCTCGCCTGCAAATTCACCAAATTGCTCAACTCGTCCACATAAATCTCACTCACCCCGGCAAGCAGCGCCAGCGCCCAATCCACCGTATTCGTGCAATTCGCCCCAAAGGTGTTGTACGTGTAGTGGTCAATGTCCAGCGCCACTTCAACGCATTCGACAACCGGATTCGCCACCGTGCGGGTGCCCGGCTGCGGAGCGCTTTTCTGCACTTGGTTGAAGGCCAAATCCTCCGCCGCACAACTGAAATTCGATTCCAACTTGCTGTCCGACAGCTGGTAGGTGGCGTGCAGTCCCCCGTTGCCGACCGGAGCAATCTCGAACACCTCCCCGTTCAGCCGCAAGCTCCCCACGACCTCGTCGGTCATCAACGCCACGATGCCACCCGCCTGCGGATGCCGCTTGCCGTTTTCCTCCAGGGCAATCACGCGGAACGTCTGCAGCTGCGGCGACCAGTGCGTTTCCTGAAGTCCGTTCTCGCCCGTCTGCCCGACGAGCAGGTCGGGAGTGTAGGCCGTGAACCGCTTCAGTTCCCAAACCGCCTTCGGGTGCCCCGGCACCGGCAGCATCAGGTGCCACGTCTCGAGGTTTTCACCGCGCACGCGCTGGAGTTGATCCGCGTCCAACTGCAATCCAATGGACGATTCGGGCTGCCGAGTGGGTCGTTCGTTTGGGGCCAATTCAGCAGGCGCCATCAGGGCCACCGGAACTTCCCAATGGGTGCACTGGGCGGAAGCAAATTGCGGAGTGACCGCGACAGCGAGCGCGATTCCAATCAAGAAGAAGGCGAAGGAACGGAAGGTCATGCAAGGAAAATAATCAAAGGTGGCAAGTGGTTCACCGAAAGATAATGTGATTCTCGCGACTTGCGTCGAATCCAATCAATTCGTCGACAATTGGTTAGATTTGTGGCCTTAACCAATGATTTCGTCGAATGAAACCTTCCTCGTTTTCGTGCGTATAGGGGGAGGCCGCATTGCCACTCGACCCAATTTGGGAGGGGGTGTCGGGATGGAATTTTCGCTGAATCGGCGTTAATTCTTGACCAAAACACGCTTATGTGTGGATAAATGAGGTATATTTATAAGACGAATCGATATCCTCGAAGATGAAGAGTCACTTGAATTTTGCCGCCATGCAAAGAACATTCACCCTCGTGCTGGGCGCTGTCCTGTCCGTCACGACTGCGTTTGCGACGTCCACGGGTTTCACTGTGGAGCAGCATGCCACCTCGGAATATGGCACGACCTACCGCTTGTACGCGACCTTCGACGATCCCGGGGATTGGGTAGCCGCCGTGTATGGTCTGCAACCCGCAGAAGGCGATTTGCGCACGATGCTTCTTGCTGAAGGGTCCGCCCAGATTTTCCAAAGTGCGGCAGGCGACAACTTCGGCCAGGTCATCAACCCCATGTTCTACGCTTTCATGCCCGATTTGATGTACGACAGCTGGTTGACCATCGGTTCGGAGGACAACCAAGGAGATGGCGGCGTCCAAAGCACGGGCATGGGGCCGGAGTTGGCCGCTTTCAACGCGGGCACGGGGTTCTCTGACTGCAGTGGACTTTGGTTTGTCGCAGCCGGATCGCCGAGCCCGGATTGGTTGGCGGGTGATGACCTGAAGGTGCTTTTGGCCCAAGTCACCATGACCAACAACGACGATGGCTCCCAAGGCCACTTCACGTTCCAACTGAACATCCAGTACAAGAACTCAGCAGGAGCTTCTCTGCAGCATTTGGGCCCGGTCCAAAGCTCTTCCGACTTCATCGTGAGCACTTCGGGTTGCACGGACCCCGGCGCTTGCAACTACGCCGATGCCGCCACCGAGGACGACGGCTCGTGCGAATTCACGTCGTGCGAAGGCTGCGCTGACTCTGCGGCCTGCAACTACGACGCGGCAAATACGATTGCGGACAACACCCAGTGCGAATACACGTCTTGCGCAGGCTGCCTCGATGCAGGAGCGTGCAACTACGATGCGTCTTGGACCATTGCGGACAACGATCAATGCGAATACACTTCTTGTGCAGGCTGTACGAATTCCGCGGCGTGCAACTACGATTCGGCGGCGACCATCGATGACGGTTCTTGCTTGGTGCCCAACGCGGCCGATTGCGAGTACTGCGACGGAGCCGCCATTGCGGTTTCTGACGCGGACGCCGATGGGGTGTGCGACGCGGATGAAGTGGTGGGGTGTTTGGACCTGAGCGCTTGCAACTACGACGCAACGGCAACCGATGCAGGAAGCTGCGAGTTCGCAACGGAAGCTTGCGAGGTCTGCGACGGGGGCGCTGTGGTGCTCCTCGACGACGATGGGGATGGCGTTTGCAATGCGGACGAAACCTCGGGCTGCACGAATGCAGGGGCTTGCAATTACTCGGCGAGCGCGACCGATGACGATGGGACGTGTGAATTCACGTCGTGTGCCGGTTGTTTGGACAACACCGCCTGCAATTACGAAGCGACCTGGACCATTGAGGACAATGCGCAGTGCGAGTACACCTCGTGTGCCGGTTGTTTGGACAACACCGCCTGCAACTACGATGCGACCTGGACCATTGAAGACAACGACCAGTGCGAGTACATCAGCTGCCAAGGCTGCACGAACGATCAGGCCTGCAACTACGACGCGGATGCCACGATCGACGACGGTTCGTGCGATGTCGTGAGCTGCTATGGGTGCATGGACAGTGCAGCCTGCAACTACGATGATTCGGCCTTGTTCTCGGACGGCAGCTGCACGTACCCCGAGCAATACTACGACTGCAACGGCGATTGCCTCTTCGATTTCGATGGCGATGGCACGTGCAACGAGCTCGAAATCCTCGGCTGCATGGACGACACGGCATGCAACTACAACGCTGCAGCAACGGACAACGACGGCTGTGAGTACGCTCCTTTGAACGGCGATTGCGACACGGTGTGCGAAGGCGATTTCGACGGCGATGGGTACTGCGACAACTTGGAGGTGGCAGGATGCACGAGTTCTACGGCGACGAACTACAACGCCACGGCGACGGACGATAATGGAACGTGCGTTTGGGACGATCCTTACTTCACGGGGTTGAGCTACGAAATCGTAGGACACAGCACCATTGGCAATGCCAGCACGTACCGGGTTTACGCGGAGTTCAACACGGACGAAATCGAGATGCAGGCGTGCTTCGGAACGGACGTTTGGCACTGGAACGTGAGCTCGACGGCACCTTTTTATCAAAACGCAACGGGCGGCCTGTTGGGACACAGCATCAACCCCTTGTTCTACGCAGCGATTCCCGATATGGCCTACGACACGTGGTTGGCACTTGGGGCGGGCCCCGGGAATGAGCCCGGACCAGCGGACATCGGATTGGATGCCTTTACCGGCGACTTCGCCGTCACCGGCGGTGGCTTCTCGGCCAATACCGTGGTCGGTGCGAGCATTTACTTCACGCCGGGAGCGAGTTCATTTGCTTTCCCGCAGTCGGGCCGTGTGCTCCTCGGTCAATTCACGACGGAAGGGGTGGTCACCGTGAAGTACAACTTCCAATACCGCGACATGGCGGATGTCACGCACCAAGTGACGGATTTGAATTTGACGTTCCCGGCGAATGCAACGGGGTGCACCGATGCGACGGCTTGCAACTACGACGCTTCGGCTGAATTCTCGACGAACGACGTGTGCGTCTACGCCGAAGCCTGCGACGTGTGCTCAGGCGAAACCGATGGCACGGGCACGGTCATTGACAACGACGCGGACGACGACGGCGTGTGCGATGCGGACGAAATCACCGGTTG
>CAYMHW010000038.1:0-16607 GCA_964390365.1 uncultured Comamonadaceae bacterium | reverse complement strand
TCACCGGCTGCACGGACGCGACCGCGTGCAACTACGATGCGACGCCCACCACCGACACCGACAACAGCCTCTGCATCTACCCCGAAGGCTGCGAGACCTGCAGCGGGGAGCAAGATGGCACAGGGACGACGGTGAACAACGACGCCGACAGCGATGGCGTGTGCGATGCAGACGAAATCAGCGGCTGCACCGATGAGGCGGCTTGCAACTACGACGCGACGCCCACCACCGACACGGACAACACGCTGTGCGAGTACCCAGTGGGTTGCGAAAGCTGCAGCGGTGAGACCGACGGAACGGGCACCATCGTGGACAACGATGCGGACGACGACGGCGTGTGCGACGCGAATGAAATTCCCGGTTGCGACGACCCGGAGGCGGTGAACTACAGCGCCGGTGCAACGGACAACAACGGCTCGTGCATCTACGGTGAGTGCGACGACCCGTTGGCTTGCAACTACGTGCCGGGTACGGAGATTCCGGTGGCGGATGCGTGTGTTTACCCCGAGCCGTTCTTCGACTGCGAGGGCAACTGCACCGGCGATTACGACGGCGATGGCATCTGTGAAGGGGAGGAGATTTGGGGTTGCGCGAGCAATTCGGCTTTGAACTTCGATCCGACGGCCACGAACGACGACGGTTCCTGCCAGTGGGGCGACGGCGTGTTCCAAGGGTTGACCTATGAGGTGGTTACGGACCACGAGGCGGGCCCGATTGCAGGGAACGACTGGGTGACGTACCGGGTGTACGCGCAGTTCAGCACGGCGGACATTGATTTGGTCCAACTCTTCGGCAATGCCACGCACCCGTGGGTGATTGAGAACACGGCGGAGGTCTACCAAAGCGCGATCGGCGGAGACTTCGGCGGCAACATCGCGCTGGCGTTGTTCTCGTTCTTCCCGGAAGTGGAATACGATTCGTGGCTCACCATCGGTGCGGAGCCGGGTGACTACAACGCCTTGAACCAGAGCGGCATGTACGCCTACCTCCCGGAGTGGAATGCGACGGGCGATTTCAACGCGAACGGTGCGGAAGCGTCGATCAGCGTGACGCCTACGCAGTCGAGCCAGGGGGTGCCGGATGCGGATGGACGGGTGCTTTTGGCCCAAATCACGACCAACGGCGTAGCGCACCTGCAGTACAACGTGCTCTTCCACCCGGAAGTCGGCGACCCCATCACCTTCACGGACGTGGAGCTGACGTTCCCGACCCAAGTGGCCGGCTGCACGAACCCGGTGGCCCTCAATTACGAGGCGAATGCGAACTCGGACGATGGCTCATGCCAAATCGAAGGCTGCATGGTCGAAACGGCCCTCAACTACGATCCCACGGCGAACTTGCAAGATGACTCGTGCCTGTTCGGCGGTTGTACGGATGCCACGGCAGACAACTACGACGAGATTGCGAACGTGGACGACGGTACCTGCCTCTACACGGGCTGCTACGACAACCAAGCAGATAACTACGATCCGCAGGCAAACACCGGCGACCAAGAGGCGCTGTGTGAGTACTTGGGCTGCATGAACCCCATCGCCGTCAACTACGACGAAGGGGCGAACGTGGACGACGGTTCCTGCTTGATCAGCGGTTGCTACAACCCCGAAGCGGACAACTACAACCCAGCGGCCAACTACGGCAACCAAACGAACCTCTGCCAGTTCTGGGGTTGCACGGATCCGGATGCAGTGAACTTTGACGAGGGCGCCAACTTCAACGACGGCTCCTGCGATTACTTGGGCTGCATGGAGAGCACGGCCGACAACTACGACCCGCAGGCCACCATCAACGACGGCAGCTGCGAGTGGCACGGTTGCACGGACCCGGACGCCGACAACTACGACGAAATCGCCAACGTGGACGACGGTTCGTGCTTGTACACGGGCTGCTTCGACCCCGAGGCCGACAACTACGATTTGTTCGCGAACACGGGTGACCAAGAAGCCCTCTGCGAATACTGGGGCTGCATGGATCCCTTTGCCGACAACTACGATGAAGGAGCCAACGCAGGTGACCAAGATGCCCTCTGCATCTACTTCGGTTGCACGGATGAGACTGCAGACAACTTCGATCCCGCGGCGAACACCGAAGACGGCACCTGTGAATACTGGGGCTGCACCGATCCCGCTGCCGACAACTTCGACCCGGGAGCGAACGTCGACGACGGCTCGTGCATCTACCTCGGCTGCACGAACCTCGAAGCCGACAACTTCGATGAGGGAGCGAACACCGATGACGGCTCTTGCCTCTTCACGGGTTGCATGGAAGCTGACGCCGACAACTACTGGGAGCTCGCGAACGTGGCTGGCGACTGCATCTACTACGGTTGCACGAACCCGGACGCGGACAACTTCGACCTGACGGCGAACACGGACGACGGAACCTGCATCGTGGGCGGCTGCACCTACCTCGACGCGGTGAACTTCAACCCGGACGCGACCTACGACGACCAGTCCTGCCAGTTCCAAACGGTGGGCTGCACGGACCCGACCGCCTGGAACTACATGGTCGGCGCGTTGGAGGACAACGGCACCTGCCTCTACGGCGGTTGCACCTACGACATCGCGTTCAACTTCGACCCGGATGCGACCGTGGACGACGGCAGCTGCGAGTGGTACGGCTGCACCGACACGGAAGCCGTGAACTTTGACGCGGACGCCACCCACGACGACGGCAGCTGCGAAGTGGTCGGTTGCCTCGATCCCGACGGCATCAACTACAACGCCGACGCCACCTTCTCCGGCTACTGCGAGTACCCCGATGTTTGCCCCGGCGACATCAACGGCGACCTCTCGGTGGACGTTCAGGACTTGCTCACGTTCTTCCAGTACTACGGCTCGTTCTGCGAATAAGGCCTCCTGGGGTTCGAAGAATTGGCCCCATCTTCATAAAGAACCGCTCCCTGCTTGTCGGGGGGCGGTTTTTCGTTTTCAGGCCCCGGCGCCTGCGTATCTTGGGGGCATGAAGTTCCTCTTTTCGTTGCTGTGTTTGGCCTGCGTGGCTCATGTCTCAGGCCAAAACGTCCCCCAAACGCCCTACGCCCTCCCCACCGACGCCCCGGCCTGGATGCGCATGATGTACAGCGACACGGTCCCCGTCCCCACGGTCGAAGCGGCCTACGACGCCTGGTACGCCGAGCACCCCTTCGTCAAGACGGCCCACACCCAATACTTCAAGCGCTGGCGCCGCGCCGCCCACCAAATCGTCGATCGCCACGACCGCGATTTCGCCGAGCGCTACGCCGCCTCCCAAGGCGCCCGCGACAACGGCCAGTGGACGGAACTCGGTCCCTGGCACTACGACCCCGAGGTCGCCATGTACTTCGAAGTCCAAAGCCCCGGCGCCTGCCACGTCTACACCGTCGAGCAGTCCGCCTCCGCGCCGGACGTGGTGTGGGCCGGAACCGCCACCGCCGGCGCCTGGAAGTCCACCGACAAGGGCCTCCACTGGGATCTCATGACCCGCGCCCTCCCCATCAATTCCGTGTACAGCGTCGCCATCGATCCCACGAACCCCGATCGGGTTTGGATCGGTGAAGGCGATGGCGGCCTTTGGCGCACCGAAGACGGCGGCACCACCTGGCAGCAGCTCGGCAACACCCCGTTCATGAACGCCGACCGCTGGTACCGCGAACTCTACATCGACCCCACCGGCCGCCTGTGGTGCGCCACCAACGACGGCCTCTGGTACTCCGACGACAACGGCGAAACCCTCCTGGTCGCCGCCACGGGCGAGTTCATGGAAATCGTCGCGCACCCCACCGACTCGCTCATCCTCTACACGCTCCGCCGCAGCGGCGACTTCACGAACTTCCTCCGCAGCACCGACGGCGGCGAGTCGTTCGCAACCGCCGGCACCGGCCTGCCGATGAACACGCCCGGCCACGCCCAGCGCCGCTCCGAGCTCGCCGTCACCCCGGCGGACCCAGACCGCGTCGTCGTCCTCGCCGCCGGTTCCACCTCCGACGGAGGCGGCCTCTACGGCTACTACATCAGCACCGACGCCGGCCTCACCTTCGAACAGCAGTGCTGCGGCGACGCCCCCGGCGGCCCCTACGCCGCCGACACGAACCCCAACCTCCTCGGCTGGTCCGAGGACGGCTCCGGGGAGGGCGGCCAATTCTACTACGACCTCGCCCTCGACGTCAGCCCCACGGATGCGGACCGGCAGTTTGGCGCGGGCATCAATGTTTGGCGCACCGAAAACGGCGGCACTTCCTGGTCCCTCAACGCCCACTGGGTCACCTGGGCCGGCGAGTTCACCCACGACCGGTACACCCACGCCGACGTCCACGACGTGGCCTTCTTTACCCGACCGGACGGGACCGTCGATTTGTGGGTCGCCTCGGACGGCGGACTGCATTACTCGGCGGACCAGGGCGACCACTTCGAGCCGCGGATGTACGGTATTCACGGGACGGATTTTTGGGGCTGGCAGTCCGGCTGGCGGGCCTCGGAGGTGATGGTGGGGGGGACGTACCACAACGGCACCCTCATCCGCAACGGCGACCTGTACCATTATGGGGCGGACAGCGATACGGCGGGCGGCTGGCTCGCTGAACTCGCCGGGGACAACTACCGCGGCTTCGTGCACCCGGCCGACGGGACGCGCGGCTTCCACGATGGCGGGGCGTTCGCGTATTCCGACGACCGGTTCACGCGCATCAGCTCGCGGCCCTTCGATGGCACGAAGAAGCCGAATACCGGTTATGGTTACGGCGATTACGGAAACCTTGAATGGGATCCGCGTTGCGCCGAATGCTTTTACTCGCCGGTGGGGTCGGGGCTTTGGCGGACGGAGGATGGGGGAGCGGGATGGGGTTTGGTCCACGACTTCGGCGGGGACAAAATCATCTCCATCGCCATCCCGCCGCGCCACCCCGAGCACCTCTACGTCAGCCACAAATTCAGCGGCTCCAGCTGGCGCATCCACCATTCGGCGGACGGCGGCGCCACGTGGACGAACATTTCCTTGAACACCATCGAAAACGGCGGCAACTCGAACAAGCCGATTTACCTCGAAGTCGATGAGGTGAATCCCTTGCGGGTTTGGGCGGTGCTCGTGGGCGGCCAAACCGGCAACAAGGTGTTCGAGTCCACCGACGGCGGCGAAAACTGGACCGACCGCACGACTTCCACCATCGCGGGCGAGCGCGTGGTGTCCATCGCCCACCAGCGCGGCGTGCCCGGCGCCCTCTACATTGGCACGACCCGAACCGTCTACTACATCGACGACTCGCTGAGCGATTGGCAGCTCTACGCGGACCAACTCCCGGCCTCCACGGCCGCGGTCTTCCTCCAACCGAACTACTGCGGCGGCACCCTCCGCGCGGCGGGCAACCGGAGCGTTCACGAGGCGGCCTTCCACACGCCCTCGGCGGTGCAGGCCGGGTTCATGGCGGATCGGCTGCAGGTGAATTTGGCGAGCCCGTGCGACCTCGAGCCCGTTCGGTTCGCGGACGTGTCGGTGGCGCCGTGCGAAGGAACCACCTACGCGTGGAGTTTCCCAGGCGGCTCCCCGGCGACCGCTTCGACACCCGACGTTTCCGTGGTTTACGATGCGCTCGGCGCCTACGACGTGACGCTCACGGTCACCGATTCGGCGGGCAACAGCGACACGTGGACGTGGCCTGCGCTCATCGAAGTGGTGGACGAACCGGTGGTCACGGGCAACCTCGAAGAGGACTTCGATGGCGAACTGTTCCCGCCGGAGCATTGGCGCATGGAGATTGCGGGCCGGGCGTGGGAGCACGCTTGGGACCTCGTCGAGCCGACGAACGGCGTGGCGCAGTTCCCGAATTACTGGGTCGACACGCAAGGGGCGGAGGACGCCCTCATCACGCCGGGCTTCGATCCCACGGGCATGGAGGTGGTCCGGTTCGACGTCGCGCACCGCAAGTACGCGGATTACGTGGACGGGCTGGAAGTGTGGGTGAAGCCGGGCGGCGCGGCCTCGTGGTTGCCGATTTGGGAGGCGTATGGCGAGGAGTTGTCGGTGCCGGATTGCTACACGTGGTTTTGGTACGACACGGGCGGGGAAGTGGCGTGGGCCACGCATGAGGTGCCGTTGCCGGAGGGCTTGACGAGCGGGGGCGTGGCGTGCCTCGAGGTCGCGTTTGTGAACGTGGGGGGCTATGGGAACCACATTTGGTTGGACAACGTGTTCGTGGGATCGGCCGGGCCAAACCCCGTCACCGAGCACACCCCCGAATCCGTCCAACTCGCGCCCAACCCCGCCACCGAAACGGTGCATTGCTTCGTCCCGGAATCGCTCCTCGGCGAGGCGTATGCCCTGCGGGACGCGACCGGGCGCATCGTGCGCGAAGGGCGGTGGCAGGCGTCGCGGCAGGTGGTGGAGCTCGGCGGTTTGGCCCCCGGAATGTACCTCCTGACGCAAGCCACCGGCCCCGCTCAGCGGTTGGTCATCCAATGACGCTGCCCGATCCGTCATCGGTTCCTGTGGTCGCGCCCGGCCCCGAGCTGCTCGACGGCCGCTGGCTCGTCGTGGACACGCGTTCCCCCGCCGAATTCGCAGCCGGCCACATCCCCGGCGCGCATTCGGTGCCGCTGTTTGACGACGCCGAACGCGCCATGATCGGCACGCTGTACAAACAACAAGGCCAAGCCGCTGCCATCGAACGCGGCCTCGAAACCGTTCATCCGAAGCTCGAGCAGCTCATTGCGGCCGCCCGCGCCCTCCATGCCGCCCACCCGGACCGGCCGATGGTGGTCCACTGCTGGCGAGGCGGCATGCGGTCGGGCTCGGTTTCGTGGCTCTTCCGGGAGCAGGGCCTGTCGGTGAGCCGACTCGAAGGAGGGTACAAGGCGTACCGAACGTGGGCCCGAGCGGGATTGGCCGCGCCCCGGCCATACGTCATCCTGGGCGGCATGACGGGCGTGGGGAAAACGCCGATTCTGGCGGCGCTCGCGGCACAGGGAGAGGCGGTGCTCGACCTCGAAGGGCTGGCGCGCCACCTCGGGTCGGCCTTTGGCAACCTGGACCGTCACCGCCAGCCCACGACGGAGCAGTTTTCCAACGACGTGCATGCGGTGCTGGAGCGGCTCCCGCGCACCGCACGGCGGGTTTGGGTTGAGGACGAGAGCCGCCGCGTGGGCGTGGTCCACGTTCCGGAGGAGTTGCACGTGTGGCTGCGGAAGGCGCCGTACGTGGAGGTGGAGCGGCCGGATGGCGAGCGGCTCGATCAGCTGTGCGCCATTTATGGGGGGGCGGATTTGGGCGCGTTGAAGGCCGCGTTCGAGCGGGTTCGGCGGAAGTTGGGAGGCCAAAACGTCACCGCAGCGCACGACGCGCTCGACCGAAACGACCTGCGCTCCGCCGCGGCCATCGGCCTGCGCCATTACGACAAGCTGTACCGGCATACGCAGTCGCGTTACCCGCGGGAGCGAAGGGCTACCTTTGCGGCGGAGGGCTTGACGGCGGACGAGGTGGCTCGGGCGTTGCGGGATTTGGCCTTCCCCTGAAGCATGGAACAGATTCGACTCACTCAATACTCGCACGGCGCGGGCTGCGGCTGCAAGCTGTCCCCGGCGGTGCTTCACGACATCCTCAGCGGCGTCGATCGCTCGGAGCACTTCCCGTCGCTGCTTGTCGGCAACGATACGAAGGACGACGCGGCGGTCATGGACCTCGGCGACGGCACGGGCATCATCTCAACGACCGATTTCTTCATGCCCATCGTCGATGATCCGCGCACCTTCGGCCGCATTGCTGCGGCGAACGCCATCAGCGACATCTACGCGATGGGCGGCACCCCGCTCATGGCCATCGCCATCCTCGGCTGGCCGCTCGGCAAGCTCCCGGAGTCGGTGGCTTCCGAAGTGGTGGACGGCGGCCGGAGCATCTGCTCGGAAGCGGGGATTCCGCTCGCGGGCGGACACAGCATCGACAGCCCGGAGCCGATTTTCGGCTTGGCGGTCACGGGGCGGGTGCAGTTGGACCGGTTGAAGGCGAACGCGAAAGGGCGCGCTGGCGACCTGCTCTACTTGTCCAAGCCGTTGGGCGTGGGCATCATCACCACGGCCCAAAAGAAAGGGCTCGTCGCCGCCGATGACTTGGACGCAGCGGTGCGCTCGATGCAGGCGCTCAACCGCATCGGGGAGTCGCTTGCGCAGGAACCGGGCGTGCACGCCATGACCGATGTAACGGGGTTTGGGCTGCTCGGGCACTTGCTGGAAATGGCGGAAGGCGCGGGCGTTGGAGCGACGTTGTTTCCGGAGCACGTGCCGGTGTTGAACCGCGAACGCTTGGAGGGCTATGTAGCGCAGGGCGCGGTGCCCGGCGGTTCGAACCGGAATTACGCGAGCTACGGGAGCCGGGTGGCGGTGCCGGAGGGCTTTCACCGCACGCTGTTCTGCGATCCCCAAACCTCCGGCGGCTTGCTCGTCGCCGTCGCTCCCGAGTCCCGATCGGCTGTGGAGCAGCGGCTCCGGGAAGCGGGTTGCCCGGCGGAACCCATCGGCGAGCTCGTGGAGCACGCGGCGGGCAGTCCGGTCATCGCGCTTCACTGAAATCAAAACGGGCAGCCCGAAGGCCGCCCGTTCCTTGTGTCGAAAAGACCGCGAATCAGGAGTCGCCTTTGCTTACCGCAAGGGCGTAGATGACCAAACCAAACCCGATTTTGTTCACGGCATCACCGATGTTGTAGACGATGTCCATGGCACCCCGCGCAGCATCTTGGTCTTCAACGAGTCTCATTCCGAACAGGCCGCCATCCGTACCCAAAATGTATCCGAGCGGGTAAATCGCCCAGCCCACGAAGACGAACCACGCGAGGATCTTGGTCGCTTTGAGCACCTGCGGCCCCGCCTTTTCCGCCAACTGGCGCACCTCTCCGAACCAGATGAGGTACACGATGTAGAAGTAGGCAAGCCCCGAAAGCACGCCCCACATGACGCTCGACTTGGGTTGGATGGCCTCGCCGAAGTACCCCGTCACGAGCATGATGACGGAAGCCGCGATGAGCTTCCACAACAAGCCGACTTTCGCTCCGGCCTTCTTCGTGATCAGGTAGAACTCCACGCACATCAACGGAACGGTCAGCGTCCAGTCGACGTACCGGAAGAACGTCGGACTGTCGCCGGTTTCCAATTGGTACCCGCGCATGTAGTAGTAATGCACGAACGCGATGAACGTGATGATGCCGGAAACCAGCAAGCTGGTTCGCCATTTGGCGTCCACGTTCCACGTTTCGAAAAAGAAGAACACCGATGCGGCCATCATCGCCATCGTGCCGATGAAGAAGGTGAATGCCGTGATGGTTTGCACGTTGGACGGATCGTCCAAGTTTACCATCGAGTCGAGAAGAAATGCACTCATGATTGAATGTGTTTTGGTGAATTGTGTACAGGGTACACGCTCACAAAACACGCCAAATCATAAAAAGTTCAAAAACAATGAGATAGAACTTATCAACAACGGTGTCCTGTGCTCAGGTCCCCTTCAGGCAGGAAAGTGAACGGGGACGCGCTTTTCAGCCCGTCCGCGACCTGTTAGCCAATTGAACGTAATGTAAGCCAATCCGTTAGGGGCTTCGAATTCCACTTCGAACCGATCCGGGCTGACCCGCTCGCCAGCAAGGTCCTTCCATTGCCACGAGCGGTCCTCGCGCGAGTTCGTCGGAACGTACAGGTCCGCCCCGCCCGCGAGCTGCGCATCGAGGTCTTCTGGGCGGCCGCTGATGATGAGCTTGCCCGCCTCGTAGGCCACGCGGGGCGTCCCGAACGTTTGGCCCAAGGCCTCGGCCTCCATGCGATCACCGTGCGCGAGCTCCGCCTGGTAGTAATCTTCGCGGACCAAATCCGTCTCGATCGACATCGCGCACTTCCCCATGTAGACCATCAGGCCGACGTAAGCCAGCAGCGCGAGCGCAATTCCGTGTCCCCAATTGAATCGTCCTTTCATGTTCAGTGCTTCATGCCGGGAATGGGCCCCGGGAATTCGGTTTTCGTGGAGGCGATGACGCGGTCCTCGTCGCTGAGCACGATGCGGAACTTCGCCCGTTCCTCGGACAGCCCGTCGAGCGGCGTGCGCAGGAAGAACACCCCTTCCACCATTTCTGCGGCCGGCACCACGAGGTCTTCGCCACCGACCAGTTCCAAGCTGAACCGCGCGTCATCTGGTGCGAGTCGGACGTGCAGCGTGTCGTGCGATTTGTTCAGCAGCGTGAATCGGTAGAGGTTGCTGATGATGCCTTGATCGTCCACTTCATAGAGCGTGCCCGAGGTGCGGAAGACGTTCATTTCGATGCTCGATCGGAAGAAGATGAGGCCAAAAAGCACCATCGACAACGCCACGAGCACCCCGATGTACGCCTTCGCCCGCCCCGTCAACGCGAACGGCTTCCCCTCGGCAATCGAGTTCTCGCTGGCATAGCGGATGAGGCCGCCCGGCATCGCCAGTTGCTCCATGATGCTGTCGCAGGCATCGATGCACGCCGTGCAGTGCACGCACTCGAGCTGCACCCCGTTGCGGATGTCGATGCCCGTGGGGCAAACCTGCACGCACAGCCCGCAATCCACGCAATCCCCCTGCTTTGCCCGTTCCTCCTCCGTGGCGTTGCGCTTCCGGTGCCCCCGAGGTTCGCCGCGCACGTAATCGTACGTCACGTTCACCGTATCGCGGTCCACGAGCACGCCCTGCAATCGGCCGTAAGGACAAATCGTCGTGCACACCTGCTCCCGCAACCGCGCGAACACGAAGAAGAACACCGCCGTGAAACCGAGCAGGGCCAGCAGCCCCCCGATGTGCTCGGCGGGCGGGTCGGTTTGGATGCGAAGCAGCTCGTCGCGCCCGATGATGTAGGCGAGGAACGTGTTGCCGATGGCGAAGCTGATGCCGAAGTAAATCAACCACTTCAGCCCTTTCTTCCGGAATTTCTCCGCTTTCCACGGCCCCTTGTCCAACCGGATCCGCGCGTTGCGGTCGCCCTCGATGAGGCGCTCGATGGGGCGGAAGATGAATTCGAGGAACACGGTTTGGGGACACACCCAACCGCAGAACAGCCGGCCGAAGACCACGGTGAAGACGATGATGAGCACCACCGCCGTCACCATCGACAAGGCGAAGAGGAAGCTGTCCTGGGGCCAAAACACCTGCCCGAGGATGACGAACTTCCGGTGGATGACGTCAAGCTGCAGGAGCGGCTCGCTGCCGATGCGGATCCACGGACCCGCGAACAGGAACGCGATGAGCAAGTAGCTCACCACTTGGCGCCGCTTCAGGAACTCCCCGTTGATGAACTTCGGGTAGACCCAAACCCGCCCGCCCTCCGCATCCACGGTGGCAATCCGGTCGCGATAACTTGCCTCTGACATGGTTCAGAGCGATGCGGTCGCCTCGTCGCCTTTCGGTTCTGCGGGCTCTTCGAGGTCGCCTTGTGGGTCCTTCGGCGCGAGCGGCGTGGTGCCGTTCAGGCTGAGGATGTAGGTGGAAACGTTTTGGATCTCGGTCGGGGTGAGGTCCGCTTTCCACGACTTCATGCCTTTTGCCGGTACGCCGTACTTGATGGTGGTGAAGAGGTCGCTGATTTGGCCTCCATGCAGCCAGTAGTTATCGGTCAAATTCGGGCCCACGCCCCCGCCGCCATCCGCCGCGTGACAGGCCTTGCAGTGCTTCGCGAAGAGCCCAGCCCCTTGGTTGAGCCGCGCTTCTTCCAAGACGTATTCCACCGTGCGCTCGTCCACGTTGAGCGCGAGGCTGGCCAAATACGCCTCCGTCTCCGCCGCCGCTTCCGCCATCTCGATTTCATAGGCCTCGTCCATGAGCGGCGCGTAGCCGAAGATGTGGAAGTTGAACAGGTAGATCACGCCCGCCACGATGGATACGTAGAAGCCGTACAGCCACCACGGCGGCAGCCGGTTGTCGAGCTCTTGGATGCCGTCGTACGCGTGGTCGAGCAGCAGGTCGTCCTCCTTTTCGATCGCTTCGTGCGCGTTGAGCTTTTGCCAAATCACCATCCAAATCGACGGCTTCTTCACGCGGGCTTCCTCCGCGACGGCTTGGGCCTTGGGCGCGGCTTCGGTTTGGGGTTTCAACTCCTTCGAAACCAGCCGAATGTTGCGCATCACGAGCAGCAAATACCCCATCAGAAACAGGTTCGCCGTCACGAGCCCCCAAAAGGCCGAATCCGTCAGCACGAACATCGAAGCCACGAGGGCCGCCCGCTGCTTCGCCTTCTCCTGGGCCAAATGCTCCACGAGGTTCTTGAAAATGCCCATCGCCCCGACGATCATCGCCGTGAGCAACATCGCCGTGCTGCCCAGCATCACGATCCACACGTCGTCCGAAAGCCCGTAATGCGTGCCGAAGGGCGCGGCCTCCTGCGCAAACACGTTCGGAGCGCTCGCCAGCAGCAGGGCGAGCACCGCGGCCTTCGTGCCCTTGCTGTCGTTCAACGGCTGCGAAGACACCTCGTCGATGTAGCCTTTCCGCATCCGCATCACGTAAACGAACAGGACCACGAAGAAGGTGAAGAAAATGAGCAGGGAGATGAGCGGCCAAATCTCAATTCCGTCCATGCTGGATAGGTGTTGTTTGATGTAGCGCATCATGGTGCAACGGTGTTTTCAGCGACCGGGGTGTTGATGTCCGTTCCCAGGCGCTGGAGGTAAGCAATGAGGGCGATGATTTCTTTCTGCGGCGCGCATTCGATGTCGGCGTCGAGCAGGTTTGCTGCGATCGCGTTGGCTTGGGCTTCCAAATCCGCTTGGGCCTGCCCATCGGCATAGCCTTCGGGATACGGAACGCCCATCGTTTGCATCGCTTCGATCTTCCCGGCGAGGTTCGAGGCGTCGAGGTCGTCGGTCAGCAGCCACGGGTAGCGCGGCATGATGGATCCCGGCGACATGCTCCGCGGGTCGTACATGTGGTGGTAGTGCCACGAGTCGGGCATCCGGCCGCCTTCGCGGTGCAAGTCCGGTCCGGTCCGCTTCGAACCCCACAGGAACGGGTGGTCGTAGACGAATTCACCCGCCTTCGAGTACTCGCCATACCGCTCGGTCTCGTGGCGGAACGGCCGCACCATTTGGCTGTGGCAGTTGTTGCAGCCCTCGCGGATGTAGAGGTCGCGCCCTTCGAGTTCCAGCGGCGTGTACGGCTTCACGCTGGCAATCGTCGGGATGTTGCTCTTGACGAGGATCGTGGGCAAAATCTCCACCAACCCCCCGATCAAAATCACCACGAGGCTCATCACGAGGAGCGGCATCGGCTTGCGCTCGATCCACCGGTGAATCGACTCGCCGGGCAGGCGGCCTTGCACCTTTTCGAGGGCCGGCGCTTCCGCGTCTTCGTTGGCGATGAAGGAACCTTTGCGGCTGGTTTTGGCCAAATTCCACGCCATCACAATCGCCCCCGTCAAGTACAGCGTTCCGCCGACCACCCGCATGGTATACATCGGCAACAACTGCAGCACGGTATCGAGGAAATTCGGGTACTTCAGCATGCCCTCCGGACGGAATTCCTGCCACATGAAGTACTGCGTGAAGCCGGCCCAGTAAAGCGGCAGCGCATAGAACAGGATGCCGAGCGTGCTGATCCAGAAGTGGAAGTTCGCGGCCTTCTTGCTGTAGAGCGACGTGCCGTACATCTTCGGAACCAGCCAGTACAGCATGCCGAAGGTCAACATGCCGTTCCAGCCGAGGCCGCCGATGTGCACGTGGGCGATGGTCCAGTCGGTGAAGTGGCTGATGGCGTTCACGTTCTTCAGCGACAGCATCGGGCCTTCAAACGTGGACATGCCGTAGGCCGAAATCGCTACCACCATGAACTTCAGGATTGGATCCTCGCGGACTTTGTCCCAGGCGCCGCGCAGCGTGAACAGGCCATTGAGCATCCCGCCCCACGACGGCGCAATCAGCATGATGGAGAACACCGTGCCCAAGCTTTGGGCCCAATCCGGCAACGACGTGTGCAACAAGTGGTGCGGCCCTGCCCAGATGTAGATGAAGATCAGCGCCCAGAAGTGAATGATGGACAACCGGTACGAATACACCGGCCGGCCCGCTGCCTTCGGAACGAAATAGTACATGAGCCCGAGGTAGGGCGTGGTCAAGAAGAACGCCACTGCGTTGTGCCCATACCACCACTGCACGAGCGCGTCCTGTACGCCGGCGTACCACGAGTAGCTCTTCATGAAGCTCACGGGCAGTTCGAACGAGTTGAAAATGTGCAGCACCGCCACCGTCACGAACGTGGCGATGTAGAACCAGACCGCCACGTACAAGTGCCGCTCCCGCCGGTTCAAAATGGTGGCCATCATGTTGACGCCCCAAACCACCCAAACCAGCGCAATGGCAATGTCAATGGGCCATTCCAGTTCCGCATATTCCTTCGACGTGGTGTAGCCCATCGGCAGCGTCAGCACCGCCGATAAGATGATGAGCTGCCAGCCCCAAAAGTTGATCCGACTCAGCGCGTCCGACCACATCCTCGTTTTCAACAGCCGTTGCAGTGAGTAGTAGACGCCTGCGAAGATGCCGTTGCCCACGAAGGCGAAGATGACCGCGTTCGTGTGGAGCGGCCGGATCCGGCCGAAGGTCAGCCACGCGAGGTTGGCATTCAACTCAGGCCAAACCAATTGGCTCGCCGCCGTAAGGCCCACCAACATCCCCGTGATGCCCCAAATGACGGTGGCTCGGATGAAGAGCTTGACAATCGCGTTGTCGTATTGAAATCGTTCCTGGCTCATAATTTTCAGGTCAGTGCTTTGCAGGTTTGGCGTCGTCTTCCGCCGGCGATTCGTCGTTGAGGATGCGCCACGCGGGGGTGGTGGCATCGTCGAATTGGCCCGTGTTCAATGCCCACAGAAAAGCCGCCAGAAAGCCTCCAGCGACGACCAACCCGATCACGATCAAAACAGGAATTACCGACATGGTTCAGTGTTCTCAGCGCGAAACTACCGGCGTGTCTCGCCGCGACGCGTGAGGACCATCAGGCACGCAACTGATTCACGTCAGGTTAGGCCGGTTGCAGGCGTGTACCGGGCCCAAAGCAGGGAACCATTCAGAGCAAAGGCGCTCTCAAGCTTGGGAGCGGATGCCGCTGCGCGACCAAGCCCAGCGCGTCCGCCCGAGCGCCACCGTCACCACGGAGAACGAACTGACGGGCATCAGGATGGCCGCCACCACGGGGGTGAGCAGCCCTTGCACCGCGAAGTAGAGCCCGACCAAGTTGTAGGCGAATGAAATGGCGAACAACAGGTATACGGTTTTTTGGGCCTGGCGGGTGAACGCGAGCATGGCGCCCCAGTGCTTCAGGGCCTTCGCGTCGAGGATGAGGTCGGAGGCGGGGGAGAAGGCGTAGAGGTCGTCGACGACTGCCACGCCGAGGTCGGCCTCTTTGAGGGCGCCCGCGTCGTTGAGGCCGTCGCCGATCATGGCCGTCAGTTCGCCGGGGTGGGAGGCTTGAAGATCCCGGATGTAGGCCATTTTGTCCTCGGGTTTCATGTTGAAGCGCATCCGGTCGGGGGCAAACCACGAGGCGAAGGCGGAGCGTTCGGCGTCGGAGTCGCCGCTGATGAGGTGGAGGCGGTGGGTGCGCGCGAGTTCGGCGAGTTCCTGCTCGATGCCTTCGCGCACCGGCTTCGTGAAGGCGAACCGGCCGAGGAGCCGGCCGTCGAGGGCGACGTAGCTGTAGGTGGTGCGGAGGCCGGAGTCGGCCGAGGGATGGGCCGCATCGAGGGCGGCCACGTCGGCTTCGGAGGCGTTGGCCCAGGTGCGGGTGCCGATGAGGACGGTGGTGCCGGCGACGCGCGCGGCCACGCCCGAGCCGGGTTCTTCATCGAAGGCCTCCACGCGCGGACGGTCTTCCGCCCAGAGCCGAACGATGGCGCGGCTGAGCGGGTGGGCGCTCGAGGCTGCGGCGGCCGCCACCCGACCGCGGTCTTCGAAGCTTGGGGCTTCGGCGGCAGGCTGGAAGTGGGTTTCGAAGGCGGAAGCGGCGGTCAGGGTGCCCGTTTTGTCGAAGACCAAATCCCGCACCCGCGCCATCCGCTCCACCACGAGTGTGTTCTTCAGGTAAGCACCGGCCCGTCCTAGCCAGCGCAACGTGGAGCCGTAAGTGAACGGCAGGGACAGGGCGAGCGCGCAGGGGCAGGCCACGATGAGCGTCGCGGTGAAGGCGTTCCATGCGATGGACCCGTCCTTCCCGATCCAAAAGAGCAGGGTGGCCGTGGCGATGGCCAGAACGGCGATGGTGAAGTGCTTCGAGATGCGATCCACCGGGTCTTGGATGCTGCCCTTGCGGTCTTTTTGGAAGGCATCGGAATTCCAAAGGCGGGTCAAGGCGGACTGCTGGACGGGGCGTTCGACGCGCAGGTCGATGGCGCCGCCGAGCTGGCGGCCGCCCGCCTCGATGGGTTCGCCCGGACGGACGGCCACGGGGTGGGATTCGCCGGTGATGAAGCTGCGGTCGATTTGGCCTGCGCCCTCCAGCAAGATGCCATCCGCCGGCACAATCTCCCCGTGGTGAATGCGGATCCGATCGCCCGCCTGCAACGTCGAAATCGGCGTCGGCTCAGCCGCCCCATCCGCCACGCGCAACACGCTGATGGGGAACCAACTCTGGTAATCCCGCTCGTGCGAAAGCCGCGAATG
>CAYMHW010000037.1:0-22284 GCA_964390365.1 uncultured Comamonadaceae bacterium | reverse complement strand
GCGGCGCGAAAGTGAGTTCGAAGCTCGGCATCATCGAACACCTCATCGGCCGCGTCGATCGCCTCATCATCGGAGGCGGCATGGCCTACACCTTCGTCCAAGCGCAGGGCGGTTCCATTGGCAACAGCCTCGTGGAAGAAGAACTGCACGGACAGGCGCTGTCGATTTTGGAGAAGGCGGCTGCGGCCGGCACCGAGCTGTTGCTGCCCACGGACACCGTGGCGACCGACGCCTTCGCCAACGACGCCGCTCAGCAGGTGGTGCCCACGAACGCCATCCCCGACGGCTGGATGGGCTTGGACATCGGGCCCGCAACGCGGAAGGCGTTTGCGGACGCCGTGATGACCTCGCGGACGGTGCTTTGGAACGGCCCGATGGGCGTGTTCGAAATGCCCAACTTCGCCGTCGGAACGCGGACGATTGCCGAGGCGTTAGCGCGCGTGACTGCGGAAGAAGAAGCATTCACCCTCATCGGGGGTGGGGACTCCGTGGCGGCCATCAACCTGCTCGGCCTTGCCGACCAAGTCAGCTACGTCAGCACCGGCGGCGGCGCCATGCTCGAATCGCTCGAAGGCAAGGTGTTGCCCGGCATTCAGGCCATCCTGGACTGATTCAGGCGCGTTCGATCACTTCGCTCATCACGAAGGAACTTTGGACTTGGCCGATGTTATCCATCGCAGCAAGCCGCTCTGAAATGAAGCGGTGGTACGCGTCCATGTTGCTCACTTGCACTTCGAGGAGGTAATCGAAGCCCCCTGCGATGTGGAAGCACGCGCGCACTTCCTTGAAATCGCCGATGCGCGCCTCGAATTCCTTGAGGTAGCGCGCGTCGTGCTGCTTGAGTTGAACGTTGCAGAAGGCGTGGATTTCCAAACCCAGCAACCGCCGATCGATGCGCGCGCCGTAATTGCGAATGACCCCTTCGGCTTCCAACCGGCGCACCCGATTGAACACCGCCGACCGGCTCAAACCGGTCAGGTCACACAGGGTTTGCATCGAAGCGCGCCCATCCGTGCGCAAGCGATCGACGATGCGGAGGTCGTGGGCGTCGAGGTTCATTTGTTCTGAAGTGCGGCTGAATATCGGGTTCAATTTAATGCGATTTGTCGTTTTTTGATGGTTTCACGAAACAATTGACTCGTTGAAGCATCAATATGTGGACAAACCTGCCACTTTAAGGGCATGGAACACCTCGCCACACGCGCCATGTTCGCGGGCTACGACCCCGCCGAAGGCAAAGGATCGGTCAAGCCGCCGGTTTACCTGACGTCCACGTTCGTCTTCCCCGATGCCGCGACCGGAGCGCAGCACATGGAGTCGGCCTATGGCGTGGAAGGGGTAGAAGCGCCGGCGCAGCCCGGATACATTTACAGCCGGTTGGCGAACCCGACTGTGGTGGGAGCGGAGCAGCGGCTCGCGGCGTGGGACGAGTCGGAGGACGCCGCGTTCTTTGCGAGCGGCATGGCGGCGATTTCCACGGCGTTGCTGGCGTGGAGTGGGGCGGGGCGGCCGGTTTGGTACTGTCCGCCGTTGTATGGGGGGACGGAGCACTTCATGCGGGAGGTGCTGCCTGGGATGGGGGTGCAGGTGGTGGAACTGAACGGGCTCGACGACCTCGATGCGGTGTTGGAACGGGAGGGGCGTCGGCCGGGGTTGGTGTATTTGGAGACCCCCGCGAACCCGACGATGCAGCAGCACCGCATCGCATCGGCGGCAGCATGGACCAAGCGGCATTCGACGGAGGACCACCCCGTGCTGACGGTGGTGGACAACACGTTCCTCGGGCCCATCCTGCAGCGGCCGTTGGAGCACGGGGCGGATTTGCTGGTGTATTCCGCAACGAAGTACCTCGGAGGGCACAGCGACCTCATCGCTGGAGCGGTGAGCGGACGAGCCGCGGCGATGCAGCGGGTGAAGGAGTTCCGGAGTTTCCTCGGGGGGACGTTGGATCCCCACACGGCCTGGATGCTCGGGCGGTCGATGGAAACGCTCCACGTGCGGGTTGAACGGCAACAGGCGCACGCCGAAGAGGTGCTCGCGTTCCTGCGCACGCACCCCGCGGTGGCGTCCTTGCAGAGTGCTTGGCCCGCGGATTGCGACGCCGAAACCGCCGCCATCGCTGCCGAACAAACCCGCGGAGGCGGCTCCATGATCGCCTTCGAAGTGAAGGGCGGTCGGCACGAAGCCTTTGCCTTCCTCGACGCGCTGAAGCATTTCAGGCTCGCCGTGTCGCTGGGCTCCGTGGAGAGCCTCGCTGAGCATCCGGCCAGTATGACCCACGCAGGCGTCCCCGCGGACGTGAAGGCCGCCACCGGCATCACCGAAGGGCTCATCCGCCTGAGCATCGGGCTCGAGCACCCGCAGGACTTGATCGCCGATTTGGACCAAGCCCTGAAGGTGGCGGTTCCCGCCCAAACCGCGTAACTTCCCTTCATGGGAAAGGGCTTCATCTTCGGATTGTTCCTGGCCTGGGCGGTCGCAGCCGCGGGCCAGGGCGCGTACGTGTACCCCGACGCGCAATTGCGCTGGAACGAGGCGATTGTGCACGTGGAGGACGGGCTGGTAAGGGAAGGGAACGACTGGCGGGGTCAAGTGCTGTTCACAGTGCAGGGGGACCGGATTTTCCGGGGGTTCTCGACGAGCAGTTTCGATTTGGTGTACACCGTGCGCGATGGGAAGTTGTGCCGCGGGGATTCGCATTTCAGCGACGACGTGGTGTACACGTTCAGGGCGCCTCGGGTGTACTTGGGGGACAGCGAGTACTTGCTGGATTTGGTATACAACTTGCGCGATGAGCCCTTGCACCACGGGGAAGTCGTGAGCGTATACAAGGAAGACAGCGGGAGCGCCTACGACCGCGTGGTGTCGATCCAAGGCCGGTTCACCACCGCAGAATGGTTCGCGCTGATGCTCGCTCAGGGCCTGCTTTGACCCTCAATCCTGGGTTGCCGCCCAGGCCAAATGCTCCGAAATGCTCTCGAGCAGGACATTGAGTGAACGCCCCTCGGCGGTGGCGGCCCACACCTGCTTTCCGCTCGCACAATCGACGAGCTTCGCGCTGTAAAAGGACTGGCCTCCCATGCAGCCTTCGCGAATGAGGACGACGGCTTCGGCACCGGCGAGTTGGCCAGCTTCCACCACCGACTGCTCGTCGAAGAGGCCGTTCATGCCGCGTGACGTTTCATTCAACACGGCTTCGAGGTTGCGGCGTTCGAGGATTTCGTAGTGGCGCAACAAGCGCACCGCGGTTTGTTCCTCCAACGCCAGCACATCGCCCATTCCCCGGCAGGGCTGCGCGCCCAACCCCACGATGAACACCTCCCGCGAGGCGGCCGGGTTGTCGCGCAACGTGACGAGCACGCCTGGGATTTCACGGGGGGCGGCGCCCGGAACGGCGGCGGTCGTTTCTTCCACCACCGACCGCGGAGCCGAAGTGGACGGCGTCAGGATGAACCGTTCCACGTTGTCGTAGCCGAGGGTCCACGCCAAAGGAAACAACAACACCAAGCCTCCGATTACTGCGCCGGGATTGACGCTGTGGGTCTTGCGGATGATGCTGTGTTTGGTCTGGTAGCCCGGAGCCTCCAGCTGGACGCCGAGGCTGTAGCCGCTGACTTTGCGGTCCGTGTGGAAATGCGGCGTCGTGCCGACCACGCGGCCATCCAACGTCAACACCGCACCCGAGGGCTCGGACTGGATGAGGACCGTGCTCTTGCAGGCATTCAACGAGACCAAGGCGATTCCCGCCATGGCCGCCCATTGACTGAAGCGCATATCAGGCGGTTTCGACCGCAGTGACAGTGAAACTGTACTGCTCCATGATCGTGTTCGCCAGCAACTTTTCGCACGCCTCGCGCACCTTCGCCTCCGCCGTTGCTTGATCCGCCGCCTCGATGCTCAGCGTGATGTGCTTGCCGATGCGCACGCCGCTGATTTCCGGCAGGCCCACGTGCTTCATGTTGCTCGAAACGGCTTTTCCTTGGGGATCGAGCAGCGCCGGCAGCGGCATGATGTCAATGGATGCGTGGAAAGTCATGCGGATGGGGTTTATCGGGATTTGGACCAAAACCGGGCTCCGAAAACACTCCAAAGCCCATACAAAAGTAAGTCGGCCAACACGGCCAGCGGCCACGCCCCACCAAAAATTATCACCACCGCCGCCGCGCCCACCGCGACCCCGGCGAACGCCTTGCGCGACCGGTCATACGCCGGCGACTGCCCCCACCCTTTCAGGTCCATCATCGGCCGCTCCGAAACCATCGCCCACGGCACCAACGTCGCCCCAACGAGGCACGCCAACCCCACATTCAGGGCGCCCCCCAACCCGTAAACCCCCGGCCCCCCGTACTCCGTGTAATGCGCCGCGAGCATCCACGTCGCCCACCACCACAACGCGCCCGCCGGCGCGGGCACCCCTTCAAACCCCAGCCGCTTCGTCTCCGCCCGCACATTGAAGCGCGCGAGCCGGTACGCCGCCGCCGCCGCCATCGTCAACGGCAGCCACTGGAACGGCCACGCCAACGCGGGCGCCCACCCCGCAAACAGCGTCACCCCGATGATCGCCGGCACCACCCCACTGGTCACCCCATCCGCCAAGCTATCCAGCTGCACCCCCATCGGTCCGGCCACCCCCAACTTCCGGGCCGCCCACCCATCGAACACGTCCATCACCACCGCCCCGAGCCAAATCGCCGCCACCCACCACATGCCCTCTGCCTCCAAGTACAACCGCAACCCCTGCCCACCCGCATCGAACTCCATGACCTCGCGGGCCCAAGGCGCCCACGGCACGCCGTTCACGGCCCACCAGCACGCCACCACCCCACCCAATAAATTCCCCATCGTCAGGAGATTAGGCACCCAAACACGATTTTTCATGCGGTAAAGCTACATTTTCGGGCAGGTTTTGCAACCGCGCGCGGTCGTTTCCGTATATTTGCAAACCCACTCAATTTGGTCCGATGGCCGAGTGGCTAGGCACAGCTCTGCAAAAGCTGCTACAGCGGTTCGAGTCCGCTTCGGACCTCCAAGAAAAACCCCGAGCTCACGCTCGGGGTTTTTCATTGCTTCAGCGGTTTGCTGCACCCGAACCTCCCATCCAAGCTTCCTACTCTCAATGTTTTTGACAAATAGAGTCAAAACGCCCTGATATTCATATTTATTCTCGCCTTGGCAATTCCCGACACCCCCTCAGCGTTGTAACTTCGCCCAAAGACCAGGAGCCGCAACGACTGAGGATCATGCCCAGAGCACACAAAGACCACAAATCACCCGAGTTCAACGAAGCCATCCAAGCACTTCGGGTGGATGTGATTGCGCGTTGTGGTTTTGAAATAAAAAGCATCAAAGAGTGCAGGGTGCTCCAGCGCGACATGCAGGAGCACGATCCGCGATTCATCCTTGGCATCAGCACGTTGCGCCGGTTTTTCAACCTCCTCTCCTCCGATAACCAATTCTCCATCACCACGTTGAACACCCTCGCGCGCTATGCCCGGCGAAAGGGATTCGAGTACTACAGCGAGTTGGCCTCCGTTCGGATGGTCAAATCGAATCGGGTGAATTGGGATGTGGCCTTGCAGACCCGCTTTGGAACAAGCCCTGCGCCCACATTGGAGGAACTCATTGAATTGATGGAGCATGCGCCGTTTGCTCAGATCAGCGGGGAGTTCATTGAACACCTTTTGGCCCGGGTCATCCCTGCCTACGAGCAGGGAATTGACCCCGTGCTGATGCGCCGCATCTTGGGAAACCCGCGCGCACGGCAGGTCATCGTTGAATTGGTGCCGCCGCTTGCCTGGATGAACGGTTGCGGAACGCCCCTATTCAAAGGCTTCTTGAACGGGGCAGAACGGGAGGAGGAGCGGCTGTACGCTACGGGCGTGTTGGCCATGCACGCGTTGTTCGAAGGCAACATCGCCGAGGCGCGCACCCTGCTCGAAGGGGTCGAAGCCCGCATTTCCACCGATGTGCACATCCTGCCCGCAACCCGCGTGCTCGGGATGCAGTGGCTGTTCAGCGCCATGAGCGGCAACAACGAGGAGGCCGCGAAACGCTGGACGCGCGTACAAGAAGGGTACCGAATGAAGTCGGAATTGACCATCGGCATCACCTCGGATTGGGAGATTTACTTCTGTGAAATGGCCACCCGGCTCATCGTTCTTTCAGGCCAAACAGAACCGGTCCCTCACCATTTGTCCTTCCTCCTCGAGCTGCAGCAACGTCCGGACCTGCGCATCGAATCCGGCTACCTGCTCCAACTGCTCAACATCGGCAAAGCGTGGCTGTTGTGGCGCCTCAATCGGGCGGATGAATCGCGCGCCGTGTTCGAGCAACTCAATCCCGACGGCCACTTTCCCTTCGATCGCACGTTTGGCCGCCTGTTTCACCACACCCTCGGGGAACACCTGTTTCCGGACGACCCCGCACACCGCGAGCGCGTCGAAACCGAAGTGCGTTCGTCCGGTTATCGCTGGCTTTCGGAACAATTGCGGCGGCCGCATTAAACGATTGCCGGTTCTTGCCGTCCCACGCGCATGCAACCCAACCTTCACCTCGCTGCGCTTGCGGGACTCCTTTCCGTAAGCCTTCACGCCACCTCCCAAGCCGAACTCACGAGTTGGCAACTCAATACCGATGGCGCCACCGGCACCTTTTGGAACGGAGCGGCCTTCGTGGACAACGGCATCCTCTGCGACGTCGAGCTCGTGCAATTTTCAGCCGACAACGTCTACGTGACCGCCTCGGGCGTACCCCGCTACCCCACTGGGCCGTTCAACGACGGCAACCCGTCGCAACCCACCGACCAGGACTACCTATTCCGCATCCCGCGCACGCCTGAACAAGGGCCTACGGGCGGCACGGCCACGGGGCTCGGCCACATCGGGGTGTTCGTGAACGGCGTGGTGGTGTTCAACCCGCTCGATGCGTTTTCTTATAACAATCAAGGGATTTGGCACCAAAACGGAGGCTTCTTCGAACTCGACGGCTTCGACTGCGCCGGCGGACACCCCGCGATGGGCCAATACCACCACCACATGGCCCCGAAACCGCAGGACAACAGCCTGAACCCGCTCAGCGACGTGTGCAGCGAAGCCGCCTCGCCCAGCCTGTTCACGCTCGATCCCGAAGTGCACAGCCCACTGCTCGGCTTCGCCTTCGACGGCTACCCCATTTACGGTCCCATCGGCTTTGCAAACCCCGACGGAACGGGCGGACTGACGCGCATCGAAACCAGCTACCAACTCCGCAACATCACCCAACGGCATGAACTGGCCGACGGCACCGTTCTGACGCCCAACCAATGGGGCCCGGATGTCGGCGCACTCGTCACCCCCGCCATCCCACCGGGTGCGGCTCCCGTTGCTGCGGATTTGGGCGCCTACGCAGAAGACTATGAATTCGTGGAAGGCAGCGGGCACCTCGATGTGCACAACGGACGGTTTACGGTCACCCCCGAATATCCGGAGGGAACGTATGCGTATTACGCCACCGTGGACGCCGATTGGAACCCGGCCTATCCCTACTTCATCGCTTCGTACCGCGGCGTGGTCGCCGAGGACAACTTCGCCGCTCCGGGACCTCCTGGCAGCGGCGGCGCCTCCACCCAAGTCGTCATCGACGAAGCCGTGGAAACGTGGAACGGCACCAACGCCGTCGCCCAACAAGCGCCGCGCACGTGGGGATGCTACCCCAACCCCGCCAACGACGAACTCCGGTGGCTCGGCGATGCGCCCGCGGCACTCGAAGTCCGCGACGGGCAAGGCCGGTTTTACCAAACCGTCTCGACCCTCGGCGGCGTCGACTGCAGCGCCTGGCCGAACGGGCTGTACCTCATCGGCACGGTGGGCCACGGATTCCGCCGGGTCACCATCCAACACTGACGTGCGCCGCATCGCTGGCGCCCTCCTGCTCTACGGCGGTCCGTTGCTGGGCCAATGGACCGTGGTGGACGCCCCCGACCTGACGGGCGACCCCGGTTGGTGGGAAGATCCCGTGGAAGCCGCGGCGTGTGGGGCGGGCTGGGCGGCGGTTTGGGACGTGTACGATTCGGCGGGGGTGCGGCGACCGTGGGTTTGGGAAGTCGCAGCGGGCGTGGACGCGTGGACGCCCTTGAACGATGGGGCGGCAGGGGCAGCGGCCGGCATCGACCCGTGGGGCGATGGGGCGGTGGTCGCAACCACCCGTTTCGACGCCAACGACAGCAGCGGGGTCAGCGCATTCGGCGTGGTGCAGGGCTGGGCCGGCTGTCCCGTGCCGATGGTGGAGCTCAGCTTTTTGAGCGCATACAACGAGCTGCACGGATTGGAGGTGCTCGGGGACCGCGTGGCCGTGGTGGGCATGGGCTTGGATCCGTGTTGCATTCACCGGGAACTGCCCGTGCTGGCGGTGTTGAATGCCGAGGGCGAGGTGGTGCGGAAAGTCGCCGTTGACGTGGCGGGGCCGACCTTGGTGGACACGTTGAGCGCCTCGGGGGCGCCGCCTGTGCAACTCAGGCCCGCGGCGGGCGAGCGGCACGAAGACGGGGGCGTGTTCCACGACGTGGCGTGGGATGGGGAGGCGCTCGTCGCGGCGGGGGCGTATGCGAACGCCCTGCATTACGAGGCGATGGTCGTGCGGTTCACGGCGGAAGGCGCGTTGGATGGGGCGTTTGGGCAGGGCGGCATGGTGCGGCTGAACGCGGATCCGGGGAACAACACGTGGGTGGAATCGGTGACCGTTCTGCCGGATGGGCGGGTGCAGTGTTTGGTGAGGGCGCACGATGCGGGGGAGTTGGAGGCGGCCTTTCATGTGCTGACGTTGGATGCGGCGGGTGATCTGCAGGGATGGGCTTCGTCGAGCGGCTCGCCCGGGTTGGCGGCGAAGGGGATGGCGTGGGGCGCGGATGCGTGGACGGCTTGGGGGGCGGATGCGGAGGGAGCGGTGGTGGGGCGGTGGCAGGCTGGCGGCGAGGTGGTGGGCCAAACCCTGCCCGGCGCCGCCGATTGGGAGGCCGCTCGGGGCACGTGGAACGGGGAAGCGATGGCGGTCTTTGGGCGGGTCGCGGGTCCGCTGGCCCGGGTTCGGATTTGGCATGCAGACTCCGCAACGGCGGTCGCCGGCCCCACGGCCCGCTCCACCTGCGGCGGCATCCACCCCAACCCCTGCCCCGTCGGCACCCTGCCCGCGCTCCCCTTCACCCCAGCCACGTGGTACGACCTCAGCGGCCGCCCCACCGCGCCCACCGCGCCCGGCTGGTACGTGGTCCGCTCCACCGACGGCACCCCCTGTCCCGTCATTTTCCAGTAACTTGCCGGCCATGCGCCACCCCCTCCTGATCGCCCTCTTCACGATCGCCCTGACCCCCCTCGCCGCCGCCCAAACCGACGGCGAAGCCCCGCTTCAACTCGCGGAGAAGATGCCCGTTTGGTCCACCTGCATCAACGAAGCCGACGAAGCGGCCTGCACCCAACAAGCCATCGTCACCTACGTCATCGAGCACATCGTGTTCGGGCGCAAGGCGAAAAAACGCGGCCTCGAAGGCACGGTCATCGTCCGGTTCATCGTAGAAAAGGACGGCAGCATCGGCGACATCGAAATCGTCCGCAGCGTCGACCCCCTCCTCGACGACCAAGTCGTGGACGCGGTCCGCAACTTCCCCGCCTTCCAGCCCGGCGAACAGCGCGGCAAGGCCGTTCGCGTCCAATATGCCCTGCCCGTCCGCTTTTCCCTCTGACCCATGCGCCCGACCTGGCTCCTCGGCCTCGCCCTGCTCCTCGGCTGCACCGAACCCGCGCCGCCCATCATCATCCGCCCCGCGGCCACGCCCATCCAACCCGACTTTGAAGTCCGGCGGGAGGTGCGGCGAATCGGTTTCGGCGGGTGCGCGGGCGATGCGTGCAGCCTGACCCTGCTCGATACGTTGGCGGCCTACCGCCCGGACGTGTTCATTTGGCTCGGCGACAACGTGTACGTGGAGCACCCCGACTCGCTGCCCGCGGCGTACGAACGGCTGGCGGCGGATTCGTCCTTTGTGAACCTGAAATCGACCACGCGGATGCTCGCCACGTGGGATGAATACGATTACGGTGGGACGCCCGTGAACAAGGAGGCGTTTTTGGCGTTTTGGGAGGACCCGGTGCGCTCGGTGCGGCGGGAGCGCGCGGGGGTGTATGCGAGTTACTTGTTCGATGGGGCGCGGCGCGATGTGCTCGTGATTTTGCTCGATGCGCGGTCGTTCCGGTCGCGGCTGGATTCCGTGGAGGGCGTGGCGCTGCGGTATGCGGATGGGGCGTCGTATTTCGCGGACCACTTGCCGGAGTTGTCGCCGGATTCGACGGTGTTGGGCGACGAACAGTGGGACTGGTTGGAGCAGCAGTTGAGCATTCCGTGCGATGTTCGCGTGGTGGCCACTTCGGTGCCGTTTGCGCCGGCGTTCAATGGGCGGATGACGTGGGCGAATTTCCCGCAGGAGCAGCACCGGATGTTGGACGCGTTGGCGAAGGCGCATGCCGCGGAGCGCACGGTGTTCGTGTCGGGCGTGTCGCATTTTGGGGAAGTTTCACGGCTGGATTCAGGCCAAATCGACGGCTGGCCCCACGACCTGCCCGCCCTCTACGACGTCACCTCCAGCAGCCTCGCCAGCACCCCCGGCCGGCCCACGGAAAACCGCCACCGCGTGGGCGATCCCGTGGCCACCCACAACGTCGGCCTCCTCGAATGGCACGGCGAAAACGAGGTCACGGCGCGCCTCTTGACCAGCCCCGCAGAAGCCGGCGGCACGTGGGAATTGGAGCTCCCCTGACGGCCGCATCGGTTTTTTTCGCATCTTTGTCCCGTTCAAGGGTCACAGAACCGCTTGAACAGGCGTGCTTTACCGATCCGGCACGCAGACACGAGTGGCGTTGTGAAGGATTCCGGACCGGTACGTTTCCCCCGCGCGGATTTGCGGGGTCTATGAATTTCTTTTTTCCATGTTATTTGATGACTTGGGACTCAACACGCACGTGTTGGATGCCCTCAAACCGCTTGGTTATACCGAGCCCACGCCCATTCAGGGCGAAACCATTCCCCACATTCTTTCCGGTCGCGATGTCCTGGGAGTGGCCCAAACCGGAACCGGAAAAACCGCAGCCTTCGCGCTGCCCATTGTCAACCAACTGGCCGAACGGGCCGAAGCCGGCGATAAGCGGCGGGTGCGGGCGCTGATTTTGTCCCCCACCCGCGAACTCGCTACGCAGATTTACGAGAACATCCGCGACTACAGCAAGGGTTCGCCGTTGCGTTCGGTCGTGATTTTCGGCGGCGTTTCCCAGCACCGCCAGGTCGATCAACTCCGCCGCGGGGTGGACATCGTCGTGGCGACGCCGGGGCGGTTGTTGGATTTGGTCGATCAAGGCTTCATCCACCTCAACCAGCTCACGCATTTGGTCCTTGACGAAGCAGACACCATGCTCGACATGGGCTTCATCCACGACATCCGGAAGATCATCAAGCTGCTGCCCGAGCAACGGCAATCGCTGTTCTTCTCGGCAACGATGCCCGACAGCATCACGCAACTCGCGGACACCATCCTGACCGATCCCGTGCGCGTGGAAGTGGCCCGCGTCAGCTCCGCCGCGGAAACCGTGAACCAGCAGGTTTACTTCGCTTGCCAAAATGAAAAACGCGACCTCCTCGTCGAAATCCTCCAACGGCCTGAAGTCGAAACCGCCCTGGTGTTTACCCGCACGAAATACGGTGCGGACAAGGTCGTTCGCTACATCAACAAAGCCGGAATCAAGGCCGAGGCCATCCACGGCAACAAGAGCCAACCGCAGCGCGACCGCGCAATGAACGGGTTCCGCCAAGGCAAGATCAACGTGCTGGTAGCCACGGACATCGCGGCACGCGGCATCGACGTGGAAGCCTTGAGCCACGTCATCAACTTCGAAATCCCCAACATTGCGGAAACGTACGTGCACCGCATCGGTCGGACCGGTCGGGCCGGCCTCAGTGGCCATGCGATTTCGCTGTGCAACGAGGACGAGGAACGCGATTACCTGCGCGACATCCAGAAGCTGATCCAAAAGGAGTTGCCGGTCGAACGCTACGGCAGCTACCCCATCGAACTGGGCGAAGTCGGCATGACGAAACCCCGCGGTGGCCAAACCCCGAAGAAGGCGAAGCCCGCCCGCAGCAGCAACGGGGGGGGTGAACGCAACGGCGGCGGACGGCAGCAGCAACCGAAGGGCGGCGAGAACGGCGCCCGCAAGCCGCGTCCGAAGCGCACCGAAGCGCAGCAGCGGCCCGCGCGCGACGGCGATGGATCGAAGCGGCGGATGGGCGAACGGCGCGATGGCGGCAATTCCCAAGCCCCACGCGGCCGCGGCAACGACAACCGCCAACGCAACTCCGAAGGCGGAAACCGCGGAAACGACAATCGCCGCCGCAACAACGAAGGCGCGAACAACGACAACCGCCGCCGCAACAACGACGGCGCGAACAACGAAAACCGCCGCCGAAACAACGACGGCGGGAACCGGAACAACGACGGCCGCCGGCGCGCTGCGCAAAGCGGAAACCGCACGCCCCGCACCCAAGAAGCGGCGCCGCGCCAATTTGGCCGAAGCACGCCCGCTCCGGAGCCGACCACGAACAAGCAGAAAGGCTTCAGCCTCTCGAGCTTCTTCGGGTTTGGAAAGCGTGAAGATTAAAAGGTTGGTAACGTTTGCAAAGGCCGTTCGAAAGTTCGGACGGCCTTTGCACCTTTGCCCATCATGAACAACCCCCGCGTGCTACTGGTGGTCATTGCCGCATTGGTTTTGGCCTGTGGATTCCTCGCCTATGAAGTGGTGAACCAAAACGACACCATCGAACAAGTCGAGGCCAGCAACGATGAACTCGAACTCGAGCGCGAATCGCTGCTGTTCGATTTGGAAAAAATGCGGTTCTCCTACGACACCTTGAAAACGGAGAACGCATTGATGCTCAGTGAAATCGCCGACCAGCGCGCCCAAATCGACGAGCTGATGACGCGGGTGAAGAACAGCAATTGGTCCCTCGCAAAAGCGCGCAAAGAGGCGGAAACCCTGCGCACCATCATGCAGGGATACGTGGTCACCATCGACTCCTTGAACCAGCTCAACGTGGCGCTGCAAGAAGAAAATGAGCAGATGCGCGACCAAGTCGAAACCGTGGAAAAGCGCAACCGCGACCTGCGGGAACGGCAAGAAAACATGGAGGAAATCATCTCCACCGGCCAAGTCTTGCAAGCCGCTGGACTCCAAGCCGTTGGATTGCGCATCCTCGGCACCGGCAAGCAGCGGGAAACGAATCGCGCGAGCCGAGCAGACATGATCCGCGTGTGCTTCACGCTCCTCGAAAACCGCATTGCTCCACCCGGCAGCAAACAACTCCACCTGCAAGTCCTTTCGGCCGACGGCGCCGTGTTGCAACCGGGAACGGGCATTGAACCCAACACGCCCGCAGGCACCCCCGTCAGCGCCTCGCGCCTCATCGACTATGCAAAAGAGCGCCTCGACGCCTGCATTTTCTTCACGCCGCCAGGGGTGCTGGCCGAGGGCATTTACAGCATTCGGCTCCTCGAGGGGGATGAGGTCATCGGGGAGACGGACATTGAGTTGCGTTGACGATTTGGGTTAGCCAAACCGAAATCCCAACGCAAAGGCCCGTTCGCTGAACCCGATGGACTGGGTCGCGCCCGCGTCCACGTCCGGCCCTTGAAGGCGCACCCACGGGAGGCGAATGCCCCCGGATTGTGCGGTGACTTGCAAGAACAAATGCCGGCCGGCGTGGAACCGAGCCCCCAGCAGCGCACTCGCCCCATACCCCGAGACGTGCTGGGCATTCTTCGTGCGCTCACCCGCCCAAGTGAAATCGGTGCTGCACACCGCAAGGCCAGCACTCAGGGCCGCGAACGCATCCACCCACCCGTTGGGATTCCGCTCCGTTTCGAACAAACGAGCGGTTCGCTCCAACCCCGCACGCACGAAATTCAACCCGTCGCTGTGCTCGTAATTGAAGCCCTCGCCCCACCAAAACGCCTCCCCCGCCAACGTCGTGACCGACGTCGGATCGACGGCATCGCCCAAATCCCCCGCCGCAGCGGAACCCGTGACCGTCAACCACTGATCACTGAGCTTGTACTTCATGTGATCCCATCCGACGCTGATCCAGGTGTGGTCGGCGATGCGGTGCGCAAACCGCACGTCAAATTGCGGAATCGTGAAGAGCGTCGGATTGAAATACACCTTCGCTTGAAACCGCTCCGGCATGTCGGTTGCCGCGGCGTCTTCGAAAGCAACGTCGAACGCCCCGTTGGGGCCTTCGCCCCAAAGGTGCACGTCCGAGCGCAAGTAGCTCGACCGGTTGTACCCCCAACTCACGTACCAATCCGGCTCCTGAGCGGTGGCGCTTAGCGCGCTTGCAAAACAGCCCAACCACAGCCCAAACCAACGCGGGTGAAGTTCCCGCCAACGTCCATCAAACATGCGTGCAAGTTAAGCGGAGGGCTGCGTAATTCGGGACATGAATGAAGGGAAGGAAGTCCCCACCTGCACCCGCTCGAGTGAGCTGGGCAGGTGGGGCGAGGCGTTGGCCGCCCGCTACTTGGTGGCAGGGGGGTACCAAATCCTCGAGCGCAATTGGCGAGCGGGCCGCACCGAGATCGACCTCATCGCCCGGCACCGGTACGACACGGTATTCATCGAAGTGAAGTTGCGCTCCGATCGCGGGCCCTCAGTCGGGCTGGACTCGGTTCGGGAGGAAAAGCAAGCGCGCATCATCCGAGCCGCACACCGGTTTCTGTGCACGCGAGCGCGTGGCGGTGGGCGCCCGCGATTCGACGTCATCTGCATCCGGTACGGGCCTTCGGGGTGGCGGTTGGACCACTGGGTGGACGCGTTCATTCCCCTTCCCAACCCGCGCAGGCCGCGCATTCGCGGAACATCGCCCATCGGCTGACCACGCGGGTTGAAGGGTTATCTTTGTGCCAAATGAAGCAATCCCCATCCTCAGGAGGCCGCGGACGCGGTGGCGACAAGTCCTCGGCGAAGCGCCGGCCTTCAGGAAAATCCACCTCTCCGCACAAAGGGCGCAAGCCTGAGGGCCGAGGCAAAAAGCCCACCTCCACCCCGCCGTCGTCCAACGGGCCCATCCGATTGAACCGGTACCTCGCCCTCTCGGGCGTCTGCACCCGCCGCGAAGCGGACGTGCTGATTGAAACGGGCGCCGTCAAAGTCAACGGCGAGGTCGTGACGACGATGGGATACAAAGTGAATGCAGCCGACTCGGTGAACGTGGGCGGCACCACGATCAAGCCGGAAACGAAACGCTACATCCTCCTGAACAAGCCGAAGGGATTCAGCGCGACAGCGGAGGACCCTCGAGGCCGACGCACGGTGATGGACCTCATTCGCAACAAATACCGCGAAGGGGTCTTCCCCGTGGGTAAAATGGAGCGCGAAGCCACGGGGTTGTTGCTGCTGACCAACGACGTCACCGTGGCAGAACGCCTGGGCCATCCCCGCCACTCGGTGCGCCAGATTTACCAAATCAGCCTCGGTGAACGGGTGAACCAAACGCACGTGGAGAAGCTGTTGGAAGGCTTCGTGTTGGACGAAGGATTTGTGAAGGCCACGGAGGTTTCTGTCCTCGATGAGGACCGGAAGCAGGTGGGCCTGGAATTGCATTCGAACCGGAGCCGGATAGCCCGGCGGGTCTTTGAGCACTTTGGCTACCGGGTGCTGAAAGTGGATCGGGTGGTGCTCGGGCACCTAACGAAAAAAGATTTGCCACGGGGGCACTTCCGCGAACTCACGGAGTCAGAACTCAATTTGCTATGGATGTCGCTGTAACGCCAGCCAACGCCCTGGTCATCATTCCCACCTACAACGAACGCGAAAACGTCGTTCGGATGCTCGAAACCGTCATGGGCCTCGAAGGGGGGTTCCACGTGTTGGTGGTCGATGACGGATCTCCCGACGGCACCGCCGGGTTGGTGAAGGAAATGCAGGGGGCGCACGCCGGCCGCATCCACCTCGTGGAGCGGTCTGGAAAGTTAGGACTGGGCACGGCTTACATCGCAGGCTTCCGCTGGGCGTTGGAGCGGGGCTACGCGTTCATTTTCGAAATGGACTGCGATTTTTCGCACAACCCGAAGGACCTCATTCGGCTAAAAGCGGCCTGCGATCAGGGTGCTGGAGTGGCTGTGGGGTCTCGGTACGTGAGGGGTGGAAAGGTGGACAACTGGCCCTTGGGCCGGGTGTTGATGAGCTACTTCGCGTCGATTTACGTGAACCTGGTGCTTTGGCTCGGCGTCCACGACAGCACCGCGGGCTTCAAGTGCTACCGCCGGGAAGTGCTGGCGAAGATCAACCTCGACCGCATCCGGTTCATCGGTTATGCCTTTCAAATTGAAATGAAACACAACGCGAAGCGCCTCGGATTCCGCATCGTCGAAGTGCCCATCACGTTCATTGACCGGCAATTTGGAACCAGCAAAATGAGCATGGGCATCTTCAAGGAAGCCTTCCTCGGTGTGTTGCAAATGCGGTTCCGTCGCGTCCTCCCTTCCGAATAAAAACCACCCACCATGAAAACCCTGTTCAAGCAAGCGAACGTCGTCAACGAAGGAACCATCAACGAAGCGGACGTGCTGGTGGAGGGTGGCGTCATCTGTGAAGTCGGCACGAACTTGAATGCGGAGGGCGCGCACGTGGTTCCGGCGAAGGGTAAGTGGCTGATGCCGGGGGCGATTGACGATCAGGTGCATTTTCGCGAGCCGGGTTTGACGCACAAGGCCGAAATCGCCACCGAATCGGCGGCGGCGGCTGCTGGGGGCATCACATCCTTCATGGAAATGCCCAACACGGTGCCGCAAGCGTTGACGCAGCAGCTCCTCGCGGACAAATACGAGCGGGCGGCTGAGGTGAGCGCGGTGAACTACAGCTTCTTCATGGGGGCTTCGAACGAAAACATCAAGGAGGTCCTGAAAACCGACCCCAAGCGCGTGTGCGGGGTGAAGGTGTTCATGGGGTCTTCGACGGGCGACATGCTCGTGGACAGCCGGACCGTACTCGACGGAATATTCAAGGAGAGCCCCACGTTGGTTGCCACCCACTGCGAGGATGAGGCTACCGTGCGGAAGAATTTGGAAGCGGCACGGGCGCATTACGGCGAACACGTGCCGATGGCGCAGCACCCCATCATCCGCAGCGAAGAGGCATGTTACCGGAGTTCGTCGCTGGCGGTGGAATTGGCCACCAAGCACAACACCCAACTGCACATCCTGCACATCTCCACGGCAAAAGAACTGGCACTGTTCAACAACACCCTGCCGCTCGAGGAGAAGCGCATCACAGCTGAAGCGTGCATCCACCACCTGTGGTTCACGGATGCAGACTACGAGGAAAAGGGCACGTTCATCAAGTGGAACCCCGCAGTGAAGCGGGCTTCCGACCGGCAAGCCCTCCGGGCAGCGCTGCTCGACGGAACCATCGACGTGGTGGCGACGGATCACGCTCCGCACACGTTGGCGGAGAAGAACAACGGGTACTTCCAAGCGCCTTCCGGGGGACCGTTGGTGCAGCACGCGGTGCTCGCGATGCTGGAAATGGTCCGGGAGGGATGGATCGGGGTGGAGCGCGTCGTGGAGCTCATGGCGCATCGGCCGGCGCGGTTGTTCCGCATTCCCAACCGCGGCTTCATTCGGCCCGGTTATGCGGCGGATTTGGTCCTCGTGGACCCCGCAGCGGAAACCGTGGTGCGGCGGGAAGGGCTGCTGTACAAATGCGGGTGGTCGCCGTTTGAGGGCACCACGTTCCACAGTCGCATCGAAGGCACGTGGGTGAACGGGGTGCAGGTTTGGGATGGCCAACGGGTGCTCACGCAGGCAGGAAACCACGCGGGAGAACGGCTGGAGTTCGATCGATGAGCCGGTTGCTGATCGGATTGGTCTTGCTCGTCCTCGGGTGTTCCAGCGCACCGGAGGGACCGCCGGAAGGCGTGTTGGAGGCCGAAGCGTTCATCGATGTGATGACCGACATCCAACTGCTGGAAGCGAGTTCGAAAAAGCGGCTGCGGCGGGAGGACGATGAATCGGCGATTTACCGAGGCCAATACACCGCCATCTTCGAAGCCCACGGCATCACCGAAGCGGAATTCCGCTCGAGCCATGCGTGGTGGTTTGCCCACCCCGAGCTCCTCATCGGCATCTACGACGGAGTCATCGAGCAATTGAATGACTGGGAACGCACGTGGACCGAAAGCGAAGGTCAACGCCCGGTACGCGACCGCAAATAATCTTCTGCCGTTCGCTGCACGGTTGGAAGCAAGGGGGTGAATTCAACCTTCAGTTTGTGCTGAATCTTATCCGTGCGGTAGCGGTGATTGCGCGCTGACGTCCGCAAGGCTTCCCGGGTCACGAAGGCCGGCCGGCCGGTCAGGATTTCAGCCAACCGCGCGAAACGCCACGCCAATTCAGCCACCCACCGGTGGACCGGCCATTGCGGAGGCCGCACTCCCAATGCATCGGCCATGGCATTGAACAGCTCCCGGTACGTGGCGTGAAAGCCGCACACCACGAAGCGTTCGCCCCAGACGCCCCCTTTCACGAGCTTCCACGCCACCGTGGCCACATCGTCCGCAGCCACAAATCCATTGGAGCCTTTCGGGTAAAACCGCAGCCCTTGGGCCACTTGGTTCATCAACGCCGCGCTGCTTCGGCGGTAGTCGCCCGGGCCGATGACGATGACGGGATTCAACACGGCCACCCGCAAGCCCTCCTCCTGGCCGCGCCAAACCTCCAATTCCGCACGGTACTTGCTCCGCGCGTAATCGCTGATTTCCGGCCCATCTTCAAACACCGTCTCCTCGTGGACTTCCGGCTCCCCGGGCTTCCGTCCCAATGCGGCCACCGAAGAAATGTACACCAGCTCCTCCACGCCTTGGGCCAGCATGGCATTGACCACGTTCGACGTGCCTTCGCGGTTCACCTCCATCATTCGATCGGCATCCCGCCGATTGAACGAGACCAAAGCAGCCGCATGCACCACCCGATGCGCCCCTTCAAACGCGTCTTCGAGGGAGAGGCCGTCCGAGACGTCGCCCTCGGCCCACTCGATGCGGTCGAACGCCGTCGGGTCCTCGGGCAGGGTCGCTTTCAAAAACGATTGAACCCGTTGCCGATCGGAGCCGGGGCGGACGAGCAACCGCACAGATTCGCCGTTTGCAAGCCATTCCCGCACGAGGTGCATCCCGACCGAACCCGTTCCTCCCGTGATGACGTTCATGGGAGCGAAGGTAATTCTGAAATGCGCGAAGTAATTTGGCCTGCGCGGAGCACGCCATGAAGAAAACGGACCACATTCAGAGCATCCTCGAGCGCCTGCCGCTCAAACCGGGCGTCTACCAGCATTACGATGCGGACGGTCGGCTGCTCTATGTCGGCAAGGCGAAGGAACTGCGCAAACGCGTCGCGAGCTACTTCACGAAGCAGGCGCTCGATCACGGGAAGACGCGGCTGCTCGTCTCGAAAATCGCGGACATCAAGTGGCTCGTCACGCCCACCGAAGCGGATGCGCTGCTGCTGGAAAACAGCCTCATCAAGGAGCACAAACCGCTGTACAACATCCAGTTGAAGGACGACAAGACGTACCCGTACATCGTCATCAAGAAGGAGCCGTTTCCGCGGGTGTTCGCCACGCGCAAGCTGATCCGGGATGGCAGCGAGTACTTCGGGCCGTATCCGAGTGCGCGGGCGATGCACGTGGTGCTCGAGCTGTGTCGGAAGTTGTACCCGATTCGGACGTGCTCGCTGGCGTTGACGCCGACAAACGTGCACGAGGGGAAGTTCCGGGAGTGCTTGGAGTACCACATTGGCAATTGCCACGCGCCGTGTGTGGGGCGCCAAAGCGAGGAGTCGTATGGGGAGGCCGTGGCGGCGATTCGGCACATCTTGCGCGGGGATTTGCGGTCGGTCGAGCGGTTGCTGCGCGAGCGCATCGAGGAGGAGGCCGCCGCGTTTCGGTTCGAGGAGGCGGCGGGGTTGAAGACGCGGTTGGATTTGGTCCAAAAATTCCAAGCGAAGAACACCGTCGTCCACCCCTCCATCCACGACGTGGACGTCTTCACGGTGGTCAGCGACCCGCGCACGAGCTACGTCAACTTCCTGAAAATCAACAACGGAAGCATCGTGCAAGGCCAAACCGTTGAAGTCCGTAAACGGCTCGGCGAAACGGATCGCGAAGTGCTCGAAGCGGCCATTCCGCTGCTGCGCGACCGCTTCAACAGCTCCTCCCCGGTGGTGTTCACGCACCACGAACTCGAGGTGCCCGGCGTGGAAATCGTCGTGCCCCAGCGCGGGGACAAAAAGCGGCTCATCGAACTGTCGGAACGCAACGCTTCCTACTTCATGCGGGACCGCCAAAAACAGCTCGAACAAGTCGACCCCGAAGCCGCCACCTCCCGCCTGCTCGAAACGGCCGCCGCCGACTTGCGGCTCCAAGAGCTGCCCCGCCACATCGAGTGCTTCGACAACTCGAACATCCAAGGCACCAACCCCGCGTCCGCGTGCGTGGTCTTCAAAGACGGCAAACCATCCAAGGCCGATTACCGCAAATTCAACATCAAAACCGTGGTGGGACCCGACGATTTCGCCTCCATGCGCGAGGTCGTTTACCGCCGCTACCACCGGCTTCGCGAGGAAGGCGAGCCCCTGCCGCAACTCGTCATCATCGACGGGGGCAAGGGCCAACTTTCGCACGCGGTGGAAGCCCTCGAGGAGCTGGGACTGATGGGCTCGATCGCCATCATCGGCATTGCAAAACGGCTGGAGGAAATCTTCTTTCCGGGCGATTCCATTCCGCTGTACATCGACAAGCGGTCGACGACCTTGAAGCTCATTCAACACCTGCGGAACGAAGCGCACCGGTTCTCGCTTTCGCACCACCGCGACCGCCGCAGCAAGGATGCCTTGCGGTCCGCGCTGGACGAAGTGCCGGGGGTGGGCCCGGCCACGAGGAAGAAACTGCTCACGCATTTTGGGAGCGTCGAAGGGGTGCGGGGTGCCACGGAGGCGGCCTTGTTGGAGGTGGTCAACCTCAAGGTGGCCCGGGCGGTGCGCGATCACTTCAAATCGGACTAAGCGAGGAACCGAGCATGCTCGTCCGGCGAGGGGAGGCTGCATTGGGTGCCAAACCACCGGGTTCGCGAACGGCTGACGAGGCGATAAACCGGGTTCGCAAGGGGAGGCGAAATCGCGCGCAATCCCCACGCAGTCACGTGCGGAGCGAGGGCGCGAATGGCGGCGGATTCGACTTGGGGCGGGTGAGACGGCGATTCGAGGTAGACCACCGTGGTGAAGGGCGGCCGGCGCAGGGATTCGGGGAGGCAGCGGGCAGCGCAATCCCCTTGGAGCGGGGCGAACTTCAACGGGGATTCGGGACGAAGACGCTGGAGGACCCAACGCACCGAACGGTCGCACAGTCCGCAGGCCCCATCATAAAACAGCACGGGTCCCGTCATGCGGGCCAAGCGAAATGCGGATCGCGGATGCCCGCCGAAAGGGCGCGGTATTCGCGATCGATGGAGGCGACGATGTCGGCGGCAGGTGGCAGGTCAGCGAGGCGGGAGGCCACTTGGCCGATTTCCAACTCGCCCTCCGTGAGGTCGCCTTCGAACATGCCCCGTTTCGCCCGGCCACGGCCGAGGAGTTCGGTGAGTTCTTCGGGCGAGGCGTGACCCGCTTCCGCGGTCCAAATCCGATGGGCGAAGTCGTTTTCGAGCAACCTGACGGGAGTCAAGGCCTTGAGGCTCAATCGCGTCGACCCTTCGCCGGCTTCAATCACAGCGTCCTTGAAGGCGCGGTGAGCGGAGGATTCTTGGGAGGCCACGAAGCGCGATCCGATTTGGACCGCCTCGGCGCCGAGGGCGAAAGCGGCAAGGGTGGTGCGGCCGTCGTGGATGCCGCCCGCGGCAATGACCGGAATGTCGCACGCTTCTGCCACCGCGGGCACAAGGCACAGCGTGGTGGTTTCCTCCCGGCCGTTGTGGCCGCCCGCCTCGAAGCCCTCGGCCACCACGGCGTCGACGCCAGCGGCTTGGGCTTTCAGTGCGAACTTCACGGAGGAAACGACGTGCACCACGCGGATGCCGTGTGCATGCAGGTGGTCCGTCCATGCCTTCGGGTTGCCCGCGCTGGTGAAAACCACGGGGACTCCGAGTTCCACAATGCTGGCCATGTGCTCCTCAATCGAGGGGTAGATGAGCGGCACGTTGACGGCGAAGGGGCGGTTGGTGGCGGCTTGG
>CAYMHW010000036.1:0-22358 GCA_964390365.1 uncultured Comamonadaceae bacterium | reverse complement strand
GTTGTTCACGAAGCTGGTCACCAAAGTGCTGCCAAACCGTGGGTCAGGCAAAATCAGGTGCTTCTTAGGTACTCTCCTTCTCATAGCGGATTACTTCTTTACTTTCGGACGCTTGGTTCCATACTTCGAACGACGCTGCGTGCGGCCTTCCACACCCGCGGTGTCCAATGCACCACGAACGATGTGGTAACGCACACCGGGGAGGTCCTTCACACGACCACCGCGCACCAAAACGATGCTGTGCTCTTGCAAGTTGTGACCTTCACCGCCGATGTAGGCGTTGACTTCGTTTCCGTTCGTGAGTCGCACACGAGCGACTTTCCGCATAGCGGAGTTCGGTTTCTTCGGCGTCGTCGTGTAAACACGGACGCACACTCCGCGGCGCTGCGGACAAGAGTCCAAAGCGGCTGACTTGCTCGTCTGCGGCTTTGTAATGCGACCCTTACGGATGAGCTGCTGGATGGTAGGCATCGTCCTATTGAATCAAGTTTCGGTTGTGCATAAATTGTTCTCCCCCACAATAAGGGGCTGCAAAAGTAACAGACAACGTGTGAAAAACAATAGCCTACCTCTCCTTTTTCCCCACTTTCTTTCTCACGACCAAAAAGTTGGCGCAAAGTTGATGGAGAATCCTCCAAACCCACGCGTTAACTTCGTGTCGTGGAATTCTTGAACGAACTGAACGAGGCGCAGCGCGCAGCCGCCACGCACGTGGACGGTCCGATGATGGTCATCGCCGGCGCGGGGTCCGGGAAAACGCGGGTGTTGACGTACCGGATTGCCTATTTGATCGAGCGCGGGGTGGACCCGTTTTCGATTTTGGCCTTGACCTTTACGAACAAGGCTGCCCGCGAAATGAAGGAGCGCATCGGGAAAGTCATCGGCGACGGCGAAGCAAAGAACATCTGGATGGGCACCTTCCACAGCGTTTTCGCCCGCATCCTGCGCACCGAGGCAGAACGCATCAACTACACCCGGAATTTCACGATTTACGACACCGCCGACAGCCGGTCGCTCATCAAGGACATCATCAAAGGCCTGAACCTCGACGACAAGGTCTACAAGGCGTCCAGCATCCAAGCGCGCATCTCCGGCGCGAAGAACAACCTCATCGACGCCGCGGGATACGCCGACCACCCCGAGATCCAATCGGAAGACGCGCAAGCCGGCCGCCCCCACATCGCCACCATTTACAAGCACTACGAATCCCGGTGCTTCCGGGCGCAGGCCATGGATTTCGATGACCTGTTGTTCAAGATGAACATCCTCCTGCGCGATTTCCCTGACCTATTATATAAGTACCAGTCAAAGTTCCAGTACCTGATGGTGGACGAGTACCAGGACACGAATTTTGCCCAGTATTTGATCATCAAGCAGCTGGCAGCCCAAAGGGAAAACATCTGCGTGGTCGGCGACGACGCCCAATCCATCTACGGCTTCCGCGGCGCGAACATCGAGAACATCCTCAACTTCAAGCACGACTACCCCGACTTCACGCTGTACAAGCTCGAGCAGAACTACCGCTCGACCCGGGCCATCGTGGAGGCGGCGAACTCGGTCATCGCCCACAACACGAACCAAATCCCGAAATCGGTTTGGACTTCCAACGGCGAAGGCAAGCGCATCCAAATCAACCGGCACTACACGGACAACGAAGAAGGCCGGCACGTGGCCACCCGCATCTTCGACATGCACCACCAACACCAGGTGCCGTTCAGCGACTTCGCCATCCTCTACCGAACGAATGCGCAATCGCGGGCCTTCGAGGAAAGCCTGCGCAAGCTCAACCTCCCCTACCGCATCTATGGTGGGACGTCCTTCTATCAGCGCAAGGAGATCAAGGACCTCATTGCGTACTTCCGGTTGGTGGCGAACCCCCGGGACGACGAGGCGTTCAAGCGCGTGGTGAATTACCCGGCGCGCGGCATCGGGAAGTCGACGATGGACAAGCTCATCGTGGAGGCGGCGGAGCGCAACGTGGCGCTTTGGGACGTGGTGATGGATGACGCGATGCCGCCGGCTACGTTGGGGGGGGCGCCCATGCGGAAGCTGCGCGACTTTACGGGGATGATTCGGCGGTTCATGGCGGAACTGGACCGCAAGGCGGCGGACGAGCTGGCGTTGGAGATTGCGAAGCATTCGGGTTTGGTCAGCGAGCTGTACCAGGACAAGACGCCGGAAGGGGTGGCGCGCTACGACAACATACAGGAATTGCTCAACGGGGTGCAGGCCTTCAGCGAGCAGGCGCGGGAGGCCGATCCCGAAGCGCGTCCCACGCTGTCGGACTTTCTGCTCGACGTGGCGTTGCTGACGGACGCGGACCAGGACGACGACGACCTGAACAAGATCGCCATGATGACCATTCACGCGGCGAAAGGGCTCGAATTCAAACACGTGCACATCGTCGGCCTCGAAGAAAACCTGTTCCCGAGCCAAATGGCCATGCAGTCGCGGGCCGACCTCGAAGAGGAGCGGCGGCTCTTTTACGTCGCCCTGACGCGCGCGGAGGAGACCTGCGCCCTGAGCTTTGCGCAGACGCGGTATCGGTTTGGCCAAGTCATCTCTGCAGAGCCCAGCCGCTTCATCGACGAAATCGACGAGCAGTACGTGGAATACAGCAACGCGAAAGCCGCGCGCCCCACGCCATTCGCGGGCGGGCAATCGTTCGAGCAAGCACGCCAACAGTGGAAACAAATGCCGAGCGCCTCCGGGGACCACACCTCCGCCTTCGGTCGGCTCGCCGAAAAAGCAGCGCCCAAGGCCGACCCCAAGCCCTTCCGCCGCTCCTCCACCGGCGGCAAGCTCAAGCGAGTCGACTCGACTGCGGGGGACGCCTCGGCGACCGATTTGGCCGAGGGCCAACTGGTGACCCACGAGCGCTTCGGCAAAGGCAAGATCGTGAAGCTCGAAGGCGCCGCACCGAACACCAAGGCCACGGTGTTCTTCCCCGAGGCGGGCACCAAGCAACTCCTCCTCAAGTTCGCCAAGCTCACCCGCGTCGACGAATGACCAAGTTCTACCTCTTCTGCCTCGTGGCTGCTGCGGCCCTCGGCTGCCGCAAACCCAGCACGGATTGCGTGTTGGCCCTTTCCGTCCAAGACGCTGGGGCGGACGTCGAGCTGCCCCCGGCACCCGGCATCGGCGTGGAGTTCAAGCAACAGATTTTGTCCGGAGGCGTGTTGACGAGCGCGTTCGTTGACGTGGCCGAGGGGGAAACGGATGGGGACGGCGCGTGCGAATTGGCGTTCACGAAGGAGAACGCGCTGATTTACCGACTCGATTTGAAGGCCGATGGCTGGTTTTCGCGCCAAATCGAATGGAACCCCGACGACTTCCTTCCGGGAGACACCGTTCGATTCACCACGGCCATGATGCCCCGCGCCACGCTCCGCATCCACCTTGAAGCAGGGATGCTCACCGGACCCGACGATGTGCTGCAATTCCGAACGTTGCACGTCCCGGGGGAGTACCCCACGTGCAGCAACGCCTGGATCACGTTCGACGCCACCACCGGCGCCGACACGACGTGGGTCTGTGAAATGGAAGGTGGGGCCACGGTGGCCTATACATGGAAGGTCACACGCGATGGAGAAACGGAGTCGCACGTGGATTCGTTGGTGGCCGAACGATTTGAAGAAACGACCTTGAATTTGGTGTGGTGATGGAAACGCGAATGGAACAGCATGACCTGCAGGTCACAAAGACTGCTCGGTACTTCGTGCTGGGCCCGGATGAGCCGAAGGGACGGCTGTGGGCGCTGCACGGTTACGGCCAATTGCCCCAGTTCTTCTTGCGTCGCTTCGAAGCGGCTGCGGCGGCGGGCTGGCAAGTGGTGGCACCGGAGGGCTTGCACCGGTTTTACGTCCAGGGCACTTCGGGCCGCGTGGGGGCTTCGTGGATGACCCGGGAGGAGCGCGAGGCGGACATGAAGGACTACGTCCGGTATTTGGACCAAATCCACCACCAGCTTCCCCCGCTGCCCGGTCCTGAATTGCTCCTCGGCTTCTCGCAAGGCGTGGCCACCGCGGCGCGTTGGGCCTGCCGTGGCCGCGCCCGCTTCGATGCCTTGATCTACTGGTCCGGGGTGTTCCCCCCGGATTTGGACCTCGAATCCGAATGGCCCCGCATGCAAGGCGTTCGCACCTTCATCGCGTTAGGCGATGACGACGCCTTTTTCGACGACACGCTCGTTCAGCGCACCCAATCCGCATTCGAATCCAACGGCATCGAACACGAAATTGTTCGGTTTGCCGGAGGCCATGTGGTGGATTCCGAGGCACTAAGCCAAGTTCTTGGCGGCTTCATTTGATTCATTGCAGCAATTGGACATGTCGCTACTGAGCTCGTAGAGTGCGCGTCGGCGATCTTGCGTGTCGCGTGCGCGCTTAACCCAAGCATGGCCCCGCGATTCCGTGGACCACTCATTCAAGTCATTGACGGCTCGGTTCCTCCGCGAGCGGCGCGTCTCGGGCGTATCAATGGCCTCTATTCCGAGCAAGGCATCCAATTCATCCGCATCGATGACCTCTCCAGCCCGTGGTCGAAGTTGATTCAACGTATGAGCAACGGATTCGTTGAGTTCAATATCCGCATGGGCAGTCACCGCTCCGTCGCGCCTCCGCCAGCGAAGAGCCACGAAACCGAATGCGGTAGCACACGCAAAAGCGGTCATGCCCCAAAGCCACGGATGACCCGACCGGAACGCCGCCGTTCGGTCCGCGTCACTGCTCGGCGGCTCAACCAGCCACCATTTGCCCCGGGCATCCATGAATTCCACGCCTCCCCGACCGGATCGCACCGCCTGGACCTCCTCGGGAACAACGGCTGTGGTTTGGGGATAAAACGCCCCCTGTTCAGTGTTCAACCAACCAAACATGGAACGGTCATCGCTCCACATCAAGGCCCAATTTCCCGTTGAAACCACGTGATCTACCGACGTCAACGAACGGTCGAGCTGCCAGTACTCCTCCCAACCCAATTCCGGCCCCAAACACCTCCACACCTTCCCCTTGTTGCCAAACACCGCGTAGACCACCCCATCCTGAACCCACGGAGCGGTGTGGGCCCAACCGAACGGCAACGCATTCGATTTCAATAAATCCCAACCGTCAGACCTCGGCACCAACCACTCCCCTGATGGCAGCATGCGCATGACCTGCCCACCATAGGTCATCAAATACCCACCGCGAGAATCCACTGAATGCACCTGCTCGAAATCAGCCGGTGAATGGATGACGCCCGGTTGCGGACGGCCTGGACGTACGGCGAAATTCAGGTTGTACATGCCGTAAAATGACGCCAAGACCTGCAGCCCGTCCATTTCGCGGTTCATCTTAAACTGCATGTCGAACACGACATTCCGCTCCGGAATGTCGACAAATCCGTGCGCTCGTCCCGTGACCCCATCCATGCGCAACACCTTTCCGCGCCCCGTGGAGACGACCTCAGCTCCCGCATCGATGTTCAACACCTGGCCACCATCCAACGGCAGTTCCGGCTGCCCCCCTTCAAAGTCGAAGGCCACCGCGCGCTCCAATCCCTGAGGGGCCTGGTCGAGCTGATGCCAGCGAACCATATCCTCGGGCGTTGCGGCGCCCCGAAAAACGGCAACGTCATCCGCATCCATGGATGAGTAATTGCGCCAAGACGTCCCGAAGGCGCCGCCTAAGTGCAGCATTCTGTGATCAAATCTGAGACCCTCCGAAATGCCATCAAAGCGCAAAGCTCCATCGATGACCACAAACGTCCTTCCGTGTTCATCCCGCGAGTAAGTGATCCGATGCCATTCCCTGCTCGGATCCATTTTCAGGCAGCGATCCATTCGTTCATCGAACACCAGGTAACCGATGTCCAAACAAGGTTCCAAGTCCACGCTCAGCTCGGGGATCTCCGCCGCCAAATCGCTCGGGCACCAAACCCTGCGAACGGATTCGGACTCGCCAACCCCCCAAATCCCGGACGAAGCGACCGCCCATTCCTCAATTGCTGGCGTCCAATCCAAATCCCTGCGCCATGGGCTTGAGGTATGCAGTTGGCCGGTAAATTCGGCCTCGACGGTATCCACCAACGTCTGCAGCACGTCACGCGACCACCGCGGTAAGGCACTGTCCGAAGGCCCCACGTAAGGAATCCAAATGAGTGAGCGGTTTCCTTCGTGCAGGGCCACCACGTCATCGTCCCCATCTCCATCCCAATCGCACACCCGAATGAGCGAATTCGGCTCCAATTCCGCCATAGGCTGCCCCGGAAAAACCTGACCCGATTTGTGAAAAGCAAGAACGGACAACATCGACGTAATCGGATCGTGCAACAACATGGTACCGTTCAGCTGGGCACTGTGGTGATTGATGACCTTGCCCTTCCGCGTCATTTCCATCGGCAGCGAAACCGGTGCGTCCTCATCAAGGTGCCACCAGGAGTGGAACGGAAATTCATTCGTTTGCGCGACAACAACAGCCGAGCCGTCCAGGTCCATCGCCACATCCCACGATTCAACCGATTCCGTAGCCAGTTCCTTCCAGGGGCCCAAACCGCCCGTCGGCCGCCCAAGTGCCACCTTAAGCCGCTGCTCCTGCTGCACGATGGCATCCCCCAGGCCATCGCCATTCAAGTCCACAAAATCCAAATCCTCGACGTGCCCATTCAGCTTGCCCAAACGCATCATGGCCCCGTTCCGTTCAAGCAGCAATTGCCCATCTTCGTCTACTCCCACAATCAAACCGTTCTCGGTACACCGGAAACTTCCACGAACGGTCGCTGAGAGGCTCCGGAAAGGCACCAACTCCCGCCCGTTGAAAGCGAACGCGCTGACTTGATGGCCCCCAGAACCCATGGCTGCCTTGACCCACAGCAACGGAGGGTAGGATTCGTGGCGGCTTGAATGTTCGAACGCAATTTGGTCAATGGTCATCCCATCTCCCATTAACCTGTACGCCTCATCCAATCCCAACCCCGCTGTCCCCCAACAAACCCACAACCCGCGCCGATCGGCAAACACCAAATCCGTCGCCCCATCCCCATCGAAATCGTGTGTTCGGAAATCCACCAACCCGTCCCAAACCACCTCAAGTGACAGGCCCACCGGCTCGGCATACCGCGCCCTCCAATCCGATCGTTGGACTCGGCCATCGCATTGTGCCGAGCCGCCGACCGTCCAAACCACTGCCATCCAGACGATGCAAAATCGTTTACCACCCATCTCTATCCGTGCGATGAACTGAAAACCAACAATTCTGTGACAAAATACAGGTAGGCAAGAAGGCATCCTAATTCAAATGGGTTCAAATACACCTTTGCGTTCAGCGGGAATTCGGCCGTAAATTCTGCCCCATGAAAATTGGAATCACATCGAGCCTGCTCGTCCTCAGCCTTGTGACCGCTCAGGGGCAATCAACGACTTGGCCTCACCAGCTGACCGAGGACGAACGGAATCACGTGGAACGCTTTGGCTTTGCACCCCATGCCGCCCGTGGCATCACGGATCCCCCGCCGTTCACGGAGTTGCGGACCGCGGCCGAATGGGAAGAGATTGAGGCGCTGACCATTGCTTGGACGTCGTTTCCTTGCATCCAGAAGCAGATTGTCGCGGCGGCTTCGCAGGAGTGCACGGTCATCGTGTTTGCGGATGATCCCGCGGCGTGCGAGGGGTATCTGACGGGCGCGTCGTGTGGTGGGCCGTTGGATTTGGCCTCGGTCCAAATCATGAACGCCGATTACAACAGCATCTGGATTCGGGACTACGGCGCCACCACCGTCTACGGTTCCTTCAACGACGACCGGTTGCTCGTCGACTGGATTTACAACCGCCCCCGACCGCTCGATGACGCCATTCCTGACGTGCTTGGCAGCACCCTCGACATCCCGGTGTACAGCACGACCGCGAGCCCTCACGACCTGATGGGCACGGGGGGCAATTGGATGAGCGACGGGTTTGGGACGGCGTTCGCTTCGGAGTTGATTTTGGAGGAAAACATGGGTGGAAGCACGTGGTGGACGGATTTCCCGGACCACACCGAAGCTGAAATCCTCAGCATCGTAGAGGACTTTCACGGGGTGGACGAGTACGTCCTCATGCCCACGTTGCCGTACGACGGAATCCACCACATCGACATGCACATGAAGCTGCTCGATGAGCACCGGTTGCTCGTGGCGGAATACCCGGAAGGTGTGGCCGATGGTCCCCAAATCGAGGCCAACCTCGAATACGTGTTGGCGAACTACACCACCCGGTGGGGCACGCCGTTCGAAGTGGTGCGCATTCCGAGTCCGCCTGAGGCGGGATTTGGCGGGGGCTATCCCAACCAGGGCGGGGATTATTTGACCTACACGAACAGCGTGTTCATCAACAACACCCTCTTGGTCCCCACCTACTACCAGCAATACGACACGACGGCGATGCGCATCTACGAGGAGCTGCTGCCGGGATACAACGTCGTGGGCATCGATTGCGACAACGCGGGAGAAGACATCATCCAATTGAGCGGTGCCATCCACTGCATCACCCACAGCGTGGGCGTGGAGGATCCGCTCATTCTGAGTCACTTGCCGTTGCCGGACACGGAAGACACGGTGAACGACTACCCGGTGAGCGCCACCTGTTCGCACCGTTCGGGCATGGCTGAGGCTGCGATGTACTGGCGGGTCCAAGGCGCAACCGAATGGAGCGTGTTACCGCTGGTGGATTCCGGGAACAATGAGTTCACTGGGGCATTGCCTGCGCAACCCGAGGGGACCGTGGTGGAGTACTACCTCCACGGGGAGTCGGTGAGCGGGAAGTTGGGCAACCGGCCCATGCCTGCGCCGGAAGGGTTTTGGTCGTTCCGCGTGGGCGCGTTGCCGCAAGGTTTGGACGTCGTGGAAGGCGCCTTTGCCCAACCGGCGTTCCCCAATCCCGCATCGGCCATTACCTGCATTCCCTTGAGCCTGCCGCGCTCCACTCGAGGAACACTTGACGTCATCGACGCCACCGGACGCGTCGTGCAAACGGTTCACCAGGGACTGCTTCCCGCAGGTACCAGCAAGCACTTCATTCAAGCGAGCGGCTGGCCACGTGGCGCCTACCTCATTCGGTTGCGCCTTGAAGACGGACGCACTGGAACGCAGCGCCTGATGGTGAACTGATTCAGTCCCGACGCCCTCCGAACAACCGAAGGAGGAACAAGAACAAATTGACGAAATCGAGGTACAAGGCCGTGGCGCCGAGGATGGCCAGCTTCGTAGCCGAAGCGGTTCCATATTCCACGCCCGCTCCGATGCGCTTGACTTTTTGCGTGTCGTAGGCGATCAAGCCCACGAAGACGAGCACGCCCACGATGCTGATGATGTAGTCCAAGGCCGCTGAAGCCAAGAACCAGTTCACCACGCTGGCGAGGATGATGCCGATGAGCGCCATGAACATCAACTGGCCGAATGAAGTCAAGTCCTGCTTCGTCGTGTAGCCCACGATGGCCATGACCAGGAAGGTCAGCGACGTAATGCCGAACACCTGAAAGATGGTCGTCCCCGCGTAAACCAGGAAAATCGAACTCAGGGAAATGCCCATGACCGCCGCGAAACCGAGAAACAAGGCGACGATCGCCCCGGCGGACCAGCGCTCCACCCCCATGTTCATCGCCAAGACGAAAGCGAAGGGCGACAACAGCGCCACCCAACCCAACACGGACATGCCCCCGCTGGCGCTGATGAGCAGACTCCACGCCCCCGATGCAGCGAAGTAATACGCCACCGTGCCCGTCAACAACAGGCCAGCGACCATCCAAGAAAAGACATTCGAAACAAACCGGCTGACAGCCGCCTCATCCTGGTAGACGGCGCCGTCGAAAATTTGAGGAGAATCGTAATCGTTCATGGCGCCAAATTAACAACAGAATTTCTGCTGACCCGCCCTGGCCTTCGCCAACGATTTCTAACGGATCACCGCTTGCTGAGGGCAAGCTTCATGAACTCCTTCCGCGTCTTGGGGTCATCGAGGAAAACGCCGGTGAACGCACTCGTCGTCGTGACGGAGTTCTGCTTTTCCACGCCGCGCATCTGCATGCACAGGTGTTGGGCTTCGATGATGACGGCCACGCCGCGGGCCTGCAACGTGTTTTGAATGCAGTCGCGGATTTGTTCCGTCAAACGCTCTTGAACCTGCAAGCGACGCGCAAAGGCATCGACCACCCGAGGAATCTTACTCAGCCCGACGATGTGCTTGCTCGGAATGTAGGCCACGTGGGCTTTCCCGAAGAAGGGCAACATGTGGTGCTCGCACAACGAGTACAACTCGATGTCCCGCACGCACACCATTTCATCGCTCGCTTCTTCGAACAAGGCCCCGCGCAAAATGGATTCCGGATCGGCGTACATGCCCGCCGTCATCACCGCCATCGCCTTTGCCGCGCGCTGCGGCGTTTTCACCAAGCCTTCCCGATCGACGTCCTCTCCGATGCGTTCCAACACATCGCGGTAGTTGTCCGCCAACGCTCCGACGGCGTCCTCGTCGTAGCGTTCAATTCGTTCGTATAACGCCCGTTTATTCTCCGCCATAGTAATCCGCGTAGTTGTTTTCCGTTTCGTAGAGACGCAAGTGCGTCAGGGTACAACCACGAGATTGGATGTGGGGTTCAATTTGTTCCCAAATCGCGATGATCAAATTCTCCGTCGACGGCTGGATGCCCTTCATGAACGGCACATCGAGGTTCAAGTTCTTGTGGTCGATGGGCTCTTCCACGTATTCCTTGATGATGTCCTTGAGCTCCTTGAGGTTGATGCAGTAACCGGTCACCGGATCCGGCGCGCCTTTCACGGTCACGTGCAGTTCGAAGTTGTGGCCGTGCCAATTCGGGTTGGCGCATTTGCCGAACACTTCGAAATTCTTCTCCTCGCTCCATTCGTCGTGCCAGAGCTTGTGGGCCGCGTTGAAGCGCGCGCGTCGGGTGATGTGGACTTGTTTCATCGGATGGGCCAAAGATACGCCCTGCCGTACCTTCGCACCATGATTGTGATTACCGGAGCGGCGGGCTTCATCGGCAGCGCGTTGGCCGCGCACCTGAACGCGCTGCGATTCAACGACCTCGTGCTGGTCGACGACTTTTCGAGGACGGACAAAGCCGCGAACACCGCGGGCCTGCGCTTCACGGCGAAGGTGGAACGGTCGCAGTTCATCGAGTGGCTCGATGCGAACGAACACCAGGTCCAGTTCATTTTTCATTTGGGCGCACGGACGGACACCACGGAACAAAACCGCGCCCTGTTCGACGAGCTCAACCTGGAATACAGCAAGGCGGTCTGGGAGCGGTGCGTCGCCTTCGGGCTGCCGCTCGTCTACGCTTCTTCGGCGGCGACGTATGGCAGTGGGGAGCACGGCTACCGGGATGACCACGATTTGGTCGGGCAACTCAAGCCGCTGAACCCTTACGGTGAGAGCAAGAACGATTTCGATAAATGGGCCCTCGCGCAGCCGCGTGCGCCGTACTTCTGGGCGGGCCTGAAGTTCTTCAACGTGTTCGGCCCCAACGAATACCACAAGGGCCGCATGGCTTCCGTCGTGTTCCACACGTTCAACAAGGTCAATGCGACCGGCGAGATGAAGCTGTTCCGCTCGCACCGACCGGATGTGGCCGATGGGCACCAAAGCCGCGATTTCGTCTACGTCAAGGACGTGGCCCGCGTGTGCACCTGGCTCATGCACCACCGCCAACCCGCCTCGAACGGGCTGTACAACCTCGGATCAGGCGAGGCAAGGACGTTTCTGGATTTGGCTCGAGCCACCTTCACCGCCATGGGCGTCCACGAGAAAATCGGCTTCATCGACACGCCGGCGGACATCCGCGACACCTACCAATACTTCACCGAAGCGGACCTCACGAAACTTCGGAGCATCGGCTACGACGCGCCGTTTCACTCCCTCGAAGACGCGGTGACCGATTACGTCCAACACTACTTGAAGGACGGAAAACGCTGGGGTCAATCCACCCACTGAACCGGCTCCAAGGCCTCCACAAGGCGCGCCCGCAGGGCCTTCAACCGCTCGATGGCCGCTTCCCGCTCGTCCATGCGCGGCGGCGCAACGGTCTCGACGTCCCCGTGCAACACCTTGCGCGCCCCGTCAATGGTGAACCCTTGCTGACGGACCAGCCCGTGAATGCGCTGGATCAATTCGATGTCCTTTCGGGTGTAGAAGCGCTTGCCTCGGGCGTTCGTGCGCGGCGTCAACTGCCGAAACTCCTTCTCCCAATACCGCAACACGCTCGCGTTCTCCCCCACCTCAGCCGCCACTTCGGTGATGGTGAAGAATCGCTTTTCCACGGGTTTGTTCAAAGGCGGCATGCAGGAACGGATTCAGAATCAGGGATGAAGATAAGGAATGCTTCCCGCACTTCGGTCAGTCGAAACTTTGGTTCTCTTGCTCCGACTGCATCAACAGCTCCTCGTATTGCTCCGGAGTGAGGTCGTTGAAATAGAAATGAGCGGGGTTCAAGCGCTCACCGTCCTTGTGCACTTCATAATGCAGGTGCGGCGCAACGGAAGTTCCGGTGCTGCCCACAAGGCCGATGAGATCGCCCCGGCGAACCCGATCGCCCTGCTTCACGAGGATTTCGCTCATGTGAGCGTACAGCGTCTCGTAGCCGAAACCGTGGCGGATGATGACGTGGCGACCGAAGCCGTTGTAGCTGCGCTTCGCCAGCACCACTTCCCCATCGCCGGTGGCAAAAATCTCCGTCCCCGTCGGAGCAGAAAAGTCCATCCCGAAGTGGAACTTGCGCACCTTGTAAATGGGGTGAATGCGGTAGCCGTAGCCGCTCGCCATGCGCTTCAGGTCCTCGTTGCGCACGGGCTGAATGGCCGGGATGCTCTTCAGCAGTTCGGAATTGTTGCGGGCCAAATCCAGCACCTCATCAAAGCTCCGGCTTTGCGCCACCAACTTCCGCTGCAGTTCCGCAACCCTGTCCGTTACCTCAATCAACTCGCCGGACCAGGCGTGCCCCTGCAGGTGCTTCGTCCGGTCCACCCCGCCGACCCCGGGGTTCCGAAGGTGGCTCGGGTACGGGTCCGTGCCGAAGATGGAGCGGTAAATCGCATCGTCGCGCTGCGAAATGTCGGCCAAAACTGCATCCATTTGGCCCAAATCCTCGTTCAAGGAAGCGAGCTGCTCCTGCACAAAAGCCAACTCGCGATCGCGAGCCAAATCCGCGGGACTCTCAAACCACGTGTCAAACACATAAATCGAACCTCCGGCAATGGCCGCCAACAGCAACGCGCGTTTGATGAACAAGAAGACGTAATCCTTCAGTTCGAAGGGCACCTGCTCCAACTCGAGGGTGCGCTCGTTGAACTGAATCTTATGGAATCGCTTCTGCATTTCGCAAAGGTGCGATGTATTTTCACGCCCTCAAAGCCACCCCCCGGTCGGTTTTTCACACTTTAACGCATCCCCCCCATGGAATCCCGCGCTATTCGCCAAACCTTCTTGGATTTTTTCGCCTCGAAAGGCCATGAAATCGTGCCTTCGGCGCCGATGGTCATCAAAGACGACCCCACGCTGATGTTCAACAACGCAGGCATGAATCCGTTCAAGGATTTGTTCTTGGGCAACAGCCCGGTGGTGCATGCGCGCATCGCCGATACGCAGAAATGCCTGCGCGTGAGCGGCAAGCACAACGACCTCGAAGAAGTGGGCGTGGACACCTACCACCACACGATGTTCGAGATGTTGGGGAACTGGAGTTTCGGGGACTACTTCAAGGAAGAAGCCATCGCGTGGGCTTGGGAGCTGCTCATCGACCATTACGGATTGGATCCGGATCGGCTTTATGTGACGGTGTTTGCTGGCGATGAGGGGGACAACTTGCCGGAGGACACGGAGGCGAAGGCCTTTTGGAAGCAGTGGATTGCGGAGGAGCGGATCTTGCCGGCGGGGAAGAAGGACAACTTTTGGGAGATGGGCGAAACGGGGCCGTGTGGGCCGTGTTCGGAGATCCACGTGGACCTGCGGGGTGAGGCGGAGCGGGCGGCAACGCCGGGTGCGGATTTGGTCAATGCAGACCACCCGCAAGTGGTGGAGATTTGGAACCTGGTGTTCATGCAATTCAATCGCATGGCGAACGGTTCGTTGCAGTCCCTTCCTGCACAGCACATCGACACCGGCATGGGCCTCGAGCGCCTCGCCATGGCCTTGCAGGGCAAGCAATCGAACTACGACACGGACGTCTTCCGCCCGATGATCGCGAAAACGGAATCGCTGAGCGGAGCGCAGTACGGCGCTTCGGACAGCAAGGCCGACGTGGCCTTCCGGGTCATCGCGGACCACATCCGCGCGGTGTCCTTCAGCATCGCCGATGGCCAGCTGCCGTCGAACACGGGTGCGGGGTACGTCATTCGCCGCATCCTCCGCCGCGCCATCCGCTACGGGTATTCGTTCCTGAACCTGCAGGAGCCCTTCATGCACCACCTCGTGCCGGTGCTTGCGGACCACATGGGCGAAGCGTTTCCAGAACTCCGCGCGCAAGGTGAGCTCATCGAGCGGGTCATCCTCGAGGAGGAGGAGGCCTTCTTGCGGACGCTGTCGAAAGGCATCGATTTGTTGCAGGCGCGGCTGGACGCGCTGCCAGAGGGCGGAACGCTGAGCGGGGCGGACGTCTTCGAGTTGTACGACACCTTCGGATTTCCGGTGGATTTGACCGCGTTGATGGCGGGCGAATCCGGGGTTCACTTGGATGAGGCGGGGTTCGAGGCGGCTTTGGCCCAGGCCAAAGAGCGCAGCCGCGCAGCCGGCAAGATCACCGCCGACGACTGGGTGGAACTCGCACCAGGCAGCAGCACCTTCGTAGGTTACGATCAATTGACCACCGAAACCCGCATCCTCAAGTACCGCGAGGTGGAAGCGAAGAAGCGCCGCTTCTACCAAGTCGTGCTCGAAACCACCCCATGCTACCCCGAAGGAGGCGGCCAAATCGGCGACCAGGCCCACCTGACCTCAGGGGGGGATTGCATCGCCATTTTCGACACGAAGCGCGAAAACAACCTCATCGTCCACTCCACATCGGCGCTGCCGAAAGACCCTTCGGCCCCCGTTACCGTTGAAGTCGATGCCCGGCGCCGCGAAGACGCCGCGCGCAACCACACCGCGACGCACTTGTTGCACGAGGCCTTGCGCGAATTGCTCGGCAATCACGTGGAACAAAAAGGCTCACTCGTCAAGCCCGACGCCCTCCGCTTCGACTTCTCGCACTTTTCCCGACTGACCGAAGAAGAGATCACAACCATCGAAGAGCGTGTCAACGAGCGCATCCTCGCGAACTTCCCGCTGCAGGAACACCGTTCCATCCCCATTGCCAAAGCACAAGCGGCCGGAGCCCTCATGCTGTTCGGCGAAAAGTACGGGGATGATGTCCGGATGATTGAATTTGGGAACTCCAAAGAACTGTGTGGGGGCACGCACGCGCCTGCTACCGGCAGCCTCGGCACCTTCCGCATCCTTTCGGAATCGGCGGTGGCCGCTGGCATCCGACGCATTGAAGCCACCACCGGCGCGCACGCGCTCGAACGCAGCACCGAAGAGCGCGCAACCCTCCACGCCCTCAACCAACTGCTGAAGTCGAAGACCCCAGTGAAAGCCGTGGAAGACCTGCTGGAAAAAGTCAGTGCCTTAACAAAGGAAGTCGAGGGCTTCCAGAAGCAGGCGGCCGCAGGAGCAAAATCGGACCTCGTGGCCCAAATGGAATCCATCAACGGCGTCAACGTGCTCATCACCGCCATCGACCTGCCCCCGGGCGACCTCAAGGACCTCGCATTCCAGCTCAAAGCCGAGCACGCGCCCTTCTTCGGCGTCTTCGGCGGCCAAGCCGAGGGCAAAGCGACGCTGTCTGTGGCCATCAGCGACGACGTCGTGAAGGACCGCGACCTGCATGCCGGGGCCATCGTGAAGCAACTCGCCACCGCCATCCGCGGCGGGGGCGGCGGCCAGCCCTTCTTCGCCACAGCCGGCGGTAAAAATCCGGATGGCCTGCCCGAAGCATTGCAAGCCGCACGGGAACTCATTTCCTAAATTCACCCCATGAAAAAAGCCCGGAGTTCCGGGCTTTTTTCATGAAACGGTTTTTGAAATCAGGCGGTCGCCCACTGGTTAGCCGACTCCTTTTCCGCGCCATACACCGGCCCTTGGTACTCCTCTTCATAGGCCAAACCCAAGTTCAACACGTAAAACACGTTGAACACCGAAATGAGCAAGTAGTCCACCCACGAGCGCTTCCCGAACGATTGCGCCAACTCGATGAGGGTACGGAAGAACAAGTACACGTTGAACCCCGGAAGGAGGAACAACGCCGCGTGCCACCCCGGACGCCCGATGATGCGCATCGCCGTGGCGACGTTCACACCCGGCACGAACACCTTCCACGCAGGCTGGCCCGCTTTGAGGAACAACTTGAGGTTGCCCGCCGCGATGATGGGCAACAGAAAACACAATGTGAACACCAGATTACCGGGGATTTCCCGACCGAAGAGTACGAGGTCATTCATGGGACTTGAGCTTTTCGTTCAACAAATTGACGAAGCCCGCTCCGCAGGGTTGCCTGCGCCAAATTGTTAATTCTCAGAAAGTCCCGCGTTCTTGCGGATCACCTCCGCGGTCACCTCCTCCCCTTTCGGCGTCAAAATCACGAGCCGCTCAACGACGTTCCGCAACTCGCGGATGTTGCCCCGCCAGTTGGCCTCCTGCAACAACCGCATGGCCTCCTGCTGAACCACCGGAACCGGCACGTTGTAGCTGCCGCAAATGCGTCCGAGGAAGTGCTTCACCAACAGCGGCACGTCCTCGCGCCGGTCATTCAGCGGTGGTACCTCCACCAAAATCACCGCGAGCCGGTGGTAGAGGTCTTCCCGGAATTGCCCCCCATCGATTTCCGCCAACAAATCCCGGTTCGTGGCCGCCACGATGCGAACATCCACCGCGATGTCCTCATCGCCGCCCACCCGCGTGATCCGGTTTTCTTGCAACGCCCTCAGCACCTTCGCCTGCGCTGACGGGCTCATGTCACCGATTTCATCGAGGAACAACGTGCCCCCGTGAGCGAGCTCAAACTTGCCCTTGCGCTGCTTGACCGCGCTCGTGAAGGCACCCTTTTCGTGCCCAAACAACTCGCTCTCGATCAGTTCTGACGGGATGGCCGCACAGTTCACTTCGATGAACGGCGCGTTCGCTCGCGGACTGAGCGCATGCAGTTGCCGCGCCACGAGCTCCTTGCCCGATCCGTTGGGGCCCGTCACCAACACCCGAGCGTCCGTAGGCGCTACCGTGGCGATGCGGTCCGTGATGTTCCGAATGGCTTGGGACTCCCCCACAATGGTGCTCGCCTTCTCCTCGTTCAAGGCGCGCTCCAACTCCACCGCCTTCTCCTGCAGCGCCTTGCGCTCGGTCGCATGGCGCAGCGTGACGATGAGCCGATTCAAATCGAGCGGCTTCTCGATGAAGTCGAACGCCCCCTCCTTGATCGCACGCACCGCAACGTCCACCGTTCCGTGGCCACTGATCATGACCACAGGCGTTGTGACCCCTTTCTCCTTCAGCATCTCGAGGACATCCATGCCGTCCATGCGGGGCATTTTGATGTCGCAAAAGATGAGGTCGTAAGCAAATTTCACGGCTTGGGAGAGGCCCTTTGCGCCGTCTTCCGCGACTTCCACGCGGCAGCCCTCTTCTTCGAGGAGTTCCCGAAGGCTGTTGCGGATGGGCGCTTCGTCGTCGATGATGAGGACTTTCGTCATGGGTTGAGGTTTGGCCAAACAGATTCCAAAGATGGTGCCAATTCCGCCCCCACCGCCAACTCCACCAGCCCCTCCCGGAGGGCATAGGGGGACCGCGCTACGCGAACGGGCACGGGGGAGGCGGCGTCGAGGTGGTGCAACACGTTTTGGACCAACACCAACGCCAGGGGCAGGTAAGGCGCACGGGAAGAAGGCATCCCCTTCCAAGCCAAACGCTCCGTCAGCGGCGAGGCCAACGCCTCGCGATGCAGGCCCTCCAGCGCCGCTCGATCCAACCGCTCCGCCCCGGCATGCGGTCCTCCTTCATCCGGCAAGGCCTCCCCGCGCCGCAACAGCGACGCCAACGCATCGAACGAGCCGCTCGAACCGACGAGCACATTCGGTCGCCACTCGGCGATGGCGGCGTGCACGGGAGCGAGGACCTCGTCGATGAAGGGCTGCAACCGGTCGGCGCCTTGCTGCAGGAGGGGGTCGTTGGGTTTGGCATAATCCTTCATGCGCACCACGCCTGCGTCGACGCTTTTCAACCACTTCCACTCCCCGTTGGTGGGCCAAATCGCAAACTCCACACTCCCCCCGCCGATGTCCATCATCAAGCCCACGTCCTCCCCCTCCAACGGCGCGGTCAACACCACGCCCTTCCAAATCGCAAACGCTTCCTGCGCCCCCGAGATCACCTCCACGTTCAGCCCGAGTCGATCGGACACCGCCCGCACGAATTCATCGGCATTCCGCGCATCCCGGAGCGCACTCGTGCCGGTCACGTACACCGCGTCCACGCCGTAATTCCGCAGCGTCTCCCGGAAAACGCCCAACGCGTCCAAGCCCCGCGCAAACCGATCCGCCCGGATGGTGGCATTCCGGAACCCCCCGGCGCCGAGCCCCACGGGCAGGCTGTTCGCAAACTCGCGCACCCAACGTTCGGTCTCCACCCGCGCAATGACGAGGGTGAACGAATTCGAGCCGCAATCGATGACGCCGATCCGCCTCATGACCGGTGGCGCATCCAACGGAACAACTCCAAAAACGTCGGCCGCTTGCCGTGCATCAACAAGCCCACGCGGTACACCCGCCCTGCGAAGAGCACCACCAACGCCGCAGTCAACGCCACTCCCAACAAGCTCAACAACACCTCCCACAACGGCACCCCCAGCGGAATGCGGACCAACATCATAACCGGTGCCGAAAACGGCACAAACGACCCCACCACCGCCATCGTCCCCTCCGGATCCTGCATCGCGGTGGAGGCCATGATGTACGAAGCAATCAACGGCAGCATCACCGGCAACATCAAATACTGGGCGTCCGACTCTTGGTTCACCGCCGCCCCCACGGCCGCAAACAAACTCGCGTACAAGGTGTAGCCCGTCACGTAAAAGGCCGCAGTCGACACCGCCATCACGCCCCAATTGACGTCCAAGAGGAAACTCAATTCGTCCTGGCTCGCCAACCACGATTTCCAGTCCAAACCCGCTCCCTGCAAGGCCACCTCCCCTCCGATGGCGCCCGATTGCTCGAACAGGAAGCCGCCCAGCGCCGCCATCGCCCATCCGATGACGATGATCGCCACGAACTGCGTCAGTCCCACCAGCCCCACTCCGATGATTTTGCCCGCCATCAACGTGCTCGGCTTCACGGCACTGATGATGACCTCCACGATGCGGTTTGCCTTTTCTTCAATAACCCCCCGCATGATTTGTGCGCCGTAAAGGCTGATGAGCATGAACAGGGTCAAGGAAAACACGAAGCCGATGATGGCGCGACCGGTGGCGCCTTGGTCTTTTGTGATGATGTCTTGGCCCACGAGGGACACCTTCGTTTTCAACCGTTTATAGGTTTCGTAATCCAAGGCCAACTCGGATTTCACACGAAACCGTTCGATCGCTTGGCTTAAATCCCCCTGCATCTTGCCTTGAACGACCACCCCAGGGCTGCGCTCGTAATACATCATGGCCTTGCCGTGTTGCACAATGGCATCGTCGAATTCGATCATGGCGTCGAAGTCGCTGCTGATGAAGGCGCTGTCCGCGAGCAGCTCATCGGTGAAGCGATAGACCAAATCCGAGCGCTCCGGAAAGCAGTCGGGATGCGTGGGCACCCACGCCTGGTGGCCATCATCCCAACGGGTGATGAGGCCAGATCGGTCGACGACGAGCACCTTGGTTTCGCCTTCGGTTTGGCTCGACATCCAGCCCACGAAGCCGATGACGAGGACGCTGATCACGGGCATGAGGAACGTGCCCACGATGAACGCGCGGCGGCGCACCCGCGTCAGGTATTCCCGCGCAATGATGAGTCCGAGGATGCCGCTCATGATTCAGGAAGGGGTTCCGCGGCGCGCGCCTCGACCGCTTGAATGAAAATCTCCCGCATGGAGGTGACGTAGGGCTCGCACGCGATGAGCCGCACCTCACTCGCCAACCACTTAACCCACTCGGGCCAGTCGGCGGAATCGGGAAGGCGTAAAATCGCCTCGTGTTGCCGCGGTTGTTCCAATGCGCGGATGCTGACCAATTCGGCGGCAGCTCCCAAGGCTGCAGTGAAACCGATGGCTTCGCCTTCGAACACCACCCGCACCCGGCCCCGACGGGCTTGTTCGCGCAAGTGCGAAACGCCTCCTGCGAGCAGCACCTCGCCTTGGTGCACCAGCGTGACGTTGCTGCACATTTCTTCGACACTCGGCATGTCGTGCGTGGAGAGCAAGATGGTCGTTCCGCCAGCGCTCAATTCCCGCACCACCTCACGGATGCGCTGGGCATTGATGGGGTCGAATCCGCTGAGGGGCTCGTCCAAAATGAGCAGCTCGGGTTCGTGGAGCACCGTGGTGATGAATTGGATTTTTTGGGCCATGCCCTTGCTCAAATCCGAGACCGGCCGGTTCCACCAGCCGTCCACTTCGAGCCGTTCGAACCACCCCTTGAGTCGGCGAACGGCCTCCGCCCGGCTCAAGCCCCGCAATTGCCCGAGGTAGATGGCCTGCTCGCCCACCTTCATCGTTTTGTAGAGGCCCCGCTCTTCGGGCAAGTAGCCCACGCGTTGCTGGTGCCGGCGTTCAAGCGGTTCACCGAAAAATGCGATGCGGCCCTCATCGGGGGCGGTGATGCCGGCCAGCATCCGAATGAGCGTGGTCTTGCCGGCACCGTTGGGCCCCAGCAGTCCGAACACCCCGCCCTGAGGAATCTCCAACGAGACGCCCTTCAAGGCCTGGTGGCCGCGAAACGTCTTGGAAACGCGCTCAACGTGGATGGCTGAACTCATTGAAACAGGTCGCGAACTTTATCGAAGAAACCGCGCTCGTTGTGCTCCGCGGCGGGTTCGAAATTAGCGGATTTGCGTAAGGTCTCGAGGGCTTTGCGTTCTTCGTCGCTCAGTTTTTGGGGGGTCCAAACGTTGATGTTCACCAACAAGTCGCCCTTCCCATAACTGTCCACGGCAGGCAGCCCCTTGCCGCGCAAGCGGACGAGCTTGCCGCTCTGGGTGCCGGGATCGATTTTGATTTTCGCTCGGCCCGAGATGAGCGGCACTTCGGCATCGGCGCCGAGGGCCACGTCCGCGAAGTTCACGTACAAATCGTAATGCAAGTTCTTGCCGTTCCGCTTGAGGTGTTCGTGCGGAATTTCCTCGATGACCACGAGCAAGTCGCCCGGGACTCCGCCCATCGGTGCGCCGTTGCCCTCTCCGCGGACGGAAAGTTGCATGCCGTCTTCCACACCGCCAGGGATGTTGATTTCCACCACGGACTCCTCGCGAACCATGCCCCATTCATCGGAGCCGCTGGGCCGCTTCGTGATGCGCTGACCGCTGCCTTGGCAGGCGTTGCAGGTGGTGGCGGTTTGCATTTGGCCCAGGATCGTGTTCGTCACCCGTCGCACTTGCCCGGTTCCGTGGCAGGTGGAGCACTCCGCGTATTCCGCACCCTTGGCCTCCACTTGCTTGAACACCTTGACCTTCTTCTTCGTTCCGTTGGCGATTTCTTCCAAGGTCAGCTTCACCTTGATGCGCAGGTTGGACCCCTTCATGCGACGGCGACGGCCACCGCCTCCACCGCCCCCTCCAAATCCGCCGCCGAAAATGTCGCCGAACTGGCTGAAGATGTCGTCCATGTTCATGCCGCCGAAGCCGCCCGGACCTCCAGGACCGCCGCGCATGCCTTCGTGACCGAATCGGTCGTACTGCGCCCGTTTTTGGGAATCGCTCAGCACCTCATACGCCTCAGCGGCTTCCTTGAACCGATCCTCGGCGCTCTTGTCGTCGGGGTTTTTATCGGGGTGGTACTTGAGGGCCAACTTCCGATACGCCTTCTTGATCTCCGCGTCCGTCGCTTTGCGCTCGACGCCGAGCACTTCGTAAAAATCGCGCTTCGCCATGCCTTACGCGCCGACGACGACTTTTGCGAAACGCACCACGCGCCCCTTCAGTTCATACCCTTTTTCAATGACGTCCACCACCTTGCCCTTCAATTCGGGGTGCGGGATGTTGGTCACGGCTTCGCACCGGTCCGTGTCGAAGTCGTCGCCGACGTTGACCTCGAGGGCTTTGAGGCCTTGGTGCTGCAGGATTTGGACCAGCTTCGTGTAGACCAATTGCTGCCCCTCTCGAATGACTTCGATGTC
>CAYMHW010000035.1:0-24668 GCA_964390365.1 uncultured Comamonadaceae bacterium | reverse complement strand
ACATCGATTTTCGAGCCGTCCTGCGCGGTGACAGCCCCGGATGCTGCGCCGCCTTCCGCCTCATCGCCAAGGGCGACCTCGGGCGCGGTTCGTGGGACGCGCGCTTCATGGCCCAAGAGGCCCGTCCCTGGCTCCTCGCCCCGGAATGGGCAGCGGCCCCCCTCGGCCGGTCCGCCCTCCGAGGCCGGCTCGGCTACACGGCCCCGTGGACCGGGCGCTGGCGCTGGGGCGTCAGCACGGAAGCGATTTGGCGTGACCGCGCGTTCGACGCCCAACGGAACCGCCTCGACCTCGACCTCAACCTCACCGACGCGGACCGCCTGACCCTCGGCTACCAGCTCGAACTCGGCCCCGCCGCCCCCGACCACGTCGTCCGGCTCGGCTGGTCCCACGACCTCGGCACCTGGCAACCCTTCCGCGACCGCCGCCGCGCCGCGATCCCCCCCGCCCGCTCGTTCGATGCCACGGGCACCCCCGTCGTCACCACCGGCCGCACCGCCGGCCTGCCCGTCTGCGCCTCCGACCAAATCTTCCTCTCCGAAGCCGGCACCGCGAACCCACCCGCCGACTTCATCGAACTGCACAACCCCACCGACACCGACTGCCTCCTCACCGGATGGCGGTTCGACGACGACAAGGACTTCGAAGACTGGCTCGGAACGACCGAAGTTGTGCCCGCGCACGGATGCTGGGTGGCCTATTCCGACGGCCCGGGCGGCTTCAAATCGGGGTTGTCTGCTGAGGGCGAGCGGATTTACTTGGCTGACCCCGAAGGAAATGTCCGCGTGTTTTCGCTGTCTGCCGGATCGAAGAAACTGGCAGAAACCTTTGATTTCAGTGGGGTTTCCCGCATGTCGCCCCCGTCTCCCGGACAGCATTTGCCCTTCGGTGAATGAATTCGTGAGTTTTTTGTCCACAGACCCCCTTGGGTTGTAAACAATCGTTCGCTATCTTCGCACCCCCAATTTTGGGGAGATACACGCATTTGAAGCTATTGACCGTGGATACATTGAGCTACAAGACGCTCTCCGTGAACAAGGAGAATGCCGACAAGAAGTGGTTGCTCGTTGATGCAGAAGGCCAAACCCTGGGCCGCCTCGCATCCGAAGTCGCCAAGCGCTTGCGCGGAAAGCACAAGACGAACTTCACTCCTCACGCAGACTGCGGTGATTACGTGATCGTCGTCAACGCCGAGAAGGTTGTGATGACCGGAAGCAAGATGCAAACGAAGGAGTACCAGTGGTTCACGGGCTACCCGGGTGGACAGCGCACGCGCTCCGCTCAGGAGATGCTCAACCGCAAGCCCCACGCCCTCGTGGAAGAAGCGGTCCGTGGAATGCTCCCGAAAAACCGGTTGGGCCGTGAATTGTTCCGCAACCTCCACGTCTTCGTGGGGCCGGAGCACAAGCACGAGGCGCAACAGCCCGAGACCCTGACCCTGTAATCGAACGATATCGCCTGATCATATGGACGTAATCAACACCTCGGGCCGCCGCAAGACGGCTGTTGCCCGCCTCTACATGAAGCCCGGAACGGGTAAAGTCACGGTCAACAAGACCGATGCAGCCCAGTACTTCCCGACCGCCGTGTTGCAGTACAAGCTGAACCAGCCGTTCGCCATCACGGAAACGGAAGGCCAATACGACGTGAACGTGAACGTTTACGGCGGTGGCATCAACGGTCAGGCAGACGCCGTCCGTTTGGCGATGTCGAAGGCGCTCGTGGAAATCAACCCCGAGTGGAAGCCTTCCCTGAAGGAAGTCGGTTTGATGACGCGTGACCCCCGGATGGTCGAGCGGAAGAAGCCGGGTTTGAAGAAGGCTCGGAAGCGCGAGCAGTTCTCCAAGCGTTGATCCGCATCAGAAAGCAATCCCCGTGGCGGCATCGCAAGGTGCCGCTCACTTTTTATTCAATCGTTTAGTATCCAAACGCGACGGATTCTCAAGGTGGGACTACCGGCGCGTTGCTTAAACCAGGAAAGTAAACATGGCACGAACGAACTTCGAGCAATTGTTGCAAGCCGGTGTCCACTTTGGTCACCTCAAGCGCAAGTGGAATCCGCACATGGCTCCGTACATCTTCACGGAGACCAAAGGCATCCACATCATCGACCTCCACAAGACGGTGGTCAAGTTGGACGAGGCCGCTGCCGCGATGAAGCAAATCGCGAAGAGCGGAAAGAAAATCCTCTTCGTCGCAACGAAAAAGCAAGCGAAAGAAATCATCGCTCAACGCGCCAGCGCCATCGGCATGCCGTACGTTACGGAACGTTGGTCAGGCGGTATGTTGACGAACTTCGCGACCATCCGCAAGGCGGTCAAGAAGATGTCGCAAATCGACAAGATGGAGCAGGACGGCACGCTCAACACGCTCTCGAAGCGTGAGCGCCTCCAGGTCTCTCGTCAGCGGGCGAAGCTCGAAAAGAACCTCGGTTCCATTTCGGACTTGACGCGCATTCCGGCTGCGGTCTTCATCGTGGACGTGAAGAAGGAGCACATCGCCCTCGCTGAGGCGAAGAAGCTGGGCATCCCGGTCTTCGCGATGGTCGACACCAACTCGGATCCCCGTCCGGTCGACTTCCCGATTCCGGCGAACGACGACGCGAGCAGCTCCGTGCAAATCGTGATGGATACGATCGCTGCTGCTGTGGCTGAAGGCCTGCAAGAACGCAAGGCGGACAAGGACAGCGCAGAAGCGGCCGCCGCGAAGATTGAGGAAGCTGCAGAGGCCGCTGAAGCCGCTGCCGAAGCTCCCGCAGTCGAAGAAGCTGCGAATGAAGATTCAGCGGAGGACTGATTGACGCACCACACCACTCAAGACCATTAAAAATTGACCCCATGAACATCACAGCAGCAGATGTGAACAAGCTCCGCAAGCAAACGGGAGCGGGCATGATGGATTGCAAAAAGGCCCTTCAAGAAGCGGAAGGCGACTTTGAAAAGGCCGTTGAGGTCCTGCGTTTGAAAGGCCAAAAAGTGGCCGCGAAGCGCAGCGACCGCGAAGCCGGTGAAGGTGCGATCCTCTCGGGCGTGAACGCGGCAGGCAACTTCGGTGTCCTCCTCGCCTTGAACTGCGAAACCGACTTCGTCGCAAAGAACGAAGGGTTCGTGGCGACGGCCCAGACGTTGTTGGATTTGGCCATCAGCGAAGGCATCACCTCGAAGGACGACTTGATGGCGAAGACGTACCCCGGCTCGTCCATCACGGTGGCGGACAAGATCATCGAGGAGACCGGCAAAATCGGTGAGCGCCTCGACATCGGCACGTTTGAAACCGTCAGCGCTGAGAGCGTGGTTTCGTACATCCACCCGGGTAACCGCCTCGCAACGTTGGTCGGATTCTCTGGCGCAATGCCTGAGGGTGCTGGCCGCGACGTCGCGATGCAAGCCGCTGCCATGGCACCGGTCGCATTGGACGAGTCGAGCATTCCCCAAGACCTGATCGACAAGGAACTCCAAATCGGCAAGGACCTCGCCATCCAAGAAGGCAAGCCTGCTGACATGGCAGAGAAAATCGCCCAAGGCCGCTTGAAGAAGTGGTTCAAGGAGGCGACCCTCGTCAACCAGGACTACATCAAGGACAACAAGCAATCCGTCTCAGAATTCATCCACGCTTCTGCAGCAGGCGTGAAGGCGACGGCGTTCAGCCGCGCAGCCCTCGATTGATTCGAGATTGCACGAAATGATTGGACAAAGGCACTCTTCGGGGTGCCTTTGTTGTTTTCGGGCTTTGTTGTTTTTGGGCGGGCGAAGATGGCGGGATTATTCGGATATTCGCGCCCGATGAGGTACGAGCGCATACTCCTGAAGCTGAGTGGTGAGGCCCTGATGGGTTCGAAGCAATTTGGCATTGACAACGACCGGTTGAAGCAATATGCGGTCCAAATCAAATCCGTCGTCGATCGCGGGGTCCAAGTGGCCATCGTCATCGGCGGCGGCAACATCTTCCGCGGCGTTCAGGCGGCGGAGGGGGGCATGGAGCGCACGCAGGGCGATTACATGGGCATGCTCGCCACGGTCATCAACTCGATGGCCTTGCAGAGCGCCTTGGAGGCGGAGGGCATCGACACGCGCCTGCAGAGCGCAATCGAGTTGAAGCAAATCGCTGAGCCGTTCATCCGGCGTCGGGCTATCCGACACCTCGAAAAGGGCCGGGTGGTCATCTTCGGTGGGGGCACGGGCAATCCGTTCTTCACGACGGACTCGGCGGCTTCGCTGCGCGCCATCGAAATCGACGCGGACGTCATCTTGAAGGGAACGCGCGTGGACGGCATTTACGATGCCGATCCAGAGAAGCACCCCGACGCCAAGCGCTTCGATACCATCTCGTTCGACGAAGTGTTCAGCCGTGGCCTTCAGGTCATGGACATGACGGCGTTCACGCTTTGCAACGAAAACAACCTTCCCATTGTCGTGTTTGACATGAACCGGTCGGGCAATTTGCTGCGATTGGTCGAAGGAGAAGACGTGGGAACGTTGGTCACTTTTGAATCCACAGCATCATGACGGAAGAAATCACAATGGCCTTGGATACGGCGAAGGAAGCCATGGACAAGGCGATTGCTCACCTCGAGCACGAACTGACGAAAATCCGCGCAGGCAAGGCGCATCCGAGCATGCTCGGTGGTGTAAAGGTGGACTACTACGGCGCACCGACCCCGTTGACGCAGGTGGCCAACGTGAACTCCACGGACGCTCGGACGTTGACCATTCAGCCGTGGGAGAAGTCCATGCTGGATCCCATTTCCACGGCGGTCATCAATGCGAATTTGGGCCTCAACCCCATGAACAACGGGGAGGTCATCTTGATCAACGTGCCGCCGTTGACGGAGGAGCGCCGGAAGGAGCTCGTGAAGCGCGCTCGGGCTGAGGGGGAGCACGCTCGGGTGGGCATCCGCAATGGGCGGAAGGACGCCATGGACTTTTTGAAGGCGGCTAAGGCCGATGGCTTGAGTGAGGATTTGGCCAAAGGTGGCGAGACCAAGGTCCAAGAGCTGACGGACGCCTACAACAAGCGCGTGGACGAGGTCCTCGATGCCAAGGAGGCGGACATCATGACCGTCTGATTGTTCATTTGCGCCATTCTGAAGCGACACGGCGTGCTGCTTCATCGGCGGCGATGAGCCCTTCCAAATCCGGATTCACGTCAAAGTCTACGCGGCTCAACGCGTATTCCACGACGTCAGTGAGCTGCAGGAATTCGATGTCGTCTTCGAGGAACCGCGCGACAGCGACTTCGTTCGCCGCGTTCAACACGGCCGGCGCATTGCCCCCGCGCCGCACGGAATCGAACGCCAACGCCAAATTCCGGAACGCTTCCGTGTCCGGCCGTTCAAACGTCAGTTCCGGATAATCGAAGAACGAGAACCGCTCAAACGTGTTCGGCAACCGCCGCGGATACCCGAGGGCATACTGAATGGGCAACTTCATGTCGGGCAACCCGAGCTGGGCCTTGATGGACCCGTCCTCGAACTGCACGCACGAGTGGATGATGGACTGCGGGTGCACCACCACGTCGATGGCGTCCACGTCCAAATCGAAGAGCCACTTCGCCTCGATGACCTCCAGTCCCTTGTTCATCAGGGAAGCCGAGTCGATGGTGATTTTCGCGCCCATCGTCCAGTTCGGGTGCTTCAAGGCCTGCGCTTTCGTGACGCCCGCGAGTTCCGCCCGTGAACGGCCCCGGAATGGTCCGCCCGAGGCGGTCAGGATGATCTTTTCGATGGGGTTGAGGACTTCCCCGGCGAGGCATTGGTAGATGGCGCTGTGCTCGCTGTCCACGGGGTGGATGTCGACCTTGTGCTTGCGGGCTTCCGCCATCACAATGCTGCCAGCGACCACCAGGGTTTCCTTGTTCGCCAGGGCGATGTGCTTGCCGGCTCGGATGGCGCGCAACGTGGGGCGCAGGCCAGCCGCTCCCACCAGCGCCGTGAGCACCATGTGGATGCCGTCCATTTCCACGACTTGCTCGAGGGCTTCCGGACCGGCGTAGACCTTGATGCCCGCGTCGAACAAGGCGTCGCGGACGACCTCGAACTTTTCGCGCCGGCCGATGACCACGGCGTTGGGCTTGAATTCCAGCGCCTGGGCGATGAGGAGCTCGCAGTTGCCGTGGGCGGAGAGGACCTCGACGTGGAGGTGGTCGCGTTGCTCGCGGATGACGTCCAGGGCTTGGGTGCCGATGGAGCCGGTGGAGCCGAGGATGGCGATGCCGCGGGTGCTCATAGGAAACCGAGTTCGAGTTTGGCCTCCTCGCTCATCATGTCCTGCGACCACGGCGGATCGAACACGATGTTCACCTTCGCGCCGGTTGCGCCGTTGATGCCGCCGACTTTTTGCTCGACTTCCGCGGGCATGGATTCGGCGACCGGACAGTTCGGGGAAGTGAGCGTCATGTCGAGGTGCACGAAGCCCTCGTCGCTGATTTTCACCTCGTAAATCAGCCCGAGTTCGTAGATGTCCACGGGGATTTCCGGGTCGTAAATGGTCTTCAACACGGCAATGACCGTGGCTTCATCGAAGGGTTTGCTCATGCGTTCGCCAGCCAAGATTCAACGTCTTCTAAGGAAAGCGCTGGGAGGTCCAATTTGTTCTTCTTCCGGAAACCATTCAGTTTTTCGCGCAGGCCCGCAGGCTTGACCGAGGCCAAATCCTCCACCGTCTCAAACCCCGCCGCCGCCACGTGCGGCGCCCATTCCGCGGGCACCCCGGCGGCCTCGAGCGCGCCGAGGTCCGGTCCCGTGGCGAACACTTCCGGCCGCATTTGCGGGAACAGCAGCACCTCCTGGATGGAGGTTTGGTTCGTCAGCATCATCACGAGCCGGTCGATGCCGATGCCCACGCCGCTCGTGGGGGGCATGCCGTATTCCAGCGCCCGCAAAAAGTCCTGGTCGATGAACATGGCCTCGTCATCGCCGCGCTCCGCCAATTTCAGTTGGGCTTCAAAGCGCTCGCGCTGGTCGATTGGGTCGTTGAGCTCGCTGTACGCATTGGCGACCTCCGTTCCGTTGATCATCAACTCGAAGCGCTCGGTGTAGCCGGGCTTCGATCGGTGCGCCTTCGTGAGCGGCGACATTTCCACGGGGTAGTCGGTGATGAAGGTGGGCTGGATGTAGTGGTGTTCGCACTTTTCTCCGAAGAGTTCGTCGACGAGCTTGCCCTTGCCCATGCTCGCATCGGTTTCGATGCCCAGCCCTTCACAGGCCGCGCGCAACCCCTTTTCGTCCAACCCATCGATGTCCACGCCCGTGTGCTCGAGGATGGCATCGCGCATGGTCACCCGGCGGAACGGCGGGGTGAAGTCGATTTCATTGCCGGCGAGGGTCACTTGGTGCGTGCCGTGCAACCGGTGCGCCACTTTGGCCAGCAGCTGCTCCATTTCCTCCATCATCCACAGGTAATCCTTGTAGGCCACGTACAGCTCCATCACCGTGAACTCCGGATTGTGCGTCCGGTCCATGCCTTCGTTGCGGAAGTTCCGCGAAAACTCGTAGACGCCCTCGAACCCGCCCACGATGAGGCGCTTCAAGTACAGCTCGTTTGCGATGCGCAAGTAGAGCGGAATGTCGAGCGCGTTGTGGTGCGTGATGAACGGTCGGGCCGCGGCGCCGCCGGGGATTGCCTGCAACACCGGCGTGTCCACTTCAAGCCACCCCTTCGCATCGAACGTCTCGCGGATGGTCCGGATGACCGCGCTCCGCGCTTCGAAGGTGGCGCGCACCTGCGGGTTCACCACGAGGTCCACGTACCGCATGCGGTACCGCAGTTCCGGATCGGTGAACGCGTCGTGCACCTTGCCGTCCTCGTCGACCTTCACGGCCGGAAGGGGCTTGAGGGACTTGGCCAGCACGTGCAACTCGCGCACCTCGACGCTCTGTTCTCCGGTTTGGGTTAAAAACGTCACCCCCTTCACGCCCACGAAATCCCCCCGATCGAGGAGCTTCTTGAACACGTCGTTGTACAGGCTTTTGTCCTCATCCGGGCACAACACGTCCCGATTCAAATACAATTGAAACGTGCCTTCGCCGTCTTGCAGCTCGGCAAACGAGGCCTTGCCCATGATGCGCCGGCTCATGATGCGGCCCGCGAGGCTGACCTCCACGCCCTCTTCAAAGGCGTCCGCAAGCGTTCGCGATCGGTGGGTCACCGGGTAGGCGGCTGCGGGATACGGCTCGATGCCACGTCGCTTCAATTCCTGAAGGGACGACCGGCGGATGCGTTCTTGCTCAGTCAGGTGCATGGTGCAAAGTTACTCCGTTCGTGCAGTCAGCCGTGACGCTTTTCCGACAGGTTCCTGCGGCCGCTTTCGGTAGTTTTGCCGAAAATTTGCTCATGGCGCGCACCTTGCTCTTTGCGGTCGGTTTGCTTTGCTGGACAGGGCTTTCAGGCCAAACCCTCTCCCTCGACACCCTCCCTCCTCGTTCCACTCATTCCATTTACCCCCCCGTCGCTCCCCACTACATTTACCCCCCCGTCGCTCCCATTCACTACTTGCCCGAGGCTGCGGTCGTGGGTGCGGCGCCCAACGAGTCCATGCAAGCTGCGGACGCCGCCCACGCGGTGACGAGCCTGCTCCCGCGAGAAATCCAGCACGTCGGCACCCCCGCCCTCGCCCCCGCCCTCGAAGCGGTGACCGGTCTCGACATCCGCACCCGGGGCCCGCTCGGCGTGCAAAGCGACCTGTCCATCCGCGGCGGCACGTTCGAACAAGCCGCCCTCTACGTCGACGGCATCCGCTGGTCCGCTCCCCAAACCGCCCACCACCTCCTGAACCTGCCCATCGAGCCCTCCCTCCTCAGCGGCCTCGAGGTCGTACGCGGCGGCACGGGCGCCTTTGCGGGCGTGGGCGCTTTCGCCGGCTCGCTCCACTTGAGCCTCGCCCCCGACCCGCTGAATCCGTTCACCCAAATCGACCTCGAAGGCGGCAGCTACGGCTGGCGCCGCGCGGCGATGTCGGCTTCGTGGAACGCCCCCGGCCTCATCCAGCGCGTCGCGGTGTCGCACAGCACCACGGACGGTTACCAAGAAAACACCGACGCCATGATCACGCGGGCCATGTGGATCGGGGATTGGACGGGCAAGCACCAAGGCCGGTGGCGGGCGCTCCTGGGCTTTGAAGAAAAGGCATTCGGAGCGCAGTCGTTCTACACGGCGGCGTACCCGCACCAGTTCGAGGCAACCGGTTCCGCGATGGCGCAGTTGACGTGGCGGCGGTTTGCGCGATGGGAGTCCTTCGCAGGGTTCCATGCGCGTTACCACCGCGACCGGTTCGAGTTGTACCGGGAGGGGCCAGCTTGGTACGAGGAAACCGCCGATGGCTTGTTCGTTCGGGATGGGGTCGGCGGCGTGCCCGCTGACACGGCTGCGTTTTGGTACGGCGGCCCCAACCAGCACCGCTCGTTCACCTCGGGCCTCACCGCACGCACCACGCACCACCACGGCCGCGGCCGCCTCACGCTCGGCGCAGATTCCCGGATCGAGGCCGTGCGCAGCAACGTGCTCGGTGTGGCGCGCGACAGCGTTTCCGACTTCCCCCTCGGCGCCGAACGGGTCAACACCGACCTGTTCGCCTCCGAGCGCTGGCTGTCCGGCGATGGCCAACTCCGCGTTTCGGCCACCCTCGGCGCGAACCTGAACACCCAGTTCGGCGCCCGCGTCCTGCCCGCCCTCGACGCCGTCTACCGATTCGGTAGCAACCGAGGTGAAATCATGCACCCTTGGGCCGCCTTCGCTTCCATCGGCCGGTCCGTCCGCCACCCCTCGTACACGGACCTGTACTACCAAGGCGGCGCCTCCGGCCGAGCCGACCTCCAGCCCGAAGTCGCCGACCAAATCGAACTCGGCCTCCGCTGGCGGCAACGCCGCGTCCTCCACACCCAACTCGCCGCCCCCCGACCCTTGACCGGCATGGGCGTGGAACTCGCGGGCTGGCTCCGCCGCGGATCCGACCTCATCGATTGGGTCCTCCTCCCCGGCAGCGACGAGTTCCAAGCGGCGAACCTCACCACGACGGTCCACCGCGGCATCGAGGTGGCCGCCGATTACCAGGTAGAACCCAGCCATCCGCTGTTCTTCCAATCCGTGCGCGCCTCCTTCGCCGCCACCGATGCCGCCGTGGAACAGGGCGACTACGAGAGCAGCTACGCCCTCGACATCGTCCGCAGCAAGGCCGACCTCCTCGCCACGTTCCTGTTCCCCGGGCGGTTGGTGCTCGAAGTCCGCGCCACGCGCCAAGCCCGAAGCGGCCAGTACCGCACCGTCGAGGGCGAAGTGACGGACTACGCGCCGTTCACGGTCGCTGGGCTCGGTTTGTCCCGCTCGTTTTTCCAAGGCCAACTCCGCGGGTTTGTCCGCGCCGACAACGCGTTCAACGCGGAGTACGTCGATTTCGGCAACGTGCTCCAGCCGGGCCGGTGGTGGCGCGCTGGAATCACCTGGCGGCCGAAGCGCGGAACCGAAGAGACGCCGTAACTTTGGTTGAAACACTTGCCCCCATGGAACGCATGCGCCGCCTCATCACCGAATTCCCGCAGCAACTCGAAGACGCGTGGAAGATTGCTTCGAACACGCCCATTGATTTTCAAGGCTTTAATCCGAGCCACGTGGTGGTGTTGGGCATGGGCGGCAGCGGCATCAGCGGGGCCATTGCGTCGCGGATGTTGGCCAGCGCGGCGGGCATGCCGATTGCGGCGAACAGCGATTACGTGATTCCGGCGTACGTCGGGCCGCAAACGCTGGTCATTGCGTGCAGCTACTCGGGTGCGACGGAGGAGACCTTGGCGGCGCTGGACCAAGCCGTGGAGCGGGGCGCGCGCATTGCTGCCATCACCTCGGGAGGGGAACTCGGCGCCAAGGCCGCTGCGGCCGGCTGGCCGGTCGTTACGATACCGGGAGGACAGCCGCCGCGGTCGCAGTTCGGCTACGCCTTCACGGGCGTGATGCACGTGCTGCATGCGGCAGGCGCCGTGCCGGAGGCCCTGTACGCCGACTTTGCGAAGGCCGGGGCGACGCTCGCGGACGCTCAGGAGGACGTCATCGATCGGGCTGCGCAGGTGGCGGATGTCGTGGAGGGACGTCGGATTTGGCTTTATTCCGACGCCGCCCAAGAAGGCCTCATCACGCGGTGGCGCCAGCAGCTCAACGAGAACAGCAAGTTGCTCGTCACGCACCACGTCTTCCCGGAAATGAACCACAACGAGCTCGTCGGATGGGAGAGCGGGGGCGAGGGCGACGTGGCGGTCATCGTGCAATGCCCGGAGGACCACCCGCGGACGCGCGTTCGAATGGACGTGTGCACGGGCGTGTTCCAAGACCAGGGCGCCGACGTGGTCGTCATCGAACCTTCAGGGGAATCGGAATTGTTGCGCTTCTTTGATTTGGTGCACCTTGGGGATTGGTTGAGCTTGATCCTTGCCGAGCGGGCAGGGGTGGATCCGGTGGACATCCGGTACATCGATTTGTTGAAGGGGGAGCTCGCGAAGGTGCCGCGATGAAGCACCGGGTGCACGTCCGGGATTTGGGCGCGATGCGCTACGCGGAGGCGTGGGCGTTGCAGGAGGAGCTGTTTGGGGCGATGGTGCAGCGGAAGATTGCGCGGCGGCGAGCGGGGTTGGAGGAGCAGGAGCCGAGTGCGGATCCGGATTTGGCCTTGCCCGAGGGCCACATGCTGTTCGTGGAGCATCCGCACGTGGTGACGCTGGGCAAGAGTGGGGAGGAGGCGCATTTGGTCGCGTCGAAGGAGCAGCTCGAGCGCTTGGGCGTGGATTATCATCCGATCAATCGGGGTGGGGACATTACGTATCACGGGCCGGGGCAGCTGGTGGGGTATCCGCTGCTGGATTTGGACCAAATCTTCACCGACATCGGACGCTACATGCGCACCCTGGAAGAGGCGATCATCCGGACGTGCAGCGATTACGGGCTGCACACGGAGCGGATCGATGGGCTGACGGGCGTGTGGCTCGATGCGGACAAGGGCATGGGGGCGCGGAAGATTGCGGCGCTGGGGGTGAAGAGTTCGCGGTGGGTGACGATGCACGGCTTCGCCTTCAATGTGAGCACCGACCTGCACTTTTTCGACCTCATCGTGCCGTGCGGCATTCGCGGGCGGGGGGTGACTTCGCTGGAGCGTGAACTCGGGCGGAAGGTGCCGCTGGAAGAGGTGCGCGCGCGGGTGCACGGGCACTTGCGCGAGTTGTTCGGTTGGGAGGAGGTGTAGGATTTGGAAAGCGCGGGGGTTTGGGCCAAATTGCCGCCATGAAAATCCGCGCTTACGCCCTGCTGCTCGCGGCCCTGCCGGCCAGCCTGCTCGCCCAAAACCAGGACTACTGCCTGACCGTTGAAGCCCACGCCATTGACGGCATCGAGGGCATGACCACTTACCGGCTCTACGTGGACGCCGTCAACCCGACGGACTTCGTCGGCGCGGTCTACGGCGACGCCACTTCGCCGCTCGCCATCCGGACGAGCAACGGGTTCTACAACGACGAATTCGGAGGCAGCTCGTCTTCCGAGATCAACCCGGCCATTTTCACCGCGATGCCCAGCGCCGAATACGATTCCTGGTTCACCATCGGCTCGGAATCCATCCCCACGCCGCCGGCCATGGCGGTCACGGCCATCGAGTCCCCCACCCAAGCGTGGATCAGTCACTTCGCCGCTGGCACCCCCGAAAGCGGCACGGACGTACTCATGGACGATGCCATTGGCGGGATTTGGTTCCTCATGGCGGGCGCCGCGAATGGCCTGCCGGACGCCACAAACCAGCGGGTGTTGATCTCGCAACTGACCGTTCCCACCGCAGATGACCTGTGGGGCACCTTGAATTTCCAGGTCTTCGTCGAGGGCGATCCGCTCGCCATGGAGACCCGGACGTGCAGCTTCAACGGGGCAGGAACGTTCTGCCCGGGCGAACAGGTCGCCGTATCGGAGGTTGCGGATTCGGAGTGGAATGCGTTCCCCACGGCCACGTCGGGCGTGGTGAATGTGACGGGATGGGCGGCTTCGGCCGAGTTGACGGTCGTGAACGCCTCAGGCCAAATCGCACGCACCCTTCCCGCAACGCACCGCTCAACCGTCGACCTCACGGGCCTGCCCACCGGCTGGTACCACCTCGTGGCCACGGACGGCAACCGCCGCAGCGTGCGCCGCGTGTTCATTACAGAATGAACTGAATCAACATGAAGCGTTTCATCAAGGGGTTCTTTGCCTTCGTCGGGGCCTTGGTGCTCCTGAGCTGGGTCACCGGTTACGGGTACATTTGGGGTGGCATGCGGGAAACGTATTTCCGCGGTTGGAAGAATTCCAACATCGACGATTTGGAGTTTCGGGAGGTGGTGACGCTGCCTGCGACGAATCCGCAGCCGTGGCCGGAGGCCCTGCTGCCGGAATCGGCGTTGAGCGAAGCTTCGGCCGATGCGATGGACGCTTCGTTGGCTTCGAGCTTTCTCGTCATTCACCGCGACACCATTCGGTATGAGCGCTATTGGCGGGGACACGACCGATCGACCCGCACGAATTCGTTTTCCATGGCGAAGACCATCACGGCGCTGGGCGTGGGGTTGGCGGTTGACGCGGGCGTGTTGGCGGTGAGCGACCCCGTCGGAACGCACCTCGACCGCTTTGCCGGGGCGGATGTGACGGTGGAGCACTTGCTGCAGATGCGGTCGCACATTCCGTTTGGCGAGAATTACAAGAATCCGTTCGCCTTCATGGCCAAATCCTATTACAAAGACGGCGTGCGCGACCTCCTCGCCGAATACCGCCTCTCCGAGCCCGCCGGCACGGATTGGAAGTACCAAGGGGGCAACACGATGCTCCTGGAGGAGATCGTTTCGTCCGGCAGCGGGCGCACCCTCAGCGACTGGATTGCCCAAGGGCTGTGGGGACCGATGGGAGCCGAGTCCGATGCCTTCTGGGGCGTGGACGATTCGGTGGACCCGCCCGTGGAGCGGTGCTTCGCGCAGTTCTACGCGACCACCCGGGATTTCGCGCGCTTCGGCAAGTTGCTGAGCGATACCGGGCGTTGGAACGGTCGGCAGCTCGTGCCCGCGGACTACATCGAGCGCCTGCTCACTCCGGTGAATGCCTTGGATCCGGCTTGCGATGCCACGCATTATGGGTACCAAACCTGGCTCGGAACCACCGACGACGGCCACGCCTTTTCGGTTCTCGAAGGGCACCGTGGTCAGTTCGTCATTTCGGTGCCGGCGTTGGATTTGGTCGTTGTTCGCACCGGCTACGACAAACCCACCGACAAGAAACGCCACTTGCCCGGGGAGGTGTACCGGGTCATCGGCTACGCGCAGGAGGTGCTCAAATGACACCTTATAACGACGTTTATGAATTTGAACCCGTCGAAAATAAATTTGAATTGGAAGATTTAATCGCTTAAATTTTTATTTGTCCCGAAACAAGTGAACGACAAAGCGATGAAATCAGTGGATGAACCCCTGCGGGTGGTGGTGGTGGATGACGAGAAGCCCGCGCGCCTCGCCATCCAGCACCAAATCGAACGGCACTGTCCGGGAATGCACGTGGTGTATGCGGCCTCATCGGCCGGCGAAGCGTATCGGGAAATCAAACGGCTCGCACCCGACGTGGTGTTCCTCGACATTCGGATGCCGGATGAAACGGGGCTCGAGTTGCTCGACCGCTTTCCCAATCGGGATTTCTACGTGGTCTTTTGCACGACCTACCACGAATACGCCGTCGAAGCCATTCGCAAACAAGCGTTTGACTACCTGTTGAAGCCAGTGGATGCGGAGGAACTCAAGGCCTGTGCCCGGCGCATCGCCAGCCACTTCCACGTGGGAAATGTCGTGGCCACCGAGCCGCAGCACGACCCGAACCGCAAAATCGAATTGCAGACGTCAGGCCACCGGTACTTCGTCAAGCTCGGAGAAATCCTGAACGTCGAAGCGAGCGGGAGCTATTCGACGTTCCATTTGGAAGAGGGACGGCGCATCACCGTGTCGAAGAACCTGAAGCGGGTGGAGGAACTCCTCGATGACCCGGCCTTCTTCCGGGTGCACAATTCGCAGCTGGTCCGGCTCAACAACGTGCTGAGCTGCAACTACCGTTCGAACACCCTGACCCTCAAAGACGGCAGCGAAGTGCCGATGGCCGTGCGGAAGCGCGACGAGGTGCGGTTGCGGTTGGAGCAGCTGATGATCGACGTGGAAGGACCCAAACGCCGCCGCCGTTCGTCCCCACCGATGGCCGCAGAACCTCGGCCTCCGTTGAAGCCGTAGGGGCGTATCTTTGCCGCATGGCCACATCCGACGCACTTCCGGACATTCGCAGCTTGGACGCTGATGGCTTGCGGGCTGCGGTGGCCGAGCTCGGAGAAAAGCCGTTTCGGGCGAAGCAGTTGGAGGAATGGATTTGGTCCAAATCCGCTGCCTCCTTCGACGAAATGACGAACCTGAGTTCGGCATTCCGCGCGGCGCTGAAGGAACGTTACCGCATCGAACGCATCCGCTTGCAGGAGCGCCAAATCAGCAACGACCGCACCATCAAGTGCGCTTTTGAAGTCGGTCCCCACCAAGTCGTCGAGGGCGTCCTCATCCCCACATCGAAGCGGATGACGGCGTGCATTTCCTCCCAAGTCGGCTGTTCGCTGGCGTGCGCTTTCTGCGCCACGGGTCGCCTCAAGTTGCTGAAGAACCTCTCGGCCGGGGAGATTTACGACCAAGTCGAGATGCTGCGGGCGATGGCCGATGAGCAATACGGCGCTTCGCTGACGAACATCGTGTACATGGGCATGGGCGAGCCGCTGCTCAACTACCGCGAAATGATGGCCTCCATCGACCGCATTTGCGGGACGCCCGGTTTGGGCATTTCGCCGAAGCGCATCACGGTGAGCACGGCGGGAATTGCGAAGGCCATCAAGCGGCTGGGAGACGATGAGGTGAAATTCAATTTGGCCTTGAGCCTGCATGCGGCCAACGATGAGAAGCGGAACCGCATCATGGCCATCAACGAGACGAACAACCTCGAAGTGCTGGCCGATGCGCTGAAGTACTTTCACGAAAAGACGGGCACGCGGGTGACCTTCGAGTACATCCTCTTCAAGGACTTCAACGATTCGCTCGCCGATGCGCGGGAACTCGCGGAATTCTGCCGCAACGTGCCGTGTAAGATCAACCTCATCGAGTACAACCCCATTGACGACGGGGAGTTCCAAAAAACCACCCCCGAGCGCACGGACGCGTTCGTGGAGTTCCTGGAGCGCTGCAACCTCGTGGTGAACGTGCGCCGCTCACGCGGCAAAGACATCGATGCGGCCTGCGGTCAACTGGCGAACAAGAACGAGCTCGCCGCTTCCGCCCCGCGGAAGGTCAATCCAGCTTGAGAACGGCGAGGAAGGCGCTCTGAGGCACCTCGACGTTGCCGACTTGGCGCATCCGCTTCTTGCCCTTCTTCTGCTTTTCGAGGAGTTTCCGCTTCCGCGTGATGTCGCCCCCGTAGCACTTCGCCGTCACGTCCTTCCGCACCGGCTTGATGGTTTCCCGCGCGATGATTTTCGCACCGATGGCCGCCTGCAGGGCGATCATGAACTGCTGACGCGGGATGAGTTCCTTCAACTTCAGGCAGATTTTCTTGCCCAGTTCGTAGGCGTTGTCCCGGTGGATGAGGGCGCTCAAGGCATCGACTTGGTCGCCGTTCAGCAAGATGTCGAGCTTGACCAGGTTGCTTTGCTTGTACTCGTCCGGGAAGTAGTCGAAGGAGGCGTAGCCGCGGGAAACGCTCTTGAGTTTGTCGTAGAAGTCGAATACGATTTCCCCGAGCGGCATGCTGAAGGTCATTTCCACGCGGTCGGCTGTCAGGTAAACCTGGTTCAGCAGGATGCCGCGCTTTTCGATGCACAGGCTCATGATGGCGCCGATGTACTCGCTTTTCGTGATGACTTGCGCCTTGATGAACGGCTCTTCCACGTAGTCGAGTTTGTTCGTGTCGGGCAAGTCGGAGGGGTTGTTGACGATGATCTGATCCCCGGACTTCGTGAAGGCGTGGTAGCTCACGTTGGGCACCGTGGTGATGACCGTCATGTCAAATTCCCGCTCCAGGCGCTCCTGGATGATTTCCATGTGCAGCATGCCGAGGAAGCCGCATCGGAAGCCAAATCCCAATGCCGCCGACGATTCCGGCTCGAACACGAGCGACGCGTCGTTCAGCTGCAACTTCTCCATCGAAGCGCGCAACTCCTCGTAATCCTCGGTGTCCACCGGGTAAATGCCGGCGAAGACCATGGGCTTCACGTCTTCGAATCCCTTCACCGCGTTCGCGCACGGGTTGTGCTTCAACGTCAAGGTATCCCCGACCTTGACTTCTCGGGCGTTCTTGATGCCGCTGATGACGTAGCCCACGTTGCCTGCACTCAACTCTTTCTGCGGCTTCAGGTCCAGCCCCAAAATTCCGATCTCATCCGCGTCGTATTCCTTCTTCGTCGCCATGAACTGCACGGCGTCGCCCTTTTTCAGCGTACCGTTCAAAACGCGGACGTAAGCGATGATGCCCCGAAATGAATTGAACACGCTGTCGAACACCATGGCCTGCAGCGGCGCGTTGGGATCGCCTTTCGGAGCGGGCACCTTTTCCACGATGGCGCGCAGGATGTCGTTCACGCCCATGCCCGTCTTCCCACTCGCCGGAATGATGTCCTCTTGGCTGCAGCCGATGAGGTCGATGATTTGGTCGCTCACGCCCTCTGGATCCGCGGAATCGAGGTCCATCTTGTTGAGGATGGGAATGATCTCGAGGTCGTGCTCCAAGGCCAAATACAAGTTCGAAATCGTCTGCGCCTCAATCCCTTGCGTCGCATCCACGATCAACAACGCCCCTTCACACGCCGCAATCGACCGCGAGACCTCGTAGCTGAAATCCACGTGCCCGGGCGTGTCGATGAGGTTCAGGGTGTATTCGAGTCCATCTTCGGCCGTGTGCCGCATTTGGATCGCGTGGCTCTTGATGGTGATTCCGCGTTCACGCTCCAAATCCATGTCATCGAGCGTCTGCTCCTGCAGCTCCCGATCGGAAATCGTCCCGGTCGTGTGCAACAAGCGGTCAGCGAGCGTGCTCTTGCCGTGATCGATGTGCGCGATGATGCAGAAATTGCGGATGCGTTCCATGCGGTAAAATTGAAAGGCGAAAATACGGCCGAACGGCGAGCATTGGTTCAGGGGGGCTGTTGGAAGTTCCCGTGCAACGATTTGGCCTTGAATCCTGTTATCCGTAAGGAAATCGCACGCACTTGTGAACGGCGCTTGCATCGCATTTATTAACTTGCGAGGCTTGCGTAACCGCAAGGAAACCAACATTTGCACCACATGATCGGATTTCGACCTTTGCTTGTAGCCCTTTTTGCGACCGCGGCAATGTCCGGTCCCCTGTCTGCACAGGAGACCATTTACCAGCACGAGCGCTTGGTGGTTCGCACTACCGGACCCGAACTCATTGAGAAGTACAAGTCGTTTGAGGGCGCTGTGATTCACATGACGCGCGAAGAATGGGACGTGATGCGCCAGTGGGAAGGGTACGATGAGGCGGAGGCCCGCCGAATCGTTGCGGAGCGCAAAGCCCGCCTCAACCCGTCGGACAAGCCGCTGACCACGAAGTTGTTGACGGGTGGGTGCGATTGCTGGGTTCAGCCGGATGGCAGCTACACGACCATCGGCACGACCGATTGGGATTTCACAGGCGGCGCCGGTGCGGACGTCGACTGTTCAGTGGGCCCGTTGGACTTGCCTTTTGACTTCAACTTTTACGGCGTTCAATACGACCAGTTCTACATCAATTCGAAGGGCTCCATCTCGTTCGGCGATTACGTCATCGACTGGACGCCGGAGGAATTTCCGGGGGCGTCATACAACCAGATTGCTGGGTTTTGGGCCGACGCAGACTACCGGGAAAGCGGGGCCATCAAGTACAAGATCACGCCCGACGCGGCTTACATCAACTTCATCAACGTCGGTTACTACAGCCAGCACGACGACAAGGTCAACACCTACCAAATCATCATCACGCCCGAAGACGGGGTCATCCTCCCCGACATGGCGAACGCCCAATTGTGTTACCTCGACATGAACTGGGCGCACGGCGATGTGGGCGGCAGCAACGGCTGCTGCGGCGGTTCGCCGGCCACGGTCGGCGCGGACAACAGCCAGTCGAACGGCGATCACATCCAATACGGCCGGTTCAACCTCCTCGACGACACCTACAACGGGCCTTACGGTGCGGGTGCTGCGGATCAGGACGGGGTCGACTGGCTCGATGGCAAGACGTTCAATTTGGATTTGACCGAGGGAAGTGGCAACGTGCCGCCGCTGCCTTCGGCGAATTTGGGGTGCGACACGATTTTCTTGTGCCAGGGCAATGAATACGCGGTGGCCTTGGATTTCTTGGCGCCTGAGGCAGGCCAAACCATCACCGTCACCGCCAACGATCTGCCCGGTTGGACCTATTCCACCGAGGCCGGCGAATTCGGTTCCATCGTGGGCACGTTCATCGGCCAAGCGGACAACGTGGGCACCCAAAACCTCCTCATCACCGCCACGGACAACGGCAGCCCTTCAGCGACGACCGAAGTGGAGCTGGTCATCGTCGTATCCGAAACGTCCATACCCGCCTTGGAAGTGACCGGTGAGACGGTCTTCTGCTCCGGTGGCGAGACCGAATTGACGGCCACTCCCGGCTTCGATACGTACTCGTGGTCCACAGGATGCGATGAAGCGACGTGCGTGCACAGCTACGGTGGAATCTTCGAATTGACGGCTGAACTCGCGGAATGCACTTCTACGATTCAATATGAATTGACCCAAACCCCGTTCTTCAACCCGATGGTGGAACACCCCAACGCGCTCTGCCCAGGCGAAACCGGCTGGGCGGTGGTCGATCCGGACGAGCAGCCGCTCTACGACGACTACACGTGGGTGGCGAACTGGGAAGGCGGCGGCGGTGAAGTGGTCACCGACAACGGCCCCGAAGCGGAATTGACCGCGGGCATCTACGAGCTCACGGTGACCAACGAGGAAGGCTGCCAAGGCAAGCGCTACTTCAACATCGAGACCATCGGCCCCTTCCTTCCCGATGTGGATTTCGGCCCGTACTGCGATGTGATCCCCGATTCATTGGTTTTTGAAGGGGGATATTCCAGCCCTCAGAACGGTCCGCTTTGGGTCTACATGCAGAGTTCCTCCATCCTCGGTTGGGGCGGATCGAGTTACCTCGAAGTCTACATCAACGGAGACATGAGCAACCCCATCATCTTGACGTCATTCATGTCCTTCCAACAGCATGAGGTGGGCATCGAGGTGGGGGACACCATTGAAATCTACTTCATCAGCGATGGCAACGCCGACACGTCGTTGTTGTCGGTCACGGTGTTCAATTGCGGAAGCCAGTCCACTGCCACCTTCAACGACCTGACGGCGGGTGAGTTGCTGTACTCCGCACCTGCAGCGTGCACCGCGGATCCGGCTACGGGCTCGTGGTCTCAGACGGCGGGGCCCACGGGCTCGTTCTCGGTGCTCGACGAGTACAACACCACGTTCTACCCGGACGGTTACGGTGAGTACGAAATTTGCTTCACCGATGACGTGTGCGAGTACGCCCTGTGCTACGAGGTGATCATCGCCACGGAGCCCGAAGTCGCCCTCGATGAGACTGAAGTGTTTGCGTGCGATGGCGATCCGGTGACGTTCAACGCCACGGTCTTCGATCCGAGCGCCACGAGCACCCTGGATTGGTCCGCGCCGGGCACGGATGGCGCATTGAGCAACACGTACACCGTCAGCCCCGGATCCACCGCGGAGATTTCGGTTACGGTTGAGAACGCTTGCGGTTCGATGACGGCGACCGCGACGGTGGAGGCGCAATCGCAGCCCGAGCCTCAGCTCGAGTCTTCCAACCTCTGCGAGGGCGGAACGGCGGTGCTCGATCCCATCGCCGACGATGCCGATGACCTCGTGTACGAATGGACCCTCGATGGCGATGCCGTGGGCGGCAACACCCCGACGTACACGGCGAACGTCACGGGCACGTATTGCGTCACGGTGTCCAACGAATGCTACCCCGCGGGCGTGGAGGCGTGCGCGGACATGTTGGTCTACGTTCCCATCGCATCGCCGTTGGACGATTACGCGCTCGAGTGCGAGGGCAACAACACGTTGACCATCACCCCGACCGCGCCTCCGGGCTACACGTTTGTTTGGCCTGACGGTTCGACGGGCTCCAACTGGACGGTCGAGGACCAAGGGCCGTATGACCAAACCGAAATCTGCATCCAATACACAGACCCGGACCAGTGTGAAACGAATGAAGCGTGCACCTACGTTTGGCTGGGCTTGCCGCCGACGAACAACCCGGTTCCGAGTCCTGCGGATGGTGAGATTTACCTCTGTCCCGAGGTGGAGAACGTGTTCGATTTGAACTCCGATTACGGCGGTGAATTCACGTGGACCGTGACGTGCGGCAACGGCGAATTTGAGCAGGTGGGCACGAACGAGGCGGTGACGTTGGTCAGTTCGATGTTGACTTACGATTGCTGGGAGACAAATCCGGAGTTGGTGCTCACCGGGGTGTCCTACAACCCCTGCGCCACGGGAGGGGTTTCGACTTCGTGGAACGTGGTGGTTGACGCTTGCGGATTGACCATTCCCAACGTATTCACGCCGGGGAACGGGGACAGCTACAACCCTTCATTCCAAATTGAAGGATTGGAGCGCTACAAGGACGTGCACTTCCAGGTGTTCAACCGGTGGGGAACGATGGTCTATGAGAACATGGACTTCAAAACGGGTGACTGGTTGGCTTCGGAACTGGAAGAAGGAACGTACTGGTACATCCTCGTGTTGCCCAACGGCGATGAGTACCACGGCGATGTGACCTTGTTCCGCTGAGGTGGCGAAGGCGAAGACTTCATTCGTCTGCAGCGCATGCGGACACGTCTCGGTGCAGTTGCTGGGCAAATGCCCCAGCTGCAAGAACTGGAACACCTTTGAAGAGAGCCGAGAGGCCGTGGTGGCGGAGGCGCATGCCAGGCGCATGCCAGGGAGTGCCCGTTTGGCAGGCCCTGCAACGCCCAAGCCGCTGATTGATGTGCAGTCCAGGGACCTCGTGCGCATTCCGACGGGTGACCAGGAACTGGACCGGGTGTTGGGGGGTGGTTTGGTTCCCGGCTGCGTGGTGTTGCTGGGCGGCGAACCGGGCATCGGCAAGTCCACGTTGATGCTGCAATCGACGATGGCCATGGCCGCACGGGGCATGAAGGTGTTGTACGTGGGGGGCGAAGAGAGCCCGGAGCAGGTGCGGATGCGAGCGGAGCGCTTGGGCGATTTGACTCCGCAGTTGCTGATCTTGCCTGAGACCAATGCCGCGGAGATCGTCGAATGCCTCAACCGGGATGAGCCCGATTTGCTCATCATTGATTCCATTCAGACACTTTATCAGCCGTCGGTGGAGGCGGCTCCCGGCAGCGTGTCCCAGATTCGGGAATCGGCTTCGTTGCTCACGGCGTGGGCGAAGCAGCACAGCGTGCCCACGTTGATGGTCGGGCACATCACGAAGGAGGGCTCGTTGGCCGGTCCGAAGGTCTTGGAGCACTTGGTGGACGTGGTGCTGCAGTTCGAAGGGGAGCGCAACCACGCGTACCGGATGTTGCGGGCGAACAAGAACCGCTTTGGCTCGACGGCGGAATTGGGCTTGTACGAGATGTTGGGAACGGGGTTGGCGGCGGTGGAGAATCCGTCCGACGTCCTGCTGGGCCAAACCGACGACGACCTGCAGAGCGGGGCCGCCGTGGCTGCCGCATTGGAAGGTGCCCGCCCCATGCTCGTGGAGGTGCAGGCGCTCGTTTCAACGGCCGTATACGGCACGCCACAGCGCTCCGGCACGGGATTTGACCTGCGGCGGCTGAACATGCTGTTGGCGGTCCTGGAAAAGCGCAACGGCTTCAAGCTCGCGACCCTCGACGTGTTCCTGAACATCGCAGGGGGCTTGCGCATCACGGATCCGGCCTTGGATTTGGCCGTCATCGCTGCCATTTTGAGCTCGGCGCTTGATGTGCCGCTGCCCATGGGGACCGCGTTCGCTGGTGAGGTGGGCCTGTCCGGCGAAATCCGCCCCGTGGCGCGGTTGAACCAGCGCGTCGCCGAAGCCGCCCGCATGGGCATTCGTCGTCTGCTCGTTTCCGGTCACGGCCGCATGGACCTTGGGGCGTTCGAAGGCCTCGAAATCGTCCCCGTCAAGCGGGTCAACGACCTCCACGGCGTCCTGTTTTAACGTCCGGCGACCACGACCACGAATTCGCCCCGTGGTTCGTTCTCGGTGAAGTGCGCAGTGGCTTCCGCGAGGCTTCCCCGCACGATTTCCTCATGCAGCTTGCTGATCTCCCGGCACACGGCCACTTGCCGGTCTTCCCCCAACCGTTCCGCCAATTCACCGAGCAACCGCACGATGCGGTGCGGTGATTCGTAGAGGACGAAGGTTTGGTCCAATTCGGCGAGTTGCGTCAGCCGCTTTTGGCGCCCCTTCTTGTGCGGCAAAAACCCTTCGAAGCTGAATCGGTCACAGGGCAGCCCAGAGGCCGCCAACGCCGGCACAAACGCGGTGGGACCCGGCAAACACGACACGTGCACCCCCGCTTCCACGCACGCCCGAACAAGCAAGAATCCCGGATCGGAAATCCCTGGCGTGCCCGCATCGGAACACAAAGCGAACCGCGCGCCGCCCAACAACTGCTGGACCAGGCCTTGGGTGACCTTGTGCTCGTTGTGCAAATGAAACGCGCGAAGCGGCCGGTCAATTTCCGCGAGGCGCAGCAGGTTGCCCGTCGTCCGCGTGTCCTCGGCGAGCACCAAGTCCGCCTCCCGCAAGGCCTCCACGGCTCGCGGGCTCAAGTCGCCCAGGTTCCCAATGGGCGTGGGAACCAACGTCAAACTTCCCGCTTTTGGGTTCATTGCAGATGCACGCGTTGCACCAGTTGCATGAATTGGTAGGGCGCCTCCTCTTCATCGGACCAATCCAGCCCCGGTTGCGCGCGATGGAGGATCGCTTCTTTGGCCGCTTCGAACGATGCTGCGGCCTCAGCGGTTGCGCAGGCCTCCTGCAGAGCGGTCATGTTCCCGTTGAAGAGGACACCGGCGAACCGCACGCGGTCGTTGATGCCCAGAGCGGGGAGGATGGCTTTCAGGGGCTGCAGGCTGAGTTTTTCCGCCAGCGAGACGCCATTGCTTGGTGCGATGACGGGTTGGGCAGGCGCGGGCTCAGGCGCGGGTTCAACAAGGGCTTCCGGTGCTTCGATGACAGGGGGTTCCTCGGGCTCGGGTTGTGCCATGGCCGCCTCGGCCGATTCCTCGACGCCGACTCCCCAAACGATGGGCTGCTCCGGAAGCTCGGTTTCGGGCGCGGGGGCCGCCTCGGCTTCGCTCAGGCGTTCCAGCGCTTTGTAGCGCATGATGAGCGCACGTTCATGCAAGGCGCGTGTTTGGCCCAAGAAGCCCTCCCAATCTTCCAACTGGGTAGATTCGTTCTCCAGGATGTCCAAACGTCGGATCAAATCGTTCAGCAGTTCGCGCATGGGGGTGAATTGGTGGCACAAGTTAAAATGCAAACGCCGACCAGGGCATTCCCCAGCCGGCGTCGCACAAGTTTGGTCAAGTCGGTCCTTTC
>CAYMHW010000034.1:0-24707 GCA_964390365.1 uncultured Comamonadaceae bacterium | reverse complement strand
TGCCCGGGAAGGTCGCCGCCATGATGACCGCGAAAATCGTCATCGCCTCCGCAGAACGGTTGATGGCCATCCGCCACTTCTGACGGAACAACAACAACACCGCGGAGATGAGCGTGCCCGCGTGACCGATACCGACCCACCAAACGAAGTTGGTGATGTCCCACGACCAACCCACGGTCTTGTTCAATCCCCACACCCCGATGCCCGTACCCAACAGGTACAAGATGGAGCCGACCCCATACACGGCGATGATGGCCGAGATGGTGATCATGATCTTCCAACCGATCGGTGCGGGACCCTGGATGGGGCCCACCACGTCATCGGTGATGTCCTTGTAGGACTTGTTCCCCAGAATCAGGGGTTCCCGAATGGCTGCTTCTCTTTGCATGGCGATCGGTTATGCTTCGGTGGATTCGGTGTTCCGCACCTTCGTCATGTAGAAGATGTTCGGCTTGACGCCGATTTCTTCCAACGCGTGGTAAGCGCGGTTGTTCTCAGAGACGGCCGCGATGTGCGACTGCTTGTCGTTGAGGTCGCCAAACTGGATGGCGTTCGTCGGGCACGCTTCCGCGCAAGCCGTAGTGACCGCTCCATCTGGAACTTTGGTGCCGGCCTTCTTCGCGTTGAGCTTGCCCTCTTGGATGCGCTGAACGCACATGCTGCACTTCTCCATGACGCCGCGGGAGCGAACCGTCACGTCGGGGTTCAAGACCATGCGCGTCAGGTTGTCCTGAGACGGGTTGAAGTTCATGAACTTCTTGTATCCCGGGTAGTTGAACCAGTTGAATCGACGCACTTTGTACGGGCAGTTGTTCGCGCAGTAACGCGTACCGATGCACCGGTTGTACGTCATTTGGTTCAAGCCCTCGTTGCTGTGCGTGGTGGCTGCGACCGGACAAACCGTCTCACACGGGGCGTGGTTGCAATGCTGGCACATCATCGGCATGTGGACCGTTTGCGGATTTTCCGCGGGGTCCTCCATGCGGCGGTAAGAACCGATGGCTCCCACGCCTTCCTCTTCACCGCGCTCCAAGCTGTAGTCGGAAGCGAAGAAGCGGTCGATGCGCATCCAGTGCATGTCGCGGTGGCGGCGGACCTCGTCCTTACCGACCACCGGCACGTTGTTCTCGATGTGGCAAGCCGTGACGCAAGCGCTGCAGCCCGTGCAGGTCGTCAGGTCAATGGTCATGCCCCAGCGGTGTCCGACCTCTTCAACGGCGTGTTCGTGCCACAAGTCGAAGGCCGCGGTGGGCTTCGAGTCCTGGGCGTTGATGGTTCCGTCGCCGTTGACGTCCTCGTGGACGCCGATTTGGATGAGCTTGTTCCAAGAGGCCGTGCCCTTCGCTGCCTTGCGCTCTGCGAAGTACGCGTCGAAGGTGGTTTCCTTGACGATGGAGTCGCGGCCCATGTCCGTGCTGTGGATCTGGGTGCTCGCGAGGGCATACGTTGCTCCCGTCGCTTCGACGGTCACGTTGAGCTGTTCGTATTGCGGGAGGCCAGAAGCCGAACCCAAGAGCGGGTAAGCGTTTGTTCCGACCGGGACCAACGCGGAGTTCGCATCGCGGAGGAAGTCCCCGTTTTCGGCCATTTGGAAGGCGGCCTTACCGACCTCCTCTCCGTTCGCGCCGCGGCCGTAGCCGAGGGCGATGCCGATGGTGCCGGGCTTTTGGCCGGGCAAGAGCATCGCGGGCATTTCCACGCTTTGGCCACCGACGGTGACGCGCACCACCGAAGCGGGCTTCTCCTGACCGATGTAGGTGTTGAGGCCCATGGCATCCATGTCGGATTTCGCCATGGTCACGTAGTTGTCCCACGTAATCTTCGTCAGCGGATCCGGCGTCTCCTGGAGCATCGGGTTGGCGGTCTGATCGCCTTGACCGATGGTGTTCTTTTGGTAAAAGGCCAACTCAAACGCACCGCCTTTCGCAGCCTTCACTGCTTGCTTCGCTGCAGCGAGGCCCGTGCCTGCGCCTTCGAAACTGACCGGGAAGGACTCCGCCTCGAGGGCCATGAAACCGTCGTGCAAGGAGCTGTTCCAAGCCGCGTCGGTGTAGAGTTGGTCTGCGGTGTAGTTCGGGTTCCAGGTTTGGCGCAAGAAGGTGTACCAATCCGTCTCCGAGTGATTCGCCCACGTCAACAGGCTGCCGCCCGCTGCACGCGAGTCGAACAACGGCGAAATCGTCGGCTGCACCCAATCCACGCGCTTGGCGGTGCGCTGGGCGTCGCCCCACGACTCCAACCAGTGGTGGTCCGGAGCAATGTGCGTGCAACGCGAAGCCGTCTCGTCTGCGAAGAGCGACGTGCTGATGGAGGCACTGACTTTTCCCAAGGCCGCCGCGAAAGCCGCCGAGGTGTAAGCCGGGTTGACGCCGTGGATGACCAACGCGCCCACCTTCCCAGCAGCCATGTCGGCAACCAAACCAGCAAACGCCTCATCATCACCACGACCCAACGCCCAAGCGTTCTCAAGATCGATGGTGGTGCCGTAAGCACCGAGCGCGCGGTTGCAGGCGTTCACAATCAGCTGCACGTTGGGGTCATTCGATCCCGCAACGACCAAGCCCTTCGCGCCCGCTGCCTTCAACGCAGCCACCGCCGGAGCGATGCCGGCTGCCGCGGTTTCAGACAATTCGCCGCTGTCACCGCCACCCGTGATGCCGTTCAAGAGGGCCAAGGCCACGCGGCCTGCCTCCGACGGCTTGATCATGTTCCGGCGGTCCGCGTTGGAGCCGGTCAGGGTCATCACGCTTTCAAAGGCGTGGAGGGAAGACATCTTGCCGTTTTCCGGCTGGCGTCCTTTCGACCAAGCGGTGGTTTGGACGGCCACATCGCCCCACGTGCCGAGGAAATCGGCCCCGATGGTCACGATGGCATCCGCTTGATCCAGCGCGTAGGTCGGAACGACGTTGCGGCCGTAGTCCGCTTGGTTCGCCTTCCGAATGCCGCTGTAGCTGATGGCGTCGTATTGAATGTGCTCGGCACCGGTCGCGGCGCAGAACAGGGAAATTGCGCGGTTCAAGGACGGGCTCGCCACCGTGTGGGTCAAGATGACCTTGCGTCCGCTCGCCGCCAAGGCAGCCTTCGCGTCGGCATCGATCGTCGCCCAGTCCGTGGGTTGGCCGCCCTTGCGGGGACCGTTGAGGCGAGCGCTGTCGTAGAGGCCCATGACCGAAGCGTTCACCCGAACGCCCACCTTGCCTTCGCCGTTGAGGGCGTTCGACTTGATGAAAATCGGACGGCCTTCACGCGTCTTCACCAACACCTGACCGTAGTCTTGGCCGTTGTAGAAGGTGGAAGCGTAGTAGTTCGCCACCCCCGGGGTGACTTCCTCTGGCTTGTTCGTGTAGGGAATGGACTTGATGACCGGGGTTTCGCAAGCGGCCAACGTGGCGGCCGTCAAGCTGAATCCCATGAACTTCAAGAAGTCACGGCGACCCGTGTGGGTGGATTCCAAGCGGTCGTCCGAAAGGAATTCGTCCACCGCCTGCACACCCGGGAATTCTTGTCCTTGGGTGGCTTTGAACTCTTCCGTCCCGTGCAATTCGTCGAGACCGGACCAGTAGCGTTTATTCTGCGACATGGTAGCGTGTTCTTAGTAGTGGCACTTGGCGCATTCCCAGCCTCCAAGCTCTTTAACGGTGATCTTGTCGTCCTCCAAGTAGCGGCGCAACTCCTCGTTTCCGCGCTCGTCGTCCCGCAGGCGCTCGTGCATCTCCTCGTAGTAGCCGCTGGAAGCCAAATTCACTTCCGCCTTGTTGTGGCACTCGATGCACCAGCCCATCGTGAGGGTCGGCTTCGACAATTGAATCAAACCGGGGTAATCGTCCACGAGTTGGTTGATGTCCTCCGTGCGGGCTTGGCGACCGACGGTGTAGGTTTGGACATCGCCGTGGCAGTTTTGGCAGTGCAAACCGCCGACCACCACGTGCTGCTGGTGGCTGAAGAACACGTGGTCCGGCAAGTTGTGGACCTTGTTCCAGCGAATCGGCTCGCCGCCGAAGTCGTCCTGCGGGTTCGTGAAGCCCTTCTCGCCGGCACCGTTCATGTACGTTCCAGATTCCGGATCGAAGCCGATGGCCGCGTAGATCTTGCCGATTTCGGTTTCTCCGTAGCGGCGACCCTTCTTCACCGCCTTGTGGCAGTTCATGCAGACGTTCGTCGAAGGGATGCCTGCGTGCTTCGACTCGTAAGCGCTGTGGTGGCAGTACTTGCAATCGACTTCGTTCTCGCACACGTGAACCGAGTGGATGAACTTGATCGGCTGATCCGGCTTGTAGCCTTCCATGACGCCGATGCCCATCAAGCCTTGGTAGCCGATGACCACTGCGTAGGCGACCACGAAGAGACCGATGAGCGATACGAAAACGCGGTTGTTCCACATCCAGCCCGTCGCGCGTTGGAAGTACGTTGCGTCTGCGAGGGGGGCATCGCCTTTCGAGACGTTCACTGCGCTGCGCAACGTGCGGTTGACGCCGGCCGCGCTGAGCGCGATGACGAGGAACAGCACGAGGAGCACCAAGAACCAAATCGACGGGTTGTCCGCCTTCTCGACCGGCAACTCATCGACCGTGATGCAGCCGGTATCGGCCGTGGCAGCTGGAGCGGCGACGTCTGGCGGGTTTTGGACATACGCCATGATGTCCTTGATGTCGTCAGCAGAAACGGCTTGCGCGCTCATCCAGCCGTACGTCCCGACGTAGCGGTCGACGAGCGACTTGATGTACGGATCACCGGATTCCGCAGCGGCCTGCGGGTTTTGGATCCATTTAACCAACAATTCGTCCCCGGACGTCCACCGGTCGCGGATGCCCGCAAGACCCGGAGCCGCAAGGACTTCGTTGGTCACTTTGTGACAGGAAGCGCAGTTCGCATTGAACAACGCTTGCCCATTTTCCACGTTGCCTCCTTCCCAGATTTGCCCGAATGCCGCGGCATTCGAGAGGAGGAGGCAAGCGGCGAGGAAACTCTGAACTGCCCATCGAGCCGTCCGAGTGCCGTTAAAAATCGCTTTTTGCATGACGATGGTTTACCCTCACATATTCGGGCGCAAAAGTAATGCAGTGTGACCGAGTTAGGCGGAATGGTGTCATAGCAATGTCTGATGAGTTTCTAATTTAGAATGACTCTAATTAAGCGCGGCCTGCTGATGATTCGCGGGAGTTGGGTACCACGTTGCGCGGCTTGCACCTCATCCTTAGCAGGTTCCGACGTTACCTTCGCAGCATGCAACGCCTTCGCTCAATCGCTTGGTTAGGAGCTTCGCTTCTGCTCGCTTCGCCGAGTGCCCTTGCTCAATCCGATTCCCTGCAATCCGGTGAAGCCAGCTGGTGGAAGTCGCTTTTCAGGCCCAAAACCGTCGAATCGGTCGGTACTCCAGACTCCGAATTGGATGCCGCACGACCGGACTTGCATGAGGCAGAAACGGTGGACACGGTTGCGGTCGTTCATCCGCCAGTGCTCCATGAGCCCAACGCGACGGCGGCCCCGGCGACGTGGCGATTGGAGTCCGACGCGCGGTTGTTGGCGTTGGACAGCGTTTGGCGTGAACACCCGCCAGCGATGAAGGGCTACCGCATCCAATTGATGACGGGAACGTTGCAGGAATGCCGGCGGGAACGGTCCGCGCTGCGCAGCACCACGGACTGGAGCGTCTACCTCGTGCCGCTCTCGATGAACTACCAACTGCTATTGGGCGATTTCCGCGACCCGTGGAGTGCGGAGCGCGAGCGGGTGCGCTGGATGGAAACGCATCCGGAGTCGCTGGTGGTGCCTGGCGACATTGCCTTGCCGCCGTTGCATCGGGCCCAAAACAGCATCGCCGAGCCCCGTGAAGGACTCGGCGATGAATGAATTCAACGCAGAGGACGCAATCAGTCCTCGAGCGTCTGCTTGACTTCGATTTCTTCGTAGGCTTCGATCACGTCGCCGACCTTGATGTCGTTGAAGCGATCCACGTTCAAACCGCACTCGAAGCCGTTCTTGACTTCCTTGACGTCGTCCTTGAAGCGCTTCAGGGAGCCGAGCGTTCCCGTGTAGACGACCACGCCTTCGCGGATGACGCGGACCTTGGAGGAGCGCTTGATTTGGCCATCGGTCACGAAGCAACCCGCAATGGTTCCCACCTTGGAGATCTTGAAGGTCTCGCGGATTTCCGCTGAACCCGTAATGGTCTCTTCGATTCTCGCTGACAGCAGGCCTTCCATGGCCTCCTTCATCTCTTCGATGGCCTTGTAGATGACCGAGTAGAGCTTGATTTGGACTTCTTCGCGCTCGGCCAACTTCCGAGCAGCCCCTGACGGACGCACCTGGAAACCGATGATGATGGCGCTCGAAGCGGAAGCCAACAACACGTCCGACTCGGAGATCTGACCGACCGCCTTGTGGATGATGTTGACCTGCACTTTTTCGGTGCTCTGCTTCTGCAGTGAATCGCTCAAGGCCTCGATGGAGCCGTCCACGTCGCCCTTCACGATCAGGTTCAATTCCTTGAACTCGCCCACCGCAATCCGGCGGCCCAATTCCTCGAGCGTCACCGTCTGCTGCGCACGGACGCCCTGCTCACGCTGGAGCTGCTGCCGCTTCGTTGCAATGGCACGGGCTTCCTTCTCGTCTTCGAAGACGTGGAATTTGTCGCCTGCGTTGGGAGCGCCGTCGAATCCGAGCACCGACACCGGCACCGAAGGTCCCGCTTCATCGATGCGCTGACCGCGCTCGTTGAACATGGCCTTGATTTTGCCCGAGTATTGACCCGCCAAAATCGCATCGCCCACGCGCATCGTTCCCCCTTCCACCAACAGGTTGGTCACGTAACCACGGCCCTTATCAAGCGAGCTTTCGATGACGGTTCCCAGTGCGGCCTTGTTCGGGTTTGCCTTCAAATCCAGCATCTCCGCCTCCAGCAACACCTTTTCGAGGAGCTCGTCGATGTTCAAGCCTTGCTTCGCCGAAATTTCTTGGCATTGGTACTTTCCGCCCCAATCTTCGACCAAAATGTTCATCTCGGCGAGCTCGCCCTTGATCTTCTCGGGGTTTGCTTCCTCCCGGTCCACCTTGTTGATGGCGAAAACCATCGGGATGCCCGCAGCTTGAGCGTGGTTGATGGCTTCCTTCGTTTGCGGCATGACCGCGTCGTCGGCTGCAACCACGATGATGGCCAAGTCCGTGACTTGAGCACCGCGCGCCCGCATGGCCGTAAACGCCTCGTGACCCGGGGTATCGAGGAAGGTCATCTTGCCACCGCTGGGGAGCTCTACGCTGTAAGCACCGATGTGCTGCGTGATGCCGCCGGCCTCGCCGCTGATGACGTTCGCCTTCCGAATGAAGTCCAAAAGCGAGGTCTTCCCGTGGTCAACGTGACCCATGACGGTCACAATGGGAGCACGCGGTTCGAGGTCCTCGGGCGCGTCCTCCTCTTCTTCAATGGCTTCCTGCACATCGGACGAAACGAAGTCCGCCGTGTACCCGAATTCTTCCACGATGATGGAAATGGTCTCTTGGTCCAAGCGCTGGTTGATGGACACCATCATGCCCAAAGCCAAACACGCGCTGATGACTTCGTTGACGCTCACGTTCATCATGGACGCCAACTCCGCCGCCGTCACAAATTCGGTCAATTGAAGGATCGTGGCCTGCTCCTGCTGACGCGCCGCTTCTTGCTCTTGACGCTCTTGAACCGCGCTTCGCTTTGCGCGGCGCAGCTTCGAAGACTTGGACTTCGACCCGCCACTGAGGCGTGCCAGCGTTTCCTTGATCTCCTTTTGGATGTCCGCTTGCGTGACTTCCTTTTTGGGTTCATTGCGACGGCCGCGTTTGTTGCCTGCTGCAGCTCCGCCGCCAGTGGTCTTCGCGGTCTTCGCGACGTCGACCTTGGTGATGCGCTTCCGCTTGCGCTTGTTCTCCTCAGCCGAGGATCCCCGCTTCCGCTCGACAGGCAACTCGATCTTGCCCACGACCGTCGGGCCGGTGAGCTTCTCGGCTTTTGCACGCATCACTTCCGGCGCCTTGGGCGCTTCGGGCTTGGCTTCGGGCTTGGCCTCGGGCGCAGCAGGGGCCTCAGCGGCCGGGGTTGCCGGCACCTCCTTCGCGGGCGGCGCAGGGGCAGGAGCTGGCTTCGGCTTCGCTTCGGGCTTGGGCGCCGCTGACTTTTTCTCCGGTTTCGCCGCCGGCTTCTTCTTCCGGTCCGCAGGCAGTTCAATCTTCCCGACAACCTTCACACCCGATTCCGGCGCCGCAGGAACCTCCTCCGCTTCCGCAACGGGGGCCACGGGCTCCGGCTTCGGCGCTGGGGCAGGCTCCACGTGGACTTCCTTCACCTCCGGTTCTGCCGGGGCTGCGGGCGCTTCAGGAGCGGCCGGAGCCTCGACTTTCGGCTCGGACATGGGCGCCGGAGGTTCCGGCTCGGCCGGTGCGACCACCTTGGGTTCAGGCTGCACCTCGACGCGTTCCACCACCGGCTGCTGCTCGCTCTTTTTGAAAATGGAGAGGTCGATCTCAGGTTCCTCCTCCTTGACCTTGGTGGCCTTGCGCTTCGCCGACTCCAACGTGATGCTTTCCCGCTCTTGGATGGAGCGAGAAGACGCCGTGGCTTTTTGCTTGGCTTCCTTTTGGTCTTGGAAATTGGCCCGCACCAGCGCATAAGCCTCCGGGTCGATTTTTCCGTTGGGCGAGGAATCAATGGCGATGCCTTTTCCAGTCAGGAATTCGACAAGGGTCGGAATGCCGAGGTTGAATTCTCGGGCTACTTTGCTGAGTCGTACGGGTTTGCTTGCGTCTGCCATTGGCGTTTAGAGCGGGCTCTGATGTGGGTTAAACGAACACGAAAGGTAACGGGAGGCGTGGCATCAAGCCAATTCCTCCTTCAATATTTTCAGGACTTCAGCGATGGTCTCGACCTCGAGGTCCGTCCGGCGGACCAAGTCCTCCTGGCCGATTTCAAGGACGGCACGAGCCGTTTCCAACCCGATTTTGCGGAACTCATCGAGGATCCAGCCATCGATTTCGTCCGCGAATTCGCGCAAATCCACGTCTTCGAGGACGTCCTCGTCATCGCGGTACACGTCGATTTCGTAGTTGGTCAATTGGCCGGCGAGCTTGATGTTGTTGCCTCCGCGGCCGATGGCCAAGCTGACCTGGTCGGCCTTGAGGAACACCTTCGCGTGGCGCGTCGTTGCATCGAGTTCCATCGACGTGATCTTCGCCGGACTGAGGGCCCGTGAGACGAGCAACTGCTCGTTGTCGGTCCAGTTGATGACATCGATGTTCTCGTTCTTCAACTCGCGCACGATGCTGTGGATGCGGGAGCCCTTCATGCCCACGCAAGCGCCCACGGGATCGACGCGGTCGTCGTACGATTCCACGGCGACTTTTGCGCGCTCGCCTGGAGCCCGGACCACGCGCTTGATGGTGATGAGCCCGTCGAAGATCTCGGGGACTTCCTGCTCGAACAGGCGCTCAAGGAATTCCGGAGCCGTGCGCGACAAGATGATGCGCGGGCTGTTGTTCCGCATTTCCACCTCCGCCACGACGGCGCGAACGGTGTCGCCCTTTTTAAAGAAGTCGCCCGGGATTTGGTGTTCGCGGGGCATCACGACCTCGTTGTCTTCGTCGTCGACGAGGAGGATTTCGCGCTTCCAGATTTGGTATACCTCAGCGGTCACCACCTCGCCCACGCGCTCGCGGTACTTCTCGTACAGCGCATCCTTCTCCAAATCCATCACGCGGCCCGCCAAATTCTGGCGCAACGCCAACACGTTCCGGCGGCCAAACTGCTCCAGCTTGATCTCCTCCGAAACCTCCTCGCCCACCTCGAAGTCGTCCTCGATCTTCAAGGCCTCGGAGAGCGCGATCTGCGAATTCTCATCCTCCACCTCACCGTCGGGCACGATTTCGCGGTTGCGCCAAATCTCCAAGTCGCCCTTGTCCGGGTTGATGATGATGTCGAAATTCTCGTCGTCACCGTAATTTTTGACGATCATCGCGCGGAAGACGTCTTCCAAAATGCCCATCATGACCTCGCGGTCGATGTTCTTGAACTCTTTGAATTCCTTGAAGGAATCGATCAAATTGAGTTGCGCCATGTCAGCTTGATTTATTGCTAATGTGGGAGTTACTTGAATGAAATGACCACTTTTGTGGAGGCGATTTGAGCGAAAGGCCAAACCACTTCCTCCTCCACCCATTCCTTCGCCTTCCGTCCTTCGACGCGGCGTTTTTCGCGGATTTTCAAGGTGATGGCGTCTTCGTCCACGCGGACCAGTTCGCCTTCAACCTTGGGGCCTTCCACCGGCTTCACTTGCACCGAACGCCCGATGTTCTTCACGTACTGGCGGTGCATTTTCAGCGGCTGGTCCAACCCCGGCGAACTCACGTCCAAGCTGAAATCCTCCACGTCCCGGTCGAGGGCCGACTCGAGGTGGCGGTGCAGCGCCATGCAATCCTCGATGGACGTGGACACGTCGTGGTCGAGGAGCACTTTGATGTGGTTCCCCTCGCTGACGTGCACGTCGACGATGAAACCGGGGGTTCCTTCGAGGTGCGATTCGGCGATTTCGCGGATGGTGGATGCGGTGATCATGTTGTATGCGTCGGATTGCGAAGCGGCGGTTTGCCTCGGTTGAGGCCAAAAAAAGAGGGGTTGCGACCCCTCTATGCTTCTCCGTTTCTCTGACGTTCGGGGCAAAATTACGCAAAACGTCTCCACAACCGGCGGTTGGGCGCGAAAAATTGACCAACTTCACGGGCAGATGTCGTACGTGATGAACATGATCGCCGAGGGGGAGCACCAACGGCAGGACTTCAAGACCCGGGTGGACGATGCCCGCAAAATCGCGCGCACCTTCTCCGCGTTTGCCAACACCGACGGCGGGCGGCTGCTCATCGGCGTGAAGGACGACGGGAGCATCGCGGGGGTGAACGCGGAAGAAGAGTACCACATGCTCACCGAGGCGGCGCAGGCCCATTGCCGGCCCGCCGTGCCCTTCGAGGTGCAGGTGTGGAAGGCGGAGTTCCGAACGGTGCTCGAAGTGCAGGTGCCGCGGAGCGCCGGCCGGCCGCACTTTGCGGAGACCGCGCCCGCGTCCGAGGCGGGGCCCGATCGGTGGCAGGCGTTTTTGAGGCGTGGGGATGAGAACTTGAAGGCGAATCCGGTTTTGGTCAAAGTGTGGCAATACGAAATGCGGGCCGAACGCCCGGAATTCCACTACGACCAACACATCGGCAAGGTGTTCCGCGCGTGGCGAGAAGGCAAAACCCTGCATTTCAAGCACGTGATGCGCAAAGGCCGGCTGCATCCGGAGGACGCCGAAGACCTGCTGAGTCTGCTCGTGGTGTGGGGCATCGTGGAGTGGGTGCCCACGCGGCGCGGCTTCGTCTACCGGCTCGCGAGCGAGGCCGCCCTCGACCGGCTGGAATCGCATGGCGCCGACGCCTTTCGGTGGAACCAAGCGGGCTGACCCCCGGAGTTGGGCACAATAACCCGAACTTTGCCGCGTATGGAGTTGCGTAAACCGAAGGCCATGCCCCTGATTCGTCCGTTTTTCCTGTGGATTGCGCTGATTCAAGCCGCCGCCCTTTCAGGCCAAATCCCCGTCGGCTCCTGGGAAGACCACCTCCCCTACGACGAGGCCGAGGAGGCGGTGTACTGCGGCCCGGGGGGCGAAGCGGGATTTTGGGCCACCCGCACCGAAAACGCGGTGTTCATCTACCGGCTCGACGACCACACGCTGACGACGTGGTCGACGGTGACGGGGCTTTCGGGCTCGAGTCCCACGGCGCTCGGGTGGGATCCGGTGACGCAACTTGTGCTCATCGGCTACGCCGACGGCGTCATCGATTGGGTCGCGCCCGACGGTTCGGTGGCCTTCACCCTGACCGACATCCGGGACAGCAACCTGACGGGCAGCAAGGCGGTCAATGCCTTCAGCGGTCCGTACGCCGACCGGCGCGTGGTGGCGGCCTGTGCCTTCGGGCTCGTGGCGCTCGAAGCGGACGCGCGGTACGTGGTGGACACGTGGTACCCGCAGGGAAGCGGCAGTCCGTGTGACGTGCACGCGCTGGTTCAGCAAGGCGACCGGTGGGTGGCGGCCACCGATGCCGGCATCTTCGAAGCGCCGGTGAACCACCCGTTCTTGTCGGCGCAGGAGGCGTGGACGCGTTGGGGGGATGTGCCGGTGGAGACCGGGGATTATTGGGATTTGGCCTTCACGCCGGAAGGGGACCCCATCGTGTTGTGGTACGACGCGGACAACGACCCGACGCGCCAAGTGTGGGTGCGCCTCAACGGGCTGTGGCAACCGCTGCCCGATTACGCGGGCATCACCGCCGTCGACATCGCCACGGGCACCGACGACAGCGGATGGCGCCTGGCCGTGGCGGATTGGAATGCCATTCGGCAGTACGATGCGGACTTCAACGAGATCAAATTGGACTACTCGGCGGGCGGGGAACCGCTGCGCGTTCGCGACATGGTGTTCCACCCCGCGGTCGATGCGGAAGGAGGGCGCAGCTTTCGGGACTTGTATGTGGCGAACGGCAACGGCGGCCTGCTCCGGATGGACCTGTTCGACGAGCCGCGCGACGCCGCTTGGGCGCCCGACGGTCCGCCCGTGGCCGCGGTGCGCCACATCGACTGCTGGAACGACGCGTGCTGGATCGCCTCCGGAGGCGTGGATGCCGCCTGGACGAACCTCTATTACGAGCACGGGATGTTCGGCCGAGTGAATGGTACGTGGCAGCACATCGAACCGGGCGAAGGCTCGAACGACGTGCTGGGGGTGCGGGACTTCATGGCGGTGTCCATCGACCCACTCGACCCGTCCCACGTTTGCTACGGATCGTGGGAAGACGGGGTGTTCGAACTGCGCGACGGCGCCATCGTGGCGCACCACACGCCGGCCAACAGCACCCTGCAAGCCGCGGACTTCGGTGGATCGCCGCGCACGGGGGTGGGCGGACTCGACTTCGACTTGGACGGCAACCTTTGGGTCACGAACGCCTTCGCCGATGACCCGCTGCACGTCCTGACCGCCGCGGGCGACTGGGTTGCGATGGACGTCGGAAATGCGCTCGGGACGGAGGGGTTCATCGAGCAGTTGCTCGCGGCGCGCAATGGGTACATTTGGGCGGTGATTCCGCGCGGTGGTGGGGTGCTTGTTTACGATCCCGCGGGCACGCCGGACGATGTGTCGGACGACGATTGGCGGGTGTTGACGAAGGAGAATGCGGCGCTGCCGTCGGACAACGTGTTGTGCTTGGAGGAAGACCTCGATGGGGAGATTTGGTTGGGAACCGAGGCGGGGCCGGCGGTGATTTACTTGCCTTCGGCGGTGTTCGAGTCGGGGTTTAATGGGGATTTGGCCAGCCAAATCTTGATTCAGCAAGACGGCAACTACCAATACCTCCTTGAAACCGAATCCATTACGAGCATCTGCATCGACGGCGGCAACCGCAAATGGATCGCCACGCAAACGAGCGGCGCCTACCTCATCGAAGCCGATGGCCTGTCGCAAGTGGCGCATTTCACGACCGAAAACAGCCCGCTGCTGAGCGACAACGTGTTCGACATCGCGATCAACCACGGCAACGGCACGGTGTTCTTCGGCACGGAAAAGGGCCTCGTGAGCCGGGTGGGCGAGGCGACGAACTTCGTGCCCATCATCGAGGAGCTCACCGTCTTCCCCAACCCCGTGCGGGCGGATTTTGACGGCCCCATCACGGTGGACGGCTGCGCGTACGGCTCGACCATCCACATCACGGACGTCGGCGGGCGGTGGATTGCCACGCTCGAGTCGCAAGGTGGACGGGCGGTTTGGGATGGGCTCGATGCGCAGGGCCACCCGGTTCCTTTCGGGGTTTACCTCATCTTTGTGACCGATGCCAAAGGCAAATCCGGAGGCGTCACAAAACTCGCCATCACCCGCTGACATGGATTTTCCCGGCAACCCGCCCGCGTCCAAATTGCCCCTCGTAGGCACCACCATCTTCACCAAAATGTCCGCCTTGGCGGCCGAGTGCGGTGCGCTCAACGTGGCCCAAGGCTTCCCGGACCTCGAACCGCCCGCCGCCCTCCGGAGCGCCGTGGCGCGGGTCATGGAAGCGGGGGCGAACCAGTACGCCCCCATGGCCGGAAACCTCCGGTTGCGGGAATGGATCGCGGCCGATTACGGGCAACGAACGGGGACCACGTACCACCCCGTTGAAGAAATCACCATCGGGGCGGGCGCGTCGTCGGTGCTCTTTGCGGCCATCATGGCCCTCGTGAGCGAAGGCGACGAGGTCATCATCATGGAACCGGCCTACGATTTGTATGCGCCGGTGGTGCGCCTCGCCGGCGGGACCGTCCGCCGACTCGAGCGGACGCTGCCCCATTACGGACTGGACTACCAAGGGCTGCGCACCATGTTGAGCCGCCACACCCGGATGGTCGTGGTGAACTCGCCGCACAACCCCACGGGGGCGACGTGGGGACGCGAAGACCTCGAAGAACTGCACCGCTGCCTCGACGGAAGCGACGCCATCGTCCTGAGCGACGAGGTGTACGGCCCCATCGTCCATGACGGGCGGGAGGCGCTGAGCGCGGCCCACCATCCGGAGCTCGCGGCGCGTACGCTGATTGCGGGATCGTTTGGCAAGGTGCTGCACGCCACGGGGTGGAAGATCGGGTGGCTCGCGGGGCCGGCCGCGTTGATGGCCGAAGTCCGGAAGGTGCACCAGTACGACGTCTTCTCGACGGGCGCGCCGTTCCAGGCGGGCATCGCCGAGTTCCTGTCGCAGGAGGCAGGCCAAACCCACCTCGCCACACTCGCCCAGACCTACACCTCCCTGCGCAACCGCCTCTGCGACGGGTTGCGGGACACGGCTTGGTCCTTCACGCCGGCGGAGGGCGGCTACTTCCAAGTCCTCGACTACGCGGCCTTCCAAACCGGTGCCGACCAGGACGTCGTGCGCCAATGGACCCGCGCCCCCCACGGCATCGCCACCATCCCGCTCTCGTCCTTTTACGATCCGAGCCACCCCTCGCGCACCGGGTCCACGCGCATCCGCGTCTGCTTCGCCAAGCAACCCGACACCCTGGACCAAGCCATCGAACGCCTGCGCCGCCTCGCCGGATCATGAAGGATGCGCTCCACGTCCATGGCCTCCAAACCCCGCTGGTTTGGGAATCCCCCGAGGCCAACCTCGCGGCCTTGGAAACCCAATTCGCCCACGCCCCAGCCGACGCCGACGTCCTGGTCCTCCCCGAAATGTGGGCGACCGGATTCACCATGCGGCCCGAACTCCATGCCGAACCCGCCGAAGCCGGCCCCGCATTCGCGGCCATGCAGCGCTGGGCCGCCGCAACGGGCGCCCTCGTGTGCGGCAGCCTGAGCGTCCGCGACGGCGACCACTTCCGCAACCGGCATTACGCCGTGGAACCCAGCGGCCGATACCGCCACTACGACAAGCGGCACGCCTTCACCTTCGCGGGCGAGCACGCCCATTACACCCCCGGCACAGAACGCGTCGTCGTGGAATGGCAGGGCTGGCGCCTCCTCCTCCTCACGTGCTACGACCTGCGTTTCCCGGTGTTCGCTCGCAACCGCGCAGCCGCCCCCTACGACGGGATGATCGTCGTGGCGAATTGGCCCGCGGTGCGCTCCGATGCGTGGGCCGCCTTGCTGCGCGCCCGCGCCATCGAAAACCAAGCGCACTGCATCGGCGTGAACCGCACGGGCGAAGATGGCAACGGCGTAGCGCACGACGGGCGGAGTGCGTGCATCGACCCGTACGGGCGGGGCAAAGAAGCGTTGACGGAGGGGTGGTTTGGGGCGCGCTGGGAGGCGCAAGCGCTGGCCGACTTTCGGGCCAAATTCCCGGTGCTCAACGACGCGGACCCCTTCACCTTGGGATAAAAAAAGCGGCCCGAACTCGGACCGCTTTCATGCGTTCATCGGAACCAGCCTTGGCGGCGGAACCGCCCCACCCACGAACCGGGTCGGGTGCGCAACGTCGCATCAGGTCGCGACAGCGTGAATTGAATCGTACCAAACCCATCCCGCGACTCGGGATTGCCTCTCCGTGTGCCTCCCACGCTGTATTGGTGGTTGTGCACCGAACCCCCATTGGGGCCCGCAATCGCCGTGCTGTAGGCGTTGGCTTGCGAACTCAGGATCGCCGCCAGCTCGGACAACTCTTCGGGATCTGCGTAATTTCCCGAGACGTCGTCCAAGTAATCGGTTGAGGTGTAGCGCCAGTTGATTTCGCAGCCGAGTTGCCAGCCGCCCGTCAGGTTCCAGTCGAATCCGACGCCCATCGGCATGGAGAATGCGATGAGGCTGTAGGGCGTTTCTTGGCCTTCGGTCTTCAACGAGCGGAGGGAATACCAAATCGGGTTGACGATGTCATTCGAGTCCGCACGGACCCGCGACTTCGGATTGTGCGCGAAGGCGCCGACGCCGAGGAACAGGTAGCCGCGCGATCCGGCGCTCCGATTCCAGTGGCGTGGACGGTCCCAAAATTTGAATTGCCCGCGAGCGGAAAGTTCCCAAACCGAGCTCTTGAAATGCAAGTTGCGCGCCACCCGCGTGGGGGAATCCGCAAACCGGTCGTCTCCGTACAATTGGATGAAGCTCAACCCCGTGTGCACCTGCCACCGGCCCTCCGTCGGAAACTCGACGAAGCCCGACAAGGAAAGGCGGGAGGCGCGCATGCTCGTGGTCTTCCACGGCGCAATGGACGCCGAACCGCCCAAGTCCCCCACATAATGCGAGGTTCCAATGGCCATTCCGTAGCTCCTGCCCTGAGCCCGCAGCGCCGTCGGATGCACAGACAGCAGGGTCGAAACAAGTCCCAATGCCAAGACAACACGGATGTTCGCGAAGTATCCCATGGTGCTCTTTACGAAGTTGTGAGCACCAAAGTTACAGTCGCCCTCCGCGGTGTTTCCTTAGCGAATCAAGGAGTTACGCACACGCTCACGTGAATGCGTTGAGGCCCGTGACGTCCAGTCCCGTGATGAGGAGGTGGATGTCGTGCGTGCCTTCGTAAGTCACCACCGACTCGAGGTTCATCATGTGGCGCATGATGGGGTACTCGCCGGTGATGCCCATGCCGCCGAGCATTTGGCGGGCTTCGCGGGCGACGTTGAGGGCGGTTTCGACGTTGTTGCGCTTCGCCATCGAGATTTGGGCCGAAGTCGCGCGGCCTTCATTGCGCAGGGTGCCCAACCGGTAGGTCAGCAACTGCGCCTTGGTGATCTCCGTGATCATCTCGGCGAGCTTCTTCTGCTGCAACTGGAACCCGCCGATGGGCCGGTCGAACTGCTGGCGTTCCTTCGAGTACTGCAAGGCGACGTCGTAGCAATCGAGGGCGGCACCGATGGCGCCCCATGCGATGCCGTAACGGGCCGAATCGAGGCAGCTCAGCGGCGCGCCCAAGCCATCGCGACCGGGCAGGATGTTCTCCTTCGGCACCCGCACGTTGTCGAAAATGAGCTCACCGGTGTCGGAAGCGCGGAGGCTCCACTTGCCCTTCATGGTGGGGGTGGAGAAGCCCTCCATGCCGCGCTCGACGATGATGCCCTTGATGCGGCCGGCCTCGTTCTTCGCCCAGACCACCGCCACTTGGGCGAACGGAGCGTTCGAAATCCACATCTTCGCGCCGTTGAGGATGACGTGGTCGCCGTCCTCCTTGAAGTTCGTGGTCATGCCGCCAGGGTTCGAGCCGTGGTCCGGCTCGGTCAGTCCGAAGCAGCCCATCCACTCACCGGTGGCGAGCTTCGGGAGGTACTTCTTGCGCTGTTCTTCCGATCCGTACTTCCAAATCGGGTACATCACGAGCGAGCTCTGAACCGATGCGGTGGAACGCAGGCCGCTGTCGCACCGCTCGAGTTCTTGCATGATGAGGCCGTAGCTGATTTGGTCCAAACCAGCGCCGCCATACTCCTCCGGGATGTACGGGCCAAACGCCCCAATCTCCCCCAACCCCGGCAGCAAGTGCTTCGGGAACGCGCAGTTCTCAGCGGCGTCCTCGATGATGGGGCTGACTTCCTTCTTGACCCACGCGCGCGCGGTGTCGCGGATGAGCTTGTGCTCCTCGGTCAGCCATTCGTCCAATTCGTAGTAGTCGTGTCCAGCGTAGTTGTCCGTGCGCATTGCTTCGGGAATTGAGTTCGGGTGCAAAGATACGGGAGGTTCGCCCCTCGGCGGTCATCCTTGCGACGCGACGCTCCGCTCGTAGCCCTCGTCCGTTTCGAGCACGCTCTCCTTGTAGGCCATGACGGCGAGCTGGTCCGCGCGCTCGTTCCAGCGGTCGCCCGCGTGGCCCTTCACCCAGTGGAATCGCACGTGGTGCGTCTTGGCAGCGGTGAGGTAGCGGCGCCAGAGGTCGGGGTTCTTTTTGTCCTTGAACCCTTTGCGAACCCAGTTTTGGAGCCAGCCCTTCGTCACCGCGTCCACGACGTATTTCGAGTCCGAGTGGATGTCGATGTGCGTGCCCGGGTGGCGCAGGGCCTCGAGCGCCGCAATCACGGCGAGCAGTTCCATGCGGTTGTTCGTCGTGAGTCGGTACGCCCGGCTGATTTCTTTCTGGTGGTTGCCGCTCATCAGGACCACGCCGAAGCCCCCAGGACCGGGGTTGCCGCTCGCTCCTCCATCGGTGTAAGCGATGACGTGCGGCATCAGATCAGGTGGGTCACGTTGGAGGTGAACAGCTTGACCGCGATGGACAGCAGGATGATGCCGAACACCTTTTGGAGCACCACAATGCCGCCATCGCCCAAGAACCGACCGATGCGGTCCGTGAGCCGCAACACCACGAACACCAACGCGATGTTGACGAGGATGGCGAGGACGATGTTGATTTGTTGGTACTCCGCCCGCAGGGAAAGGATGGACGTCATGCTGCCCGCGCCAGCGATGAGCGGAAAGGCCACGGGCACGATCGTGGCGGCCTTCATGCTTTGGGCATCCTGTTTGAACAATTCCACGCCCAAAATCATCTCAAGCGACATGAAGAAGATGATGAACGAACCCGCCACGGCAAAGCTGTTCACGTCAATGCCGAGGAAGTTGATGAGGCCTTCTCCCACGAACAGGAACAGCAGCATCAACCCCAGCGCTACAAGCGAAGCCCGTCCAGAATGGATGTCCCCCACCTTGCGCTTCAGGTCAAGGATGATGGGGATGCTCCCGACGATGTCGATCACCGCGAAGATGACCATGGTGCTTTTCAAAAACTCCTCCCAATTGAACAACATGGTGGCTCAGGATTTTTTCATTCCGTTCGATCGACGCTCCGCCCAGCCCACGATGAGGCCTTCCAACACCGGAGGGTAGTACTGGTGCTCCAACTGAAGCACCTTCGCAGCAATGGCTTCCGCGTCGTCCTCCGGCGTCAATTCCACTTCCCCTTGGAACACCACCGCCCCTTCGTCGTAGGCCTCGGTGACCCAGTGGATGGTCATCCCGGAGCGCTCCGCACCCGACGCCTTGACCGCGCGGTGCACGTTCATGCCGTACATCCCCGCCCCACCGAAGTCAGGCAACAACGCCGGATGAATGTTGACCATCCGCCCCTCGTAGGCCTTCACCACTTCGGCAGGCACCATCAGCAGGTACCCGGCCAGCGCCACCCAATCGATTTCACGCCCCCGCAATTCCGCGAGCAAGCCCCCATTCGCCGCATCCTGTCCGGAAAAGGCCGAAGCGGGCACCCCCCATCCTTGAGCGCGCTCGAGCACGCCCGCATGCTTGCGGTTCGATCCGACCCACGCCACCTCGACATCCGGGTGGCCCGCAAAGTGGCGCATGATGGCCTCCGCATTCGAGCCCGAGCCCGAAGCCAAAATCGCCAAGCGGATTGGGGGTTTCGACTCGTCCGCCATCAAAACTCCACCCGGCCCAAATCGATCAACTCGCGCTTGCGGTTTTCCACGCGCTCCTCCATGCCCTCCACCCGCTCACGCAACTGCTCCGCCAACTCCGAATCGGGGTTGTAGAACTCCACCACGTCCACCAACCGGTTTGCCACCGACAAGGCCATGCGACGGTCTTGATAGGTCGCCTCGAAATCGCCGCTCTCCAGCGAAATGAAGTAATCGACGAGCTCCTCCTGCTGGCGCAGCAATTCCTCGGTAATCGAGGCGGCTTGCTCAGAAGCATGGACGCGCTGCTCAGCCGTCAAGCTGGCCGCACCGCGTGACCGCAAGGTGTCGGTAGTCGCGAGCTCCACGAACTGTTCCTGCACCGGCAGCATCACCCGCGTGAACGGCACGTTTTCTTTGGGCGTCTTTTCGATGAGCAAGTCCAAGATCTCCAAGGCACGGGGACCATCGCGCTCTTCGAGCAGGGCCTCGGCGAGGTTGGACATTTGGATGCGCGTGTTCACCACCATGCGGCGGTTGTTTTCGTCCATGTAGATGCCGTTTTCCACGTCGTCCATGTTGCCCCATTGCCACGCTTCGGTGACGTGTTCGTACATGATCTCCGTGCTCACGCCGCCGATGCGGTTGGGGTCAGCGGGTTCCGGGTACTTGATGGGCACCAAGCGGTAGGCCAAACCTTCCAACCGGAAGTAATCCTGCAGGCCCATGTAGCTGTCCGGACCGGTCGTCACCGCGAAGTAAATCGGGCGCTCCCAGTTGTTCTCGCGCAACATCTCCAAGGCTGCAAAAGCGTTCTTGAGGATGTAGGTCTTCGGGTTGTCGCGGTCGTCCACAATGGTCCATTCCACCGCGTCGACCAACGAGGCCTTTTCCTCTGCGTTCAGCCAATCCACGTGGGCCAACGCCGCAGAATCCACGGGCAAGGAGAAGCTGTTGGAGGGGAGGGACTGGTAACTCTTGCCGCCTCCGAAGTTGCGGCTCTTCGAATCGTCGAGCGCGTACTGCATGGCCGCGTCGAGGTCGACGTAGGGCTGTTCGGGATTCGCGGGCGCATCGAGCAGCACGATGTCGCGGGTGCCCTGGCGGTACTTCTCCTCCGACATCCGGATGGGCAGCGGCTTGCTGTCGTAGGCCGCGCGCTTCATTTGGTCGATGTACCAATCCGTATTGAGCAGGCTCAAGTTGCACACGCGCACGTCCGTTCGAACGCCTTCCACTTCTTGGGCGTACCAAAGGGGGAAGGTGTCGTTGTCTCCGTTCGTGAACAAAATGGCCTGCGGCGCAAGCGATTCGAGGTAGTTCTTCGCGAAGTCGACCCCTGTGCGGCGGCGTGCGCGGCTGTGGTCGTCCCACCCGTCAGCGGCCATCACGTAAGGGATGAGCAGGCCGAGCACGACCATGACCGAGGCGCGGGCGGTTTCGCTGGTGGAGGTTTGGCGCATCAACGCGCCGAGGGCCAAGGCCATCGCGGCCACACCTGCAATGAACAAGACGCTGTAGCTCAAGGCGTGTCCGCTGCCGCCCGCAGTTTCCACCACGAACAGGAGCACCCCCGCTCCCACCGTCGCACCGGCCATCTTCGCCCATTCCATCCACGTCAAGGAGCGCGCCGCCTCGAAGAGGGCCAACACCCCCAGCCCGATCCAAATGGCAAAGGCATAGAACGAACCCACGTAAGCGTAGTCCCGTTCGCGCGGCTGGTACGGGGTTTGGTTCAGGTACACCACGATGGCCAACCCGGTCAAAATGAAGAGCAACCCGACCACGAGCGACTGCTCCGGATCGCGCAACACGTGGAAGACCAAACCGATCAACCCGAGGATGAGTGGGAGGTAGAAGAACTTGTTGAGCCCTCGGTTGTCTTGCATTTCTTGGGTCAGCGCGTCCCGCGAGCCCAACCGTTCTGCGTCGATGGCATCGATGCCGCTCAACCAGTTGCCATCGAGGATGTCCCCGTGGCCCTGCACGTCGTTTTGGCGGCCGGCGAAATTCCACATGAAGTAGCGGAAGTACATCCAGCCGACTTGGTAGTTCGTGAAGAACCGCCAGTTTTCCGAGAACGATGGGATGAGTTCGCGTTGCACCGCCCGCTCGCGGTTCATGTACTGCTGGGCCAACCGCTGATCCTCCGCACTCCCCGTCCGGTTCGCCCGTGCAATGGCTTGCCGCACCAAACCGCTCAATTCCGACAACTCCTGCTCCTTCGCCTTGACCCAATCGCGGCCCCACCCCAACGAGCCTTGGATGTTCTCCACCATCATGCTCGCCAACTGGCCGCGAATGCCGTCGTTGTCGAGGGGGGCGACGATGCTCATTTGGCCCGATTGCGGGTCGCGCACGAGGATTTCGCGCGGCTTGCTCACCTTGTACTCGCTGTTGAAGTTCGCCCCGTTCTCCTTGAACAAGGCGTTCAAAATGCGCGTCAATTCCTGCACCCCATACTCCTGCTTCAGCAACTCGTTCTTCAGGTGGTTCTCAAGTTCCGTCGCCGTCATGCCGCCTTCGACGAGGGGGCTGGTCAAGAGGACTTGTTCGCTGTATCCCTTGTAGTTCGACCACTCCTTGTACGCGGTTTTGTGCGATGCCGTGGAGCTGTACATCCGCGGGAAGAAGAAGGTGAAGTCGTCGTCGTAGTTGGGCACTGTGCCCCGCTTTTCGCCGCTGTCCACGTATTCCTCAACAAGGGTGTACCGCGTTCCGCCCAGCGATTCCATGTAGCGAATCGCCTCCGCTTCGTTGCGGTAGGAAGCGATGCGCTCGTTCGCCACGCCCTTCTTTTCGTAGACGCTGAAGCTCTTGACCCACGCGGGTTTTCCGTCCAAATAAGGCTGATCATCGTCCGTCGGCGATCCCCAGTATTCCCCGTGCAGCAACGGCCGATCACCGTATTGCTCCCGGCTGAGGTACGACAGCAACGCGAACAGGTTCTCGGGATTGTTCTCGTCCATGGGCGGATTCGCCGCCGAACGCACGACGATGGTCGCGAACGTCGAATAGCCGATGAGCACCATGGCCAGCGCCATGACCGACGTGTTCAACACCGGCCAGTTGTTGCGGTGCGTCAACACCACGAGCCCCGCAATCAAACCGATGAGCAGCAAGGCGTATACGATCACCCCGGTGTTGAAGCCCATCCCCAAGTTGTTCACGAAGAACAGCTCGAAGGAGCCGGCCAATTGGACCGCGCCCTTGATGAGCCCCTCTTGGATGAACCCGAGGATGACCAAGGAAATCAGCCCCGTGATGAGCAGCCCCTTCCACGAGAAGGTGAACTTGCGGAAGTAGTACACGAAGGCGATGGCCGGAATGGCGAGCAAGTTGAGCAAGTGGACGCCGATGGAGAGGCCCATCAGGTAGGCGATGGCGATGATCCAGCGGTTTGCGCCGGGTTCGTCCGCGATGTTTTCCCACTTCAAGATGGCCCAAAACACGAGCGCCGTAAACAAACTCGACAGCGCATACACCTCACCTTCCACCGCGCTGAACCAAAACGAATCGCTGAACGTGTAAGCCAACGCGCCCACGGCGCCCGACCCCAACACCGCCAACATCTCCCCCATCCGCGGCTCGCCCTCGTGGCGGATCATCTTGCGCCCGAGGTGCGTGATGGTCCAAAACAGGAACATGATCGTGAACGAGCTGCTCAGCGCCGAAAGGACGTTCGCCGCCAACGCCGGGTTCGACGGGTTGAAGATCATGAGGAACCGCGAGAGCAGCATGAAGAACGGCGCCCCGGGAGGGTGCCCCACTTCGAGCTTGTACGCGGAGGCGATGAATTCGCCGCAGTCCCAGAAACTGGCGGTGGGTTCGACGGTGAGGACGTAGACGATCGTGGCCAAAGCCCAGACCACCCAGCCCGTAATGATGTTCAGCTTAGAGTACTGCATGCGTTCGCTTCCAATGGTTGTGCGCCGCGGCGGCGCGTGGTCGCGAAGTTAGCAAAGCGCAAGGGAAGGCAGGCACCTGTTTTGCAGGCGTTGCCCGTGAATCAACGAACGACCACCAAGCGCTCGACGAGGCGATCACCGGACCGGGTGGACAGCTCGACGAAATAGAGGCCGGGCGCCCATTCCGAGGTGTCGAACGACGGGGTGGAACCGGCCCAAACCGCGCGCCCAGCTTGGTCGAGGACCCGCACCGTGGCGGACCCGGCGGCGGGGTGGGACCAGCGGACGAGGCCGGACGTCGGGTTCGGGTAGAGCTCGAAGGATGCGGTCGGTTCGGGGAACGTGGACAGGGAGAGGCAGTCGTCGGCCCAGCCGAAGCCCAGTTCCGCCGAGCCGTTGGAGGCGCCGGTGGCGAGGAGGGGCAGGATTTGGTCTGCCCACGCAACCCAGGCCGAAAACAGCTCCGCCCCCTCGCCTTCCACGGGCCAATTCGCCCACGAAAGCACCACGTCGTAACACGCGTACGGCAAGCAGAACGACACCTCGTACGGCCCCTCATTCAGCCAATTCCACGCGCCCTCCAGATCGAGGCCGCCGAGCTCCACGCCTTCCACCTGAGCGGCCATCGTCCACAGCAACTGCAGCTCGGCCACGTTCACCGCCGACGCGTCCAGCGTGAAGCTGACCTCCTCGCAACCCGGCGCCACCGGCTCGATCGCCGTGCACAACTCGCCCGGCGATTCGCAGCCCTCCCACGCCGGGAACGACGCGCAGACCTCCGTGATTTCGGGCGTGTTCTCGAACCACGTGTACGCTACGGGATTGCCCTCCATCGTCGCCCCCTCGCCAAACCACCACGTCAGCGGGCCGGTGTACAGCTCGCCTTCGGCGGTGAAGGCCGTGAATTGGTAGACGCCCTCGGCCAGGGATTCGACCTCCATGTAGGACGCGCAGTCGTTGCA
>CAYMHW010000033.1:0-25467 GCA_964390365.1 uncultured Comamonadaceae bacterium | reverse complement strand
TGGAGCTTGCCCGCGAGTTCACCGTGCGCCTTCGTGCGCTCGATTTCCTCCGCGTCGTTCGCGAACTCCTCGAGGATGCCGCTGCCGCCCGCTTGGTCGTACGCGTTGACGATGTTGCCGAGGCTCACCGACTTCGAACCGTGCATCACGCGGATCCAATTCGAGTTGGGGAGGTTCACGCCGATGGGCGTGCTGGGCGAAGCGTCACCCGCCTCGCCGGCCACGTTCACCACATTGTAGGTAATGCCGACCACCGTGTCCTTTTTATGGGCGGGGTTGAACGGCATGTGGTCTTCGAACCACTGCGCGTTGTTCATGAGCATGGCCATGCGCTCGCTGGCGTCGAAGTCCTTGATTTGGACAATGGTCTCGTAGCTGCCCGTGTAGCCGAGCGGATCGTTGTACACTTCAACAAAGCCGTTGATGTAGTCCACATCGCCTTCGGTGTCCTGCACCCAGTTGATGTTGTAGAGCTGCCACTTTTCGAGGTCACCCGTTTCGTAATAGCTGATGAGGTGGCCGAGGGCGACGGATTGCTTTTCGTTTTCCGCGTACTTCTGGGCTTCCTTCAGCCAGTAGACGACTTGGGCCAACGCGTCTCCGTACAACCCGCCGACGCGGTAGGGCTGCTCGACGACCTCCCCTTGCTCGTTCTTCACGAGGCGCGAGTTGAGGCTGTGTTCGACGGGCGTGCGGTCGTCCGGATCGGCGATGGAGGCGTAGTAAGCCTGTGCCTCTTCGGTGGTCACGTCCGGCGCGTAGAAGTTGATGGCTGAGTTTTCGACGAGGCCCTTCGACTTGTCCTGTTCCACTTTCTTCGGGTCGACCGTGGGGTCGAAGATGACCGCGAGGAGGGTTTCGTCTGCGGTTTGGCCTGTGGCCTTGACCCATTCCACAAAGGCTTCCTGGCTGAAACCAGGCGTGAACTTCATGTTGCTGTAGTGGTGATGAATGCCGTTGGAGAACCAAAACCGCTTCAGGTACACCACGAATTCCTCGAAATCCTTCGTCGTGCGGTCCCCTTCGTAACCGGTGTAAATGCCCTCAAACAAATCGCGCAACGTCAGGTTGTAGCGGTAGTTCTGGTCGTACATGATGTCGCGGCCGCTCAAGCCCGCCTGGTTCAGGCAGTACACGAGGGCCTGCTGGCGCGGGCTCAGCTGCTCCCAGCCGGGGACTTGGTAGCGAATGAGCTTGAGGTCGGCCACTTGTTCGGTTTGCCAAACAAACTCCTCCGCAACCGGCGCTTCAACTTCCGGAGCAGGGGCCTCGCCACATCCCGTGGCGAACACCACGCCGAGGGCGGCGAGGTAGAATGGGAATTTAGTCATGTGAATGGGTTGAAATCGCGGGCAATTTAGCGACCGAAGGCCAAAGTCCCCCACGCGCGGTGGTGTGTTGCTATCTTTGGCCGACCACCAACGCCCCTGAGTTGCGCAAACTGTCCCTGCTCTTGTTGCGGGCCTTCCTCGCCCCGTTCGCCGTCACCTTTCCGGTGGCGCTGTTCATCTTGGACATGCAGTTCCTGTGGGTGTACGCGGACGACCTCATCGGGAAGGGGTTGGAGCCGTGGATCATCGGGAAGTTGATGGTGTATGCTTCGGCGCGGTTGGTGAATTTGGCCTTGCCGCTCGCCATCCTCGTGGCGTCCATCATGGCGTTGGGTTCGCTGGCCGAACGGAATGAGCTGACGGCGATGAAGTCGTCGGGGCTGTCGCTGTGGCGCATCCTGCGGCCGCTGATGTGGACGATGGTGGGGATTTCGGTGGGCGCGTTTGCGTTCTCGAATTCGGTTTGGCCTGCAGCCAACTTGAAATTCAGGGCGTTGCTCTTTTCGGTGACCAAAAAGAAACCGACGCTCAACCTCCAACCCGGCCTCTTCTACACGGGCATCGAAGGCTTCGCCATCCGCGTCGACGCCAAAGACGACGACGGCACGCTCCACGACGTCCTCATCCACGACAACCGCGAAGCGAGCCTCGGCGCCACCCGCGTCATCCGCGCCCGCCGCGGCCGCATGGACCAACAAGGCGACTTCCTGATGCTGCAACTCGAAGACGGCTACAGCTACGAGGAAGACCTCGAACAGGCAAAACGGCGCCAAGAACGCCTCCACCCCTTCATCGCCTCCTCGTTCACGTCCCAAACCCTCGCCATCGACCTCGGCTCGCTCGATTTCAACCAGGTCGACGAAGGGCTTTTCCAAAAAGTGCACGAAATGATGACCATCGGCCAACTCGAAGTCGCCATGGATTCGCTGGCTGGGGTGGCGGAATCCCGGCTGCAGGACGTGGCGCGATACGGCGAGCGGAACGTGCTCCTGTTCCGCGATTCGCTGCGGCTCGACTCCGGGCGGGTGGTTCCGCCGGTGGCCGCTGCTGGGCCGGGCGTGGCGTTGGGCGGGCTGTCGCCCTCGCAGCGGCGGATGGCTTTCGATGCGGCGCGCGAATTGTCGCGCAATGCGAAGCAGGGCATCGAAAACGCCCTCGATGACGCGGCTTCGAAGCAGCGGCTGCGCAACCGGCACGCCGTCGAGTGGCACCGGAAGTTCTTCCTCGCATCGAGCTGCCTCCTCCTGTTCTTCATCGGCGCGCCGCTGGGCGCCATCATCCGCAAGGGCGGCCTGGGCATGCCGACGGTGGTGGCCATCGGCATTTTCCTCGCCTATTACATCGTGTCGATCGTGGGGGAACAAATGATCAAATCGGGCACCCTCGAACCGCTTCCGGGCATGTGGCTCAGCACGGCGCTGTTGCTCCCGGTGGCGATTTGGCTCACCCGCATGGCCATGCGCGACGCGCACATCCGGAACCTCAGCATGCCTTGGAAACGCTTGAAGGCCAAATGATGCGCATCCTTCAACTCTGCCACAAACCGCCGCGCCCCAGTCGGGATGGGGGCTGCCGAGCCATGGACGCGGTCACGCGTGGGCTGCTCGCGGCGGGCCACCGGGTGCGGGTGCTCGCGGCCTGTACGGACAAGCACCCGTACGTGTCGCCCGACGCGTCCTACGCGGAGGCCACGCGTTTCGAAGCGGTGTACATCGACACGCGGGTGAACGCCCGCGACGCCCTGACGCACCTCATTTCCGGGGAGAGCTACAACGTGGCGCGGTTCCACAACGCGGATCTCGAGGAGCGGCTGCGGGCGATTTTGCAGCGGGAGGTGTTCGATTTGGTGCTGCTCGAGAGTTTGTTCACGGTGCCGTACTTGCCGCTCATTCGGAAGTACGTGGACGGGCCGGTGGTGCTCCGTGCGCACAACGTGGAGCACCGGATTTGGGAAGGGCTCGCGGCGGAGACGGAAGCGCTGAGCCGGCGGCTGTACTTGAAGCTCCTGACCGACCAACTCGCCCGCTACGAAATCAGCGTGCTGAACGACCTCGATGCGGTGGTGGCCATTTCGGAAGAAGACGCGGCCATTTTCCGCGAACTCGGTTGCAATCGGCCGATCCACGTCACGCCCTTCGGTTACGACGCAGCGGCGATTCCCCGGCCGGACGGGCGGTTGCCGGACCACGTGTTCCACTTCGGCTCGATGGACTGGGAGCCCAACCGCGAAGGCGTGCGCTGGCTGCAGGAGGAGGTCTGGCCCCGCGTTCGGGCGGAGCGGCCCGAGGCGCGGCTGGTGCTCGCCGGACGGAATTTCCCGGCGGACTGGCCCGCTGCGCCCGGCGTCGAAGTGCTGGGCGAGGTGGACGACGCGTGGAGCATGCTCAACCGCAATGGCATCATGGCCATTCCCCTGCACGCGGGGAGCGGGGTGCGCATCAAGGCCATCGAAGGGCTGTCCACCGGACGCCCCATCGTTTCCACGCGGCTCGGCATGGAAGGCCTCGGGTTGGATCCCGGCGTGCATTACCGGGAGGCGAACACGGCAGATGCGTTTGCTGCGGAACTCCTGAAAGCGCTTGAACATCCCCGAAGCGCTTTGGACATGGGAGCGCGCGGGCGGGCCGCCGCGGAAGATCGCTTTGAAAACGGGCACCTGATGGCGGGGCTGTTGGTGTTCCTTCAAGGGCTCGCGGAATGAAGGTGGCGGTGCTGACCTCGCGGTGGCCGTGGCCGCTCGAGAAGGGCGACAAGTTGCGGCTGTTCCACCAGTTGCGGTCGTTGAGCGCGCATGCGGAGTTGCATTTGGTGTGCCTCGTGGACCGGGAGCCGACGTCGGAGGAGCGCGCGGCCTTGGCGCCGTGGGTGGCGGGGATGCATGCGGTGAAGCTGTCGCGGTGGCGGCGGATGGTGCGGCTGGCATGGGCGCCGTTGAGTTCGCGGCCGTTCCAGGTGCACTGGTTTTACCAGCAGGGGGCGCATCGGGAGGTGACTCGAATTTTAGACCAAATCCAGCCCGACCAGCTCCTCACTCAGCTCATCCGCACGTCCGAATACGTGAAGGAGCTGCACGAAATCCCCCGCACGCTCGACTACATGGACGCCCTGAGTGCGGGAATGGCGCGCCGGGCGGAAAAGCACCGCGGGCCGCTGCGCTGGCTGTTCGCCCTCGAAGCCCGGCGCCTCAAGCGCTACGAAGCGAGCGTCTTCGACTACTTCGACGGGCACAGCATCATCACCGAGGCGGACCAGCGGTCCATTGCCCATCCCGATCGGGCGCGCATCGCCATCGTCCCCAACGGCGTCGACACGGCCTTCTTCCAGCCGGCCCCCGACGCGCCCCCTCCCCCCTTGACCGTCAGCTTCATCGGCAACATGGCCTACCCGCCCAACGTCGATGCCGCCCTCCGGCTCGCCCTTGAAATCCGTCCCCTCGCGCCCGAAGGCCTGCACTGGCTCATCGCCGGCGCCACCCCCACCCCGGCCGTCAAGGCCCTGCACGGCGGTCCGGTCGAGGTCACCGGCTGGCTCGACGACATCCGTTTGGCCTACCACCGCTCCCACCTGTTCGCTGCCCCCATCGTCCTCGGATCCGGCCAGCAAAACAAGCTCCTCGAAGCCATGGCCTGCGGCCTCCCGTGCATCGTTTCCCCCCAAGTGCGCCACGGACTCGGCCCCCACCTCATCGCGCCCGACGGCCCCCTCGACCCCGACCGCCTCGCGTCCGCCCACGCCATCCTCGCCGACACGCCCCAGGACTTCGCGGACCGCATCGCCGAACTCGCCGCCCACCCCGAATGGCGCTCCCTCGTCGCGAGAAATGCACGGCGGTTTGTCGAAGAACACGCATCCTGGTCAGTTGAATCCGCCAAGCTCCTCGCTACATTCGCAGGAGTGCCGGCCGAAACCAACCCGGCGCTTAGGACCCAACCATGAGCAATTCCTCAGACATCAGCATGATCGCCGGCATCCCCACCCTCAACGTGGGCGACTTCTTGAACGGCGATGCGGAAACACGCAACCGCTTCATCCAACAACTCGGAGCGGCCTACGAAGGCATCGGCTTCGCAGCCATCCACGGCCACGGCATTTCCGACGACCTCATCGCTCGGCTGTACGACCAATCGAAAGCGTTCTTCGGGTTGCCCTTGGAAACAAAGCAGCAGTACATGCGGCCTGAGACCAACAACCAGCGCGGTTACGTGGCCTTCGGGACGGAACATGCGAAGGATTCGGCGGCGGCGGACTTGAAGGAGTTCTGGCAGGTGGGTCAGCCCACGCCGCCTGCGGACGGCAACCCGGACGAGTTTCCGCCCAATTCCGATTGCGCTGAGCTGCCCGAATTTGGTCACACGGCAAAGCAGGCATTCGAAGCGCTTGAGGACCTCGGTTTGGTGATGCTGCGGGCGATTGCCTTGCACCTCGAACTGCCCGAAGGGTACTTCGATGAATGGGTGCCCGGAGGCTCGAGCATCTTGCGGGCCATCCACTACCCGCCCATCACCCACGAACCCGCGAGCTCCGTGCGCTCGGGGCAGCACGAAGACATCAACCTCATCACCTTGCTTGTAGGCGCTTCAGCCTCGGGTTTGGAAGTGCTGCGGCACGATGGGGCGTGGATTCCCGTGACGGCTTTGCCCGAGCACATCGTGGTCAATGTGGGCGACATGTTGCAGCGGCTGACGAACCACCGCTTGAAATCCACCACGCACCGCGTCGTGAATCCGCCGCGCGAACAGTGGGGCTCGCCGCGGTTCAGCATGCCGTTCTTCTGCCACCCGCGTCCGGAGATGCGCCTTGACGCCTTACCGCACCTCATCCCCGCCGGGGAAGAACCGAAGGAAGCCCCCATCAGCGCGGGCGAATACCTGCACGAGCGGCTGCTCGAAATCGGCTTGGCCAAGCGGTGATTCCGACCTCGTGACCCACGTCACGGTATGCCCGTGACCCGAGGCGTAACCTTGCATCGTCAACATTGAAATTGGATGCTATGGAAACCTTGGAATGGATTGCAGTGCTCGGATACGCCGCCGCCTTGGTGGTGGGCTTGGTCTTGGGCCTGATCGGAGGTGGAGGCAGCATCCTGACGGTGCCGGTGCTGGTGTACCTGTTGAAGGTGGATGCGGAGATGGCCACGGCGTACAGCTTGTTCGTAGTGGGCGTGTCGGCGGCCTTCGGAGCGGTTCAGAACTACCGCAACGGATTGGTGGACATGAAGACGGGCATCGTCTTCGCCCTTCCTTCGCTCGCAGCGGTTTACGCCACGCGCCGGTGGTTGATTCCCGCCATTCCGGATGCCTTTGAGGTGATGGGGCTGCCGCTCACGAAAAGCCTGCTCATCATGGTGCTCTTCGCCATTTTGATGATCGCCGCTTCGGTTTCGATGATCCGCGGTCGGAAGGAATCGACGGAGGATTCCGGGCAGGCCAAATGGTGGCTCGTCCCCATCGAAGGCGTGGCCGTCGGCGTGCTGACCGGCATGGTCGGCGCCGGAGGCGGATTCCTCATCATCCCCGCCCTCGTGGTCCTCGTTCGCATGCCGATGAAGGTCGCTGTGGGCACCTCGCTGATGATCATCGCCTTCAAATCCATGATCGGATTCCTCGGCGACCTCGGCACCGACAAGGTCATGGACTGGTCATTGCTTGGTATTTTTACCGCTGTGACGGTCGTCGGCATCTTGCTCGGCATGCAACTGTCGAAGCGGATCGACGGCGGCGCCTTGAAGAAAGGCTTCGGTTACTTCGTCCTCGTGATGGGGACGTTCATTCTTCTGAAGGAAATCATCTGATGAGTTGATGGGCCTCAGATTTGGCCCCAAACCGAACACCGAAATTTGAAAACGAAACAATAAAAATCACACATCATGCACATCGAGCAGATTTACACAGGATGTTTGGCGCACGGCGCTTACTACATCGAAAGCAACGGCGAAGCCGCCATCGTGGATCCCTTGCGCGAAACCAAGGATTACATCGAGAAGGCTGAGAGCCGGGGTGCAAAAATCAAGTACATCCTCGAAACCCACTTCCACGCGGATTTCGTTTCGGGACACTTGGACCTCGCTCACAAAACCGGAGCGCAAATCGTCTACGGTCCGACCGCTGCACCGGAGTTTGACATCCACCAGGCCACGGACGGCGAGGAGCTGAAGTTGGGCAACATCACCTTGAAGGTCTTGCACACGCCGGGCCACACGATGGAGTCGTCCTGCTTCTTGTTGATCGACGAGAACGGCAAGGAGCACTCGGTCTTCACCGGGGACACGCTGTTCATCGGGGATGTGGGGCGTCCTGATTTGGCCCAAAAAGCGGCCCACCTTACCCAAGAGCAGCTCGCGGCCATCCTGTTCCACAGCCTCCGCGACAAGGTCATGACCCTTCCGCATGAGACCATTGTCTACCCCGGTCACGGCGCCGGCTCCGCATGCGGAAAGCACATGAGCAGCCAAACCTGGGACACCATCGGCAACCAAATCGCGACCAACTACGCTTTGCGCGCGGACATGACCGAAGAGGAATTCGTGAAGGAAGTGACGGACGGCTTGCTGCCTCCGCCGCAGTACTTCCCGAAGAACGCGGCGATGAATAAAATGGACATCGTCTCCATCGACAACGTGCTCGAGCGCGGAACCGTAGCCCTCGATCCGGACACGTTCGAAGCGCTGGCGAACCACGAAGGCGCGATGGTCCTGGACACGCGTTCTGAAGCGGACTTCGTTGCAGGCCACGTGCCCAACTCGATCTTCATCGGCATCGACGGCAGCTTCGCTCCGTGGGTCGGCGCGTTGGTGGCGGACTTGAACCAACCGCTCGTCCTCATCACACCCGACGGTCGGGAGGAAGAGGTCGTGACGCGCTTGTCGCGGGTCGGTTACGACAACACGCTCGGCTACCTCGAAGGCGGCATCGCCGCGTGGAAGGCGGCGGGCAAAGAAGTCGGCACCATCGAGCAAGTCACGGCGGAACAAGTCGCCGAAGGCTTCGAAGGCCGGACTTGGGAGTTGCTCGACGTGCGGAAGCCCGGTGAATTCGAGGCGGAACACATCGACGGCGCGAACAGCTTGCCCCTCGATTACGTCAACGAGAAGATGGACGCCATCGACCCGAACAAGACGTACTGGGCGCACTGCGCAGGCGGTTACCGCTCGGTCATCTTCAACTCGATCTTGAAGGCGCGCGGCTTCCACAACGTGGTCGACATCGCGGGCGGTTTCAAGGCCCTCGAAGGCACGTCATTACCGAAAACGGATTATGTTTGCCCCTCAACCTTGAAGTAAACATTCGTGGCAATATTGACTGCTCCTTGGCCTTGGTACGTCACCGGACCGATCATCGCGATCACCATGGCCTCGCTGCTCTTCGCTGGCAAGCGCTTCGGCGTCTCCAGCAACTTTCAGACCCTCTGCACCATCGGTGGTGCAGGACGCCTCTCGGACTACTTTAAGTTCGATTGGCGGGAACGGAAATGGAACCTGGCATTCGTGCTGGGTTCCATTTTTGGTGGGGCGTTGAGTGGGTACGTGATGCGCCCTGACGTGCACGTGGACCTCGCCGAATCCACCGTCGAGAAAATGACGGAGTGGGGCGTGGCGAACCCGGGCGAAGGCTTGGCTCCTGCCGAACTCTTCGGACCCGAAGCGTGGACGGACCCGTGGGCGCTGTTCGTGCTGCTCGCCGGAGGCTTCCTCGTCGGCTTCGGCACGCGTTACGCCGACGGTTGCACCTCGGGCCACGCGATTTCCGGCTTGTGCAGCTTGCAGCTCCCGTCGCTCATCGCGGTGGTGGGCTTCTTCATCGGGGGCTTGTTGGCCACCCAATTCATCATGCCCTACCTCTTTTGATCATGTGGAGATTCGTACTCATCGGAATGGTGTTCGGGGTCGCCTTGACCCAAGGGGAAGTGGTGAGCTGGTACCGCATCACGGAGATGTTCCAGTTTGACAGTTTCCACATGTACGGCGTCATCGGCTCTGCTGTGGCGATTGGTGCGCTGTTCCTGCAACTTGCGAAGGCCAAAAACTGGCAGTCCGCAGCCGGCAAACCCTTCGACATCTTCCGCTACGAAGGCAACTGGAAGCGCTACCTCATCGGCGGCACGATCTTCGGCATGGGCTGGGCCATGACGGGCGCTTGTCCCGGGCCGATGTTCATCTTGGCAGGCGCAGGCGTATGGCCAATTTTGGTGGCCATCCTAGGTGGCATCCTGGGCACCCTCGTTTACGCAGTTGTGCGCAAGCATTTGCCGCACTGACCTTAGCATTCGTTAGCACGGCGATTTAGATTTCTTTGCGGTTCGCCGATGTGCGTTTTTGGGTGCGAATTGTTCTTTTGAAGGACAAATTCAACGCACATGAAAACCCTCCTCTCGGCTTGCTTTGGAGCGCTCATTGGCGGTGCCATCATTTGGGCCACCACTGCGCTTCCCGTTTTGCGACACGAAGCAAACAGCGTTCAGGAATTCATTCCGGTGAATTGGACTCCTGAACGTGCCCCCCTTCCCTCCCCAACCGCGCTTCCCGCTGAAGTCGCGCCGGCGCCATCCGTGGATTTCCGCGATGCTGCGCGGAGAAGCGTCAACGCCGTGGTGCACGTGAAAACGGTCTCGCGCACCGTGGCGCCGTACAACCCGTGGATGGATTTTTGGGGCATCCCCAACTCCCCCCGCATCCGCCAAGGCTCCGGATCCGGCGTCATCATCGACGCCCAAGGGTTCATCCTGACGAACAACCACGTCATCGAAGGCGCCGACCGCATTGAAGTCAGCCTCAACGACCGCCGCTCCTTCGAAGCGCAGGTGGTGGGAACCGATCCGGGAACGGACTTGGCCGTGTTGCGCATCGAGCAGGCGGAAGACTTGCCGGCCTTGAACTTTGGTTCGTCCGATGACTTGGAAGTTGGGGAATGGGTCTTGGCCGTGGGCAACCCTTTCGACCTGACTTCTACGGTCACCGCGGGCATCGTGTCGGCGAAAGCGCGCAGCCTCCAATTGCTCCGCCCCGATTACCGCAACGAAGTCTTCCCCGTCGAGTCGTTCATCCAAACCGATGCCGCCGTGAACCCTGGCAATTCCGGAGGTGCGCTTGTCAATGCTGCGGGCGAGCTCGTCGGCATCAACACAGCCATCGCCTCCGAAACCGGCAGCTACGCGGGATATGCCTTTGCGGTGCCCGCGTCCATCGCGCGCAAGGTGAGCAGTGACCTCATCGCATACGGCCGGGTGCAGCGGGCATTCATCGGCATCTCCGGTGCGGGTGTCACGCCGGAATTGGCCGAGGAACTCGGACTTGATGCGGTGAAAGGCGTTTGGATCCACAGCCTGTCGCCGGAAGGCGGAGCCGCGGATGCGGGCATTGAACCGGGCGACGTGTTGGTCCGGATCAACGGGCAAGCGGTCAATTCGATCGCCGAACTTCAAGAAGAGGTCGCTCGACACGATCCGGGCGACACGGTCAGCGTCGAAATCCTGGGCCGAGATCGCCCCGTTCCCGTCCAGCTGCGCGACGTCCATGGAGGTACGGAAGTCAAGGACCGCTTGCAATGGAACCGCGAACGCACCTGAGCGCAACCCCTGGCCCGTTCCGTTCGTATCTTAGCGCAACATGAAACATTTGGTACGCAACATGGCCCCGATGATTTGGGCCGCGGCACTGGCGACCAGCTGGCAAGGGTGCGGCGCTGAATCGCCCACGTCTTCTGCGGCCAAAGTGCCCCTCATCGAGTCGGGCGTGGTGACGGCGAATGCACCCGTCACCATCACGCAGGCCCCGGCGGCGGCCCTGTTTTTGGATCAAGCAGTGGCGGACGACATCTTGGAAGATTTGGGCACCTACTTCACCGCCCAAAACCAAGGCGACTGGGACGCCATCCTCGATTTCTACCCCCTCTACCGCTCCCCGATGGATTCCGCCATGCGCGCGAACACCATCGAAGGCATGAACATGTGGTGGGAAAAGGGGCTGCGGAACCAAACCGAATTGGCCGACCTGCTTTACGCCTCGACCATCTACCGCGATGGCGACCAGGACGTGGTGCTGATGAACCTCGATCTCGTTCACCGGGTCATCTTCATTGACTTCGAAGGGAATCCTTCGGGCATGAAAGGCATGGTGGAATCCAATTACGGCAAAGGCAACGCCACGTTCTTCTCGCAGGGCGGCGACCCGAAGGTGGAATACTGGGAAGTTCGCGGAGACAACCGAATGTGGGCGGTGAAGCAAGTCGGAGGCGACCACTGGTGCTTCCTGCCCGCGAACTTCAACGAACGCGGCGGTTCGAACTTCATGACTGTGGACGCGATGACGACGTTGTTGCGCCACCGCAGCGAAAACGATCCCAACCGACTCCGATAACATGAAGGCGTCTTTGCCCGTGCCTTGGCACATTCGGGACGAGTGGGCGCCCTTGGAAGCGGTCATGGTCGGCATCGGCCAGGGAATGGGCGGCGTGCCTTCCATTGAAGAAACGTACGACCCCAAATCCCGGGAACACGTGCTCGCAGGCACGTACCCCACCGAGGCGGACGTGACCCGGGAATTGGATGGGCTGGCCGAATTGCTGGACAAAGAGGACGTGCTCGTATTGCGGCCGGATGCGCTGGGCATCAACCAAGTGTTCACCCGCGACATCGGCATCGTCATCGGCAATGAATTCATCATGACGCACATGGTGGAAGACCGCCGGCCCGAGCAACAAGGCCTCAACACCATGCTGCACCGGAATCCAGGTCGGGTGTTGCATCCGCCTTCGACGGTGCGCATGGAAGGCGGCGACGTGATGCCGATGAATGGCGCGTTGTGGGTGGGGTACTCGGGGCCGGAGGATTTCGGGCGGTTCACGACGGCCCGCACGAATGCGGCGGCGTTGGATTGGCTCCGGGCGGAATTTCCGGGCTGGGAGGTGCGCGGCTTTGAGCTGGCCAAATCCGATACCGACCCGCGGCGCAATGCCCTGCATTTGGACTGCTGCCTCTCCCCCCTCGGACTCGGCCACGCCATCTTCCATCCCGACGGGCTGAAGCACGCGGAGGACGTGGCGTTCATTCGGCAGCAATTTCCGAGTGACCGGCTGCTCGAGGTGACGGCTGAGGAAATGTACCACATGCACTGCAACTTGTTCTCGGTGGCGCCGGACACCGTCGTTTCGGGGCTCGGATTCAGCCGGGTGAATGCGCAGTTGCGGGCTTGGGGGTATCGGGTTTTGGAATTGCCCTACCACGAAACAGCAAAAATGGAAGGACTGCTGCGGTGCACCACGCTTCCGCTTCGCAGAACCCCTTAACTTCGCGGCGCAATAGCGCTGACGATGCAGACCACTTCCCATTTGGTGATGATTCGCCCTGCCACGTTCCGAAAGAACGAGGAAACGGCGACGAACAACTTGTACCAACGCGAACTCGCGGGCCTGTCCGCCGACGAGGTGCTCGACCGTGCGTTGGCCGAATTCGACGGGTTTGTGGCGGCGCTCGAGGCCGCAGGCGCCCAGGTGCACGTCGTGGAGGCGGATCCCGAAGTGGACGCTCCGGATGCGCTGTTCCCCAACAACTGGATCAGTTTTCATGCGGACGGACGGGTGGGACTGTATCCGATGTTCGCGCCCAATCGGCGGGTGGAGCGCCGCGAGGACGTGGTGTTCGACTTGGAGTTGCGGGGATTTGGCGTGGAGGAAGTGGTGGACTTCACGGAGTTCGAAGCGCACGAGGTTTACCTGGAAGGGACGGGCAGCTTGGTGCTCGATCGCGTGAACCGTCGGGCGTATGCGGCGCTGTCCGAGCGCACGCACCTCGATGGCCTCCGGGCCTTCTGCGAAGCCTTTGACTTCGAAGGCATTCCGTTCACGGCAAACCAGTCTGGCCCCACCGGCCGCACCCCGATTTACCACACGAACGTGATGATGAGCGTGGGCACGGCGTTTGCCGCGATCTGCTTGGACTGCATCGACGACGAGGACGAGCGCGCTATGGTGCAGGAAGCGCTGGAAGCGGACGGCAAGGAAATCGTGGAGTTGACCGAAGACCAAATCAACCACTTCGCGGGCAACCTGCTCGAAATCCAATCCGCGGACGGTTCACCGCTCATCGCGCTGAGCAGCCAGGCCTACCAAGCGCTGACTCCCGATCAACGGTCGGTGCTCGAGCGCCACGGCCGCCTCGTTCACGCTCCACTCGAAACCATCGAAACGTGCGGTGGCGGCAGCGCCCGCTGCATGCTCGCCGAGAACTTCTTGCCCGCCGCCACGGCTTAACCCTCCTTGATATGACGACCGACTTGCACCTCCAACACCTCGTGTCCGAGGCCGTTCAGGCGTGTTTTTCCGCTGAAGTGGCTCCGGCCGACATCCAGATTCAACAAACCCGCAAGGAGTTTGAAGGGGACCGCACGGTGGTGGTGTTCCCCCTCACCCGCGTTTCCAAGCTCGCCCCTCCCGCGACGGCGGAAGCGCTCGGCGCATACTTGGTGGAACACGCCCCCGTGGTGGTGGCCTTTCAGGTCGTGAAGGGCTTTTTGAACTTGACGTTGGCGACGAGCCATTGGTTGGAGGAGGTGAACAAGGCGTTGGGCGATGCGCGGTTTGGCCTGGAACCGTCTGGAAGCAAGCCAAAAGTGCTCGTGGAATATTCCTCGCCCAACACGAACAAACCGCTGCACCTCGGTCACCTGCGGAACAACTTCCTCGGGTACGCGGTGTCGCGCATCCTTGAGGCGAATGGGCATCCGGTGGTGAAGGCGCAAATCATCAACGACCGGGGCATTCACATCTGCAAGTCCATGGTCGCATGGCAGCACTTTGCCGAGGGCGAAACGCCGGCTTCGAGTGCGCTGAAGGGTGACAAGCTGGTGGGCAAGTACTACGTGCTGTTCGACCAAGAGCACCGTCGCCAAACCGACGAACGCAAAGCGCAGGGCATTCCTGACGATGAAGCGAAGAACGAGGCGCCCATCCTCGTCGAAGCGCGGGAAATGCTGAAGGCGTGGGAGGCCGGCGACGCGGAGGTCATGGAGTTGTGGAAGACCATGAACGGCTGGGTGTACGAAGGGTTCAATGCGACTTATGCGGAGATGGGCGTGTCCTTCGATCAGCTGTACTACGAGTCGGAAACGTATTTGCTGGGCAAATCGGTGGTCGAAGACGGGCTGGAGCGCGGGGTGTTCTTCAAGAAGGAGAACGGAAGTGTTTGGATCGACCTGACGGATGAGGGATTGGACGAAAAGTTGCTGCTCCGGGCCGATGGCACGTCGGTTTACATGACGCAGGACATCGGAACGGCCATCCAGCGGTTTCGGGATTTTCCGGATTTGGACCGCCAAGTCTACACGGTAGGGAACGAGCAGGAATACCACTTCAAGGTGCTGTTCCTCATCCTGAAGAAGCTGGGATTCGAGCAGGCGGAACGGAATTTCCACTTGAGCTACGGCATGGTGGAATTGCCCGATGGGAAAATGAAGTCGCGGGAAGGGCGCGTGGTGGATGCCGATGACCTGCTGGAGGAAATGGCTTCAACGGCTGCTGCAATTGCCCGGGAGCGCGGGCGCATCGACGAGTTGACGGAAGCGGAGCAGGCGGAATTGTTCAAGCGCGTCGGCTACGGAGCCTTGAAGTACTTCTTGCTGAAGGTATCGCCGGTGAAAGGCATGCAATTCGACCCGGAGGCTTCGATTGATTTTTTGGGCAACACGGGGCCGTTCATTCAGTTCAATTTCGTGCGGGCGTTGAGCATGCTTCGCCGGGCTGAGTGCGACTTGGAGACGACGTGGGCCATTGACTTGGAGGCGCCCATCGACCGGGAGGAAGTGGCGTTGGTCCAAAAAGCACTCGAGCTGCCCTCGGTCATCGCCGAAAGTGCGGCGTCGTACGACCCCTCGCATTTGGCGAATTACTGCTACGATTTGACCAAATCCTATTCCTCCTGGTACAACAACCACCCGGTACTGAACGAGGAGCAAACGGCCATCCGCACCATGCGCCTCGCCCTGAGCGCCTTGTGCGCCCGGAACCTCCGGACGGGCATGGGGCTGCTGGGCATCGACATGCCCGACCGGATGTAAGGTCAAGGCAACTGAACGAAGCGCTGCAGAACTTGATGCGGGGTCACGAGGCGGTAGCTGTTCCGACCGGCGGGCTTTCCGCTTAAATCGAATTCCAAGGTGTGCTCGCCGGGGACCATGGTTTGAGTCCACAGCGGCGCACTTTGCCCGTCCGGTTGCTCCCAATGGCAAGTGACCTCAACGGCTGCCGGGATGCGAATTCTGACCCGAAGGGTCTGGCCCTCCCGCTCGTCGCGTTCCGTTGCGAATTCGGTGAACATCCCTTGTGTTTCGTGCTTGCGGACCGCCGCAGCCATGCGCTTCATGAGGATGTAGACGAGCAAGGCAATCAACGCCACCAACAGCACCCAACTCAATGAACTGAGGTGCTGGGTCAGGCGGCTGGAATCCAATTGCAGCAGCGACGGGGTCATAGGCTCATGATGCCTTCGATTTGGCCTGCGGCTTCGTAGCGCAAGAAAACGTGCTCAGCGCTCGGCAGCACTTCCCGAATCGTGAATGAAATGTAGTTGCCATTCCGGGACTTCCGCTCGGAGACCTGTGCCCCCACCCCGAAGTGGCCCTTGAGCTGTGCGATGCGCACCGGATCATTCGGCAACACAAATTTGAACGTGAAGGCGCTCGGCCAATCGTGAAAGGCGTCCAACTGTTTGCGCAACCGCTCGCGGCGTTCCTCTGGGGTTTCTTCCTTGCTCATGGTGCAAAATTAAGCGGAATGACTCGGTATAAATCAAGAAGGGGCCGCATCGAAATGCGGCCCCCCCCCTAGGATTCGGTCTTGCCAGACTCGAAATCGGTATTGCCTTTCGGCTGTTATGCTATCAGTTGCACGAGGTTCCGTAGTACTGGAAGAACTCGAGCAGGTCATTCACGTTGACTTCGCCGTTGTCGTCGAGGTCACCCGGGCACGGATCGGGGTAATCGCAACCACCGGGGTAGTTCGCGTTCACGTTGTAATCCAATCCCTCCGGATCCATGCAACCCACGACCACGCAGCTGCCGTCCTCTTGGCTAGCAACCGGGTTGTAGTTTGCGGCACCCGGATCGGTGCAACCTTCGTAGATGCAGCTTCCGTCGTCAACGAGCGCAGCATCGTCGTAGTTCACCGCGTCTGCGTAGGTGCAGCCTGCGTAGAACGTCGCCAACACGTGCTGGTTGAACGTGGTTGAGTTGCCACACGCATCGGTGATGGTGTAGACCCGTGAGAGTTCGAATCCGTACACGCCCGAGGCAGCGTACGTGTCTTCCGTCTCAATCGTGTACTCGCTGCACGACTCGATGACTTCGAGTTCGACCAACTGAGGCAACGCTTGATCCGTGTAGTACACAAGGCTGATCTCGTCGGAACCGATGACCTCAGGCGCCGTCGTGTCCTCGAGGGTGATGACTTGGACGTCTTGCGAGAAGTTTCCGCAACCGTCGGTCGCCGTCCAGGTCCGCGTGATGACGTTGTCATTGAAGCAAGCCCCTTCGCTCGTCGAGTACGCGTCTTCGTAGGTCAACACGATGTCAGCAGAGCAGATGTCTGCCGCGTCGGTCACCTCACCCGTCATCGAGAGGTCAGCCAAATCCGTACCACACTCCACCGTGACGTCAGCAGGTGCCGTGAACGTCGGTGCAACGTCGTCCGTGAAGACGATCAACTGCGTGCTCGTCGTGCTGTTTCCGCAAGCATCCGTGGCCGTGAAGGTCCGCAAGATGTTCATCGCACCCGTGCAGCTCATATCGGCATCCTCGTCAGCGTATGCCACAGACACCGCAGAGCAACCATCCGTTGCAGCCGGGACATCGGTCGGCAGGGCGTCGCCGCAACCCAACTCGATGACCTCAGCAACGGCCTCCATTTCTGGAGCAGTCGTGTCGATCAACTGGATGATTTGGACCGCTGAGGATGCGTTTCCACAGCCGTCGGTCACCGTCCACGTCCGACGAATCACGTCGTCAGCGAAGCAACCATCAGCGCTCGTTTCGATCACGTCTTCATGGGCCACCGTCAAGTCGCTCATGCAATTGTCTGCCAAATCCGTGGGCTCACCCATCACAGCAACCGAAGCGTCTGCACCGCACTCGACGGATGCATCGGCAGGTGCCATGAACGTCGGAGCGATGGTGTCCTCGTAGGTCACGGTTTGGATTGCCGTTGCCGTGTTGCCGCAGCCATCCGTTGCAGTGAAGGTGCGGATCACCGCTGCCATTCCCGTGCAGTTGACTTCACCTGCAGATTCTTCCACAGTCACCGTCACGCCGCTGCATGCATCCGTTGCTTCGGCCATGTCCGTCGGCATGGCGTCACCGCAAGCGATGGCCACGTCTGCCGGAACACTGGTGAAGACCGGTGCCACTTCGTCAACGAAGCTGATGATTTGCGTAGCCGAAGAGGTGTTTCCGCATTCGTCCTCGGCAACCCAAGTCCGGATCACGACGTCACCTGCAAAGCAGTTGTCGGTTCCCGCCGCATCGCTGTACTCGATCGTCGCAGCGCCGCATCCGTCCATCAGGTTGGTCACGTCGCCCGTCAGGCTCAAGTCGCTGATGTCCGCACCGCAAGCGATGGACACATCGGCAGGAACCGTGAAGGTTGGAGCCGTGGTGTCTTCAACGGTGATGTTTTGGACGATGGAAGCCGAGTAGCCCACGTTGTCCGTCACCGTCCACGTCCGAACAATGCTGTAGCTGTTGGGGCAAGCTCCCGGAGTGACCACGTCGACATAGTCGAAGTCAAGCTCGGAGTCGCAGTTATCGGATGCCACCGGGAATACGTATTCCGTTGCGATGTCTTCGCACGTCGTCGTGTAGTCCTCGATGCTCTCGATGACTGGAGCGATGTTGTCGAAGAGGCACACGTCTTCGCAAGACGCTTCGTTCGTCACGTAGTAGCAGTTGCCATCGTCGGTGATCGCGCCTTCGTCGTAGTTGCAAGCGGTCTCATCCGTACAAGCGCAGTAAGGCGAGCCCCAAGACATGCTGATGTACTTCGTATTGCCTGCTGCCAAACCTTCTGGGAAGATTTGAGCATACAACTCGATGTTCAATGTACCAGGAGTGGTCAATTGAGCCACAAGCACACGGTTGTCATCACCGGCCACGCCATAGGCGTCGCTGGTTTCTGCGGACAAGTACCAACCGCTACCGACCACGTCGTTGATGACGATGTCTGAACCGCCCTCGAAGTCCCCAATCCACGCGGGATCAGAGCCACCGAGCTGGGTGGGGATCTGGATGGAAGATACCGGCGTGTTATCACCGATGGTCACCCAAGAATCGTATTCCAACGTTGGGAAGGCCGCAAACAGCGCTGCGTTCGAGCGGAACTCCGAACCGTAAGGATCTTGGAAGAACTGGCTTGAAGACGCCAACACAATCGGGTTCAAATCATTGCCCAAAATTGCGTTCAAGCGGTCCGTAGCGTTCGCCGTGGTGACGTAGACGCGGTAGGTGCTCATGCCTGGGATGCCATCAACAGCCACTTCTTCCACTTCAATGCCATATCCTTCCTCGCTGGTAGAGAGAATGGGGCAGCTGCAGTAGTCGCAGAAGTCCTGCGAAGGCTGTTCAGCCGTTGGATCATAGTTGCATGCCGTAGCATCGTTGCAGCCTTGCAAGGCGTCGCAAATCAAGTCGCTGTTCTGATCGAGGCAGTTGCCGTCGCAGTCGTATCCAAACTCAGCGTAGGTGCAGCTGCCATCGTCCGTTCCTGCGAAAGAATCGTAGTTGCAAGCCGAAGCATCCGTGCAACCCGGGCATGAGGTGTACTCACATCCAGTGTTGTACAATGCGTTCTCGTCGTAGTTGCAGGCGCTGGGATTAGTGCAGCCGAAGCACGACTCGAAGTCACACGAATCGTCAGAAACGTTAGCAGTGGCATCGTAGTTACATGCCCCTGGGATGAAGCAACCTGGGAACTCGCAAGATTCGTTGTCAATGGTAGCTGTAGCGTCGTAATTCGCAGCTGTATCATCCATGCAACCAGCGCAGCTTTCGAACTCACATGAACCGTATTCAATGGTAGCTTCTGGATTGTAGTTGCACGCCGTTGCGATGGTGCAACCCTGACAAGCGTTGTAGTCACACAAGGCCGGGAAAATGGCGTTGGCATCGTAATCGCAGGCCGATGGGTCCATGCAACCAGTCACAACTTCAATGCACTCTGCAGTGTACACGCATTCGCCTTCTTCGAGGTAGTTGCATGCGCCAGGTTGGTTGCAAATGGGGTTCATGGCAGCCGTTGCTGGTCCTTGTGGAGCCAAACCAGAGGGGCAAGGGAAGTTCAGGTCACACATCGAGAAGATGAGGTAGTCGGCTTCTGCATCGTAGTTGCATGCGAACGGCAGCACACATCCGCCCGTGAGGAACAAGCACGTTCCATTGTCCTCCGTTGCATTCGGGTTGTAGTTGTTCGCTGAGGCATCGGTGCAACCATAGAATTCCAATTCATCGCAAACACCATCACCATCGACGTCGTTGTTGCAATTCCCGTCACAATCAAACACGATTGAGCTTGGGAACGAGCACGTGTTATTCGCAGCAACGGTTGCGTCCGGGTTGTAGTTGCATGCCGTTTGATTCATGCATCCAACGCATGAAGTGAATTCGCATGAGGCATCGTAGCTCGTAGCCGCCGGGTTGTAGTTGCACGCTGACGGGATGACACAACCCGGAACGTCCGTGATGCAAGTACCATTGTCTGTGTTGGCCACTGGGTTGTAGTTGACTGCAGTCTCATCCGTGCAACCTGGGATTTCTTGTTCGTCACAAACACCATTATCGTTTGCATCGTTCAAGCAAGCGCCATCGCAGTCCACAAATGCGTTGCCGTAGACCTCCTCAGGGAACACGCATTCTGCTTCGTTCGAGTAAATGGCAGAAGCGTCGTAGTTGCAGGCAGACTCGTTCAAGCAACCGCATGAGTTGGTCCCGAAGCTCAAGGTCAAGTACTCCGCATCGGCGCCAACACCGTTCGGGAAGACCTGGACATACATTTGGCCTGAAACCTCACCATCTGTGGTCAACTGTGCGACCAAGACCCGCTGGTCTTCACCGGCATAACCGTTGGAGAAGGTCGGAAGCGTGAACCAAGACCCCCCGAAGAAGCTGTTGATGTTGAGGTTGTTTCCCGCTTCGAATGAAGCGATCCAATCGTCACCTTGTGCCTGAACGAAGGTGATATCAGATTGACCAGCAACCGGCAGGGATTCGATGCCCATCGTCAACCAGCTGTCGTATTCGAGCGACGGCAGGAATGAGAAGAACAATGGGTTGATGGATGCGGCAGAGTATGAACCGAACTGCTCCTGGTGGAAGGTCGTCGTGGTATTCAAAAAGGTCGGAACCACTTGGTCACCTGCGATGGCCGAAACGAAGTCCGTCGGAGAAGGGGTCGTGACGTAAACTCGGTAGGTATTCAAGCCCGAGATTCCATTTTCAGCGTGCAATTCGAGCTCCAAGCCGAAGCCGTTCTCGCCACCTGACGTATTGCCGCAAGAGCAGTAGTCGCACGAGCCGTTGTTGTACGTGGCTGACTCGTCGTAGTTGCATGCAATCGCATCGGTGCAACCGAGGACTTCGTTGACCACGATGACTTGGACAGCAGTCGCCGTGTTGCCACATGCATCCGTCGCCGTGAACGTCCGGGTGATCGTCGTAGCCAAGTCGCCTGCAGCAGCGGCATCGCTGTAGGTCACTTCTGGCGTGCCACAGTTGTCCGTGGCCTGAGCCAATTCCGTCGGCAAAGCAACGCCCACTTCGAGCGTGACGTCTTCAGGAACTGAAGTGAAGACAGGGGCTTCTTCATCCACAACCGTCATCGAGTGGCTGCGAACAGTGCTGTTGTTGCAACCATCCACCGCCGTGTATGTGCGGACAATCGTGTAGTTGTTGTCGCAAGCACCTGGCATGATGGTTTCCGAAACCGAAACCGAAGCAGCACCTTCGCAATCCTCAGCTGCGGGCATCGGGAGCGAAGTGTCGTCCGAACAGCTCACCGTCATGTCCTCTGGGAAGTCCACAAACACCGGACCTTCCGTATCCACCACCGTGATGGTCTGCGTAGCGGTGTCCGTGTTGCCCGCATCGTCCGAAACGGTCCAAGTCCGCACCACGCCATTGTTGGCCAAGCACGTCACTTGGTTTGCAACCTCGAAGGTAGCCGTTTGGCCTTCTGAGTAAATCGCCGATCCGTTGTACGAAATCGTGATTGCACCACCATCCGCAACTGCTGAAAGTGCAGCGTCCGGAGCAATGCCGTTCGACACGACGGAGATGCTTCCAAAGTCAAAGCCGACGGCGTTGTCGATGGTCAAGGTCGCGTAATCGTAGGCATACGATCCGGTAACCGTTCCAGCCACCGTCAAGGTGATGGTGGAGCCGTCAATGTCCACTTCAAAGAGACCGCGGTGCGAGACGGGGTTAGAAACCACGTCAGCTGCCGACATTTCCAAGCCTTCGCCGACCGTCACGCCTTCGGCAGAGACCAGGTAGGGCTGACCGAACAAGCCGGGCAAGTTCAAGCCATATGATGCGTTCAAATCGAGCGTCACACCATTCAAACTGGCCGTGTTGGTCAACGGGGCATCCTCGTATGTCCAAGTCAACTGATCGTCGCAGTTGTCGGTAGAAGCAGTCGGTTCTCCCGTGACTGACGGATCGAGGCCATCAGCGCACTCCACCGTGATGTCAGCAGGTGCCACCGCAATCGGAGCAGTGGTGTCCGACTGGCCGATGGTTTGGACCGCCGTAGCCGTGTTGCCTGCAGCATCCGTAGCCGTGAAGGTCCGGGTGATCGTAAACGAACCCATTCCACCAGCGATTTCGTCTTCGTACGTCACTACGACAGGCAGGCCGCAACCTCCGTCCACAGCCACTGCCATGTCCGTTGGAAGTGCATCGTCACAAGAGATGGCAACGTCAGCAGGAACTGAAGTGAACGTCGGTGCTTCGGTGTACTCCGTCAAGTAATTGAACGGAAGGGTTACGCGCTGGTCGATGGACTGGTCGCCCTGATCGAAGATTTGAACATACAACTGACCGCTGAGCAGCCCCGTCGTGGTGAATTGACCGACCAAAACCTTGTGGTCATCACCCGCAACGCCGTTGGCGTAGTTCGCCGTCACAAACCAGCTGTCACCCAACTGGCTGTCGAGAACGATGTCGCCACCAGCTTGGAACACCTCGGCCCAGTTCGTCGTGCTGGCCAATTGCGGTTCACCGTAACCTGCGGGCAAGATGGCCGACTCAGCACCCAACGTCACCCAGCTGTCATACTGCAGTTCGGGGTAAACGGCGAAGAAAGCGGGCATGAGGTAGGTCGGGAACGGAGAAGGCGAAAGCGCTCCTTGGAAGAAGTCCGCGGTCGTCGTGATCGAAGTCGGGAATTCGGACGTTCCGGAAACTGCAGAAACGAGGTCAGAAGCATCGTCCGTGTTCACGTACATCCGGTACGTCGTTCCATGCTCAGAGGTGGCGTATTCCTCCACGGAAACGTAGTACCCGTCCACTTCGGTCGTGCTGTAGCAGCAGTAATCGCACGAACCATCGTTGTCCGTGGCATTGGAATCGAAGTTGCAAGCCGTCGCGTCGATGCAACCACCCACCTCAAACTCGTCACAAACACCGTCTTGGTCTGCGTCGTTCAAGCAAACACCAGCGCAATCGTATCCCGCATCGGCGTAAGAGCAGAGGCTGTTGTCCGTATCGGTGGTGGAATCGCTGTTGTAGTTGCAAGCGGTAGCATCCGTGCAATCAACGACTTCGTACATGTCGCACACACCGTCACCATCGGCATCAGCCAAACAGTTGCCTGCGCAATCGTATCCGGTCGTCGGCCACTGGCAAGGAACGATGTCCGTTGCTCCTGCAACGTAGTTGCAAGCGCCTGCGATGATGCAACCCACGATTTCATCCTCGTCGCATACGAAATCACCGTCTGAATCGTTCAAGCAGTCTTCGTCGCAGTCCACGTAGTCCTTGCCGTAAACATCAATGGGGTATTGGCAGGTGCCATCGTCCCACAATGCGTTCACATCGTAGTTGCAAGCGGTCTCGTCCGTGCAAGCGCAAAGCGGCGTGCTGAACGAAGCCACGTATTGAATTTCATTTTGTTGGACTCCGTTGGGGAAGACTTGGATCAGGGCCGTTCCGCTCAGGTATCCGTCGGTGGTGAATTGACCAATGAGAACGCGGTTGTCATCGCCTGCGACAGCGTTGCTACCACCGGGCTGGGCAAACCAAGCGCCACCCGTCACCGTAGAGATGTTGATGTTGCCGCCAGCTTCGAACGTGCTCGCCCAGTCCTCACCAGGCGTGCTCGCCAATTGCGTAGCGTTCTCTCCAGCACCGGCTGGGGCAGACAGACCGATGGTCACGTACGAATCGTATTCCAACTCAGGGAATGCAGGGAACAACAATGGATTCAAAACCTGGGGCACCGCCGCTCCTTGAGGGTGTTGGTAGAATGAAGTCGTCGTGGCGATTTCAAGCGGATTCGCTTGAAGGCCAGCGACTGCAGACAACGCATCGTCCGAGTTGGCCATCGTAGCGTAAATGCGGTAGGTGCGCATACCGACCACGCCGCCAACGGCATGCAATTCCACATCAATGCCGTAGCCTTCCGTATCGGAGGTCAAGGCATTGCAGCAGTAATCGCACGAGCCATCATCGTCCGTTGCTCCCGCGTCGAAGTTGCACGCCGTGTTGTCCGTGCAACCCAAGTAAACGCAGCTGCCATCGTTGTAGGTGGCATCAGCAGAATACGACGGGGAAGCAGGGTCAGTGCAGCCGCAGAGCTCCGACGTGAAAGTGAATTGGTGCGTGAACGTTCCACCTGCCGCAGCTTGAACGGTGACGTTGAGCGCTCCGCTCAGGTCACCGTCGGTGGTCAATTGCGCCAACAACACTTTGTTGTCGTCTCCTGCGAAGCCGTTAGAGCCTCCATTGATGAACCATCCGCCATCGACGGCACCACCTACGCTGAAGCTGGAACCGTTCGCGAAGTCAGCAGCCCAAGCGGCCTCTGCTTGCAACGACGTTCCTTGCTGGCCCGAAGTGGGTTGGCCCGTCAGGCCGATGGTCACCCAGCTATCGAATTCGAGAGCTGGGAAGAAACCGAACAATGCAGGATTGATCAAATTCGACGTGTTCCCGCCATACTGGTGCTGGTAGAAGGCGCCGGTGGTGGAGAGGGCAACAGTGCCGCCCTGTCCGCCAGACAAAACTGCGGAAACGTAGTCCGCCGCATCCGGCGTGTTGAGGTAGACCCTGTAAGTGGTCATGCCAGCGAGCTCGCTGAGAGCTCCAGAGGCGTCGGCTCCAAATGACGCGAGCTCTTCAACAGACAGCTCGAATCCCGGGTGGTCAGCCGGTTGAGCGCCGTAGTCATAGCAAGCAGTCTGAGCGACTAATTTGCCCGAAACACTTGAGAATCCGACAAGTGCAGCAAGCAGGAAGTAGAATTTCGTCTGCATTATTCCTAGGTTAAGCGACCGAAAATTACGAAATATCGACCCAACAAACAAGCACAACGGCGTGAAAATCGCATCCGTCGAAAAAAAAAGCCGATTCGGCGCATGAATCGGAACCCGCTAAGCCCCGCAATACTTGCGTATCTTAGCGACCTACAATCATTGCAGGATGTTCGATAATTTACAGGAGAAATTCGACCGGGCCTTTCAAATTCTCAAGGGTCACGGGTCCATTACAGAGGTGAACGTGGGCGATACGCTCAAAGAGGTGCGCAAAGCCCTGCTCGATGCCGATGTAGACTATAAAACAGCCAAAGAATTCACCCAGCGAGTCAAGGATGAAGCCCTCGGCCGCGAGGTGTTGACCGCGTTGAAGCCTGGCCAACTGCTGGTGAAAATCACCCATGAAGAACTGACGAAGTTGATGGGCGCCGCGGCGGCAGATTTCCGAATTCAAGGGAAACCCGCGGTCATTTTGATGGCGGGACTTCAAGGCGCGGGAAAAACGACGCACACTGGAAAATTGGCCAAGCTGATTCAAGACCAATTCAAGAAGAAGGTCTTGCTCGTCGCTTGTGACGTTCACCGTCCGGCGGCCGTGGATCAGCTGAAAGTTGTCGGAGAAAGCGTCGGGGTT
>CAYMHW010000032.1:0-25514 GCA_964390365.1 uncultured Comamonadaceae bacterium | reverse complement strand
CCCACGCTCAGCGGGGCCTCCGATGCCGTGGTGTTTCGGCTTTCGGCGGACTTGGCGGATTTGGAATACTCCAGCTACCTCGGCGGGTCAAACGACGACGCGGGGTACGGGTTGCAGTTCAATTCGTTCGGGTTGGCGCTTTACGTTTCCGGCGGCACGCGCAGCACCGACTTCCCGAGCACAACCGGCGGCGCGCAATCGACCTTGGCCGGTGGGGTGGACGGGTTCATCACCCGCATGGAGCAGCAGGTGTCCGGGGGCATGGCGCCGACCGCTTCGTCGTACGTGGGGTCTTCCGCTTATGACCAGTGCTACTTTGTGCAGTTGGACACGGATGACCGGCCGTATGTGAATGGCCAAACCACCGGCAACCTCCCCCTCATCGGCTCGGTCTACAACGCCAACCCCAACGGTTCCTCCTTCGTCCAACGCTTCTCGCCCGACCTGAGCACCGCCGAACTTCGAACCCGCGTCGGCCTCGCCCAAACCGGCGTCGACATCGTCCCGACGGCCTTCCTCGTCAGCGATTGCGACGAGATCTACCTCAGCGGCTGGGGCGGCGACACGAACAACAACTCCCCGTACGCCGGTTCTTCGACCACGTCGATGATGCCGACCACGCCGGATGCGGAGCAGTTGGGGACGGATGGGAGCGATTTTTGGCTCGGGGTGCTGGCCCCGGAGGCGACGGACTTGACGTACGGGTCGTTTTTCGGCGGTCCGTTCTCGAACGAGCACGTGGACGGGGGCACTTCCCGGTTCGACAAGGACGGCACGGTGTACCAAGCCGTGTGCGCGGGCTGCGGGGGCGGCGACGACTTCCCCGCCACGGACGATGCGTGGAGCGAACTCAACCTCAGCACCAATTGCAACCTCGGCGTCTTCAAGTTCAACCTCGGGGCGTTGGTGGCGGACATCGACATCGAAGCGCCGGATGTGATTTGTCCCGGGGAGCCCATCACGTTTGTGAACCAAAGCATCGGGGGCAACTCGTACGAATGGTTCTTCGGGGACTTGAACACGAGCCTCGAGGAGAATCCGGAGTACACCTACCTCGAGGCGGGGGAGTGGGATGTGATCTTGGTGGTGAGTTCGGACTCGGGTTCGGAGGGGTGCTTGGAACCGGATACGGCTTACGCGACGGTGGTGGTGGCGGAGTTGCCGAATCCGTCGGTCGATGAGGTGGGAACGATTTGTGAGGGGGAGTCGGTGACGTTGCAGGCTTGGGGGGGATCGGATTTGGCCTGGATTCCGGATCCTACGCTCGACGATCCGAGCAGTCCCACGCCCACGGTGACGCCGCTGGAAACCACGACCTACACGGTCGAAGAGAGCAATGCGTGCGGGACCGAAAGCGCTTCGGTGACGGTGACGGTGGGCGTGTTGGAGCTCGAAGCGTCGCCGGTGGCTGCGACCATTTGCCTCGGTGACGTGGTCGATTTGGAGGTCACGGGCGGTGGATTCGGTTCGGAGGTCGTGTGGACGCCGACGGGCGGGCTGGGATCGCCGACTTCGGCTTCCACGACGGCTTCTCCGGACGAGACCACGCTGTACACCGCGCTCGTGACGGACGCCAACGGCTGCGAAGGCGAAGCGTCCATCAACGTCACCGTGGTGCCTTCGGTTCCCGGCGGCGAGGTGGATCCCGACGTGGTGCTGTGCGAAGGGCAGGGCACGTGGCTGACGGCTTCGGAAGGCGATACGTACTTGTGGTCCCCGGCGGAACTCGTGAGCAATCCGCTCGCGCAGGAGGTCTACGTTCAGCCTTCGGCCGCCACGACCTTCACCGTCCAAATCGCGAACATCTGCGGCATCGGCGTCGACTCCGTCACCGTGTCCTTCGTGTCGCCGGAAGTGTCCGCGGCGGGCGGCGGCTGGATGTGCCGCGGCGAGAGCATGATCTTGGAAGCGAGCGAGGGCACCGTCTATTCGTGGCAGCCGGCTGCGCTTTGCAGCAATCCTTCAGGCCAAACCACGACCGTCTTCCCCGTCGAAAGCACGACCTTCACCGTCTTCGTGACGGACGTCTTCGGCTGCACGGCGAGCAGCACGCTCGAGGTCGGCGTGTGGCAACCCCCTTACGTGGATGCGGGCCCGGACCGCGAGCTGGACTGGCTCGACGAGGCGCGGCTTTTCGGCACGGCGGACTCGGACTCGGCGTGGTGGACGCCGGCGGAACTCCTGAGCTGTTCGGTTTGCGAAACCCCGGTCTTGCTGTCCTCGGAGCCGGGTTGGTACGTGCTTTCGGCCATCTCCGAGGAGGGCTGCGTGGGTCGAGACAGCGCGTACGTCGACCTGTTCTACCCGATTTACGTTCCCAACGCCTTCACGCCCAACAACGACGGGGTGAACGACGCGTTCTTCGTGGAGGGCGTCGAGCCGCGCGGGTACTTGATGGAGATCTACAACCGGTGGGGCGAGCTCGTGTTCCGGAGCGAGGACGCGTCGGAGGTTTGGCAGGGCAATTGGCAGCGCGGTGAAGGGGAGCATTACGTGCCCGACGGCGTGTACCTGTGGCGCGTCCGATACGAGCTGCGAGACGGTCCGCGGTGGGCGGAAGGGCACGTGACGGTCATCCGCTGATTTCGGTTTGTGCGGTCCACGGGAACGGCTTACTTTCGTGGTCACCATGGCCTTCATTGAATCCCATCTTCCACGGCTCATTTTGGAGCACGATTGCTTGGTCATCCCCGGCTTGGGAGGCTTCGTGTGCAACGATCGCCCCGCCCGCTTCGACGAGGCGGCTCAGGAAATGGTTCCGCCTCGTCGGGCCATTCAATTCAACGAGCGGCTGTTGCACAACGACGGCGTGCTGGCGCACGCGGTTTCGGTGGCGGAGCGCTTGGCGTATCCGGAGGCCTTGGCGGCGGTGGAGCAGGAGGCAGCGGCCATGCGGGAAATGTTGCAGCGCCAACGTTCGGTGAACTTGCCCCACGTGGGCCGGTTGTTCATCGCGGCGAATGGAGCGACGCAATTCATGGCCGAGGCAGAACTGGAGCGGCTGCTGGACGGATTCGGCTTGCAGCGCATTCCGCTCAAGCCCATCGTTCGGGAGACGCAGGAAGACCCCATCGTGCTGCCGATTTCGACTCCGGTTCGTTGGCCGCGCATCGCTGCCGCCATTGCGTTGCCGTTGCTCGCAGGGGGCATGTGGTGGTTCTCGGGTTCAACCGAAGTTTCCACCCTGAGTTTCTTGCCCGAGTGGGGGTTCCGTCCCACTCCGTCTGCTTACACGCCCAAATCCGTGGCTCCGCTTGCCCCAGTGAACGAGGGCTCCGCCTACGACGCGGTGATGGAAACAGAGGAGGCGGTGCGGTTTGATTTCACGGAAGGTCGTCTCGATGAAGCGGGATTGCGGATTGCGGCGGTGGAAGTCGAGGAACCAGCGGCGCCTGAAGCGGCCTTGAACATGGCTTCTGCTGCCTACGCCTTGGTGGCGGGTGCCTTCGCTCAGGAGGGCAATGCCCAAGGCCACGCACTGACCTTGAACCACGCCGGCTTGCAAGCTGAAATTCATCGCCACGGAGCGTTGCACTTTGTGACGGTGGGCCTCTTCACGGACGAGGGTGATGCGCGGGCTGCGTTGGATGCGGTGCGCGTTGCAGGGCACGAGGCGGTATGGATGAAGCGGCTGTAACGTCCGAATTGGACGCCCTCGTTTTGGACTTTGGCGGGGTGTTGTACCCCATAGATTACGACGCGCCGGTTCGAGCCTTCGACGCGTTGGGTTTCGATGATTTTGAAGGGTTTTACCACCAAGCCGGCCAGCACGCCTGGTTCGATGCGTTGGAGGTGGGAACCTTGGATGCTGAGGTGTTCCTCCATCGCTTGCAGGAGCGCTGTGCTCCGGGGGTGACAACGGAGGCCGTCAGGGATGCGTGGAACAGCATCCTGCTGCGGATGCCGGTCGAGCGGTTGCGTTGGGTGGAGGAGCTTGGAGCCCAAACCCGCCTCTTCCTGTTCAGCAACACGAACGCCCTTCATGCTACCGAGTTCGAGCGCCGCTTGTCAGAAGACGGGATGTTGATTCCGTTTCGGGCGGCGTTTGAGGCCGTGCATTACTCGCATGATTTCGGCAAGCGAAAGCCGCATCCGTCGTCCTTTTTGGCCCTGTGTGCGGTGCATGGACTCGAGCCGTCGCGGACGGGGTTCGTAGACGACAGCCTGCACCACGTCGAAGGTGCGCGCGAGGCGGGTTTGCAGGGGCTGCACTACCATCCGAAGTCGGGGTTGAGTTTGCCCGCGGCCCTGCGCGAAGTGGGCTGGAAATTCAGCTGACGACGGAGCCGTTCATCGCCTGTTCCATGGCCTCCCAGCGCGCCGAATCCGTCGGCTGAGCGCCTTGCTCGAGGAGGAGGAAAATCTCCCGTCCCCGCGCCTCCTGCTCAAATCGCTTTTCCCCCCGGTACCAAGTGGCCGCTCCATCTTCCATCACGCAACGGATGAGGGTGGCGCGTTCTTCCTCAAAGGAAAAGACCCAAACCTCCTCCCCATTCCGACGTTCGAGGTAATTGATTTGCGCCGTGGCCCGATCCCAAAACCCCGAACTGAATTCCGAAATCAACTCGTCCACTCGGGCATCCCCCGCCGCCTTCCACGCCTCCCAATCCGTCGCCGTCACGCCCGACTCCGCGAGGAACTGGATGACGTCGGGCTCGACGGCTTCCAGTTCCTCCCTTGTCAAATCCCGGTACCGATTCATTCCGTGATGCCTTCCAATTGGAACAGGAAGGCGTACTCCATCGCCACCTCCTTGTACCGCTGGAAACGCCCCGAAGCCCCGCCGTGTCCCGTTTCCATGTTGCAGTACATGATGAGGACGTGGTCGTCGGTTTTGTATTCGCGGAGTTTGGCCACCCACTTCTGGGGTTCCCAATACTGCACCTGGCTGTCCCAATACCCCGTTGTCACCAAGGTGTGCGGGTAGGCCTTCGCTTCGACGTTGTCGTACGGGCTGTACTGCATGATGTAGTCGAAGGATTCCTTGTTCTTCGGATTGCCCCATTCGTCGAATTCACCCGTCGTCAGCGGAATGCTTTCGTCCAACATGGTGTTGATGACGTCCACGAACGGAACGGCTGCTATGATGCCGTTGAAGAGGTCCGGGGCCATGTTCATGACCGCGCCCATGAGCAGACCACCTGCTGATCCGCCCATTGCGTAGAGGTGTTCGGAAGAGGTGAAGCCCGCGTCGATCATGGCTTGGCCGCAATCGATGAAGTCGGTGAACGTGTTCATTTTGTTGAACAGCTTGCCGTCTTCGTACCAGTGCCGCCCCATTTCCTGTCCGCCGCGGATGTGCGCGATGGCGTAGACAAACCCACGATCCAACAAGCTCAGACGCGTGCTCGAAAAGCCGGCATCTGTGCTGTAACCGTAGCTGCCGTACGCGTAAAGCAAGAAGGGGTTGTTGCCGTTCTTTTCCAGGCCTTTGCGGTAGACGATGGACACCGGAACTTCCACGCCATCCCGCGCCTTCACCATCATGCGCTCGCTGGTGTAGTTGCTCGGGTCGAAATCATCGCCCAACACTTCGGCCTGCTTCAAGAGTTCCGTCGAGTTTTCGGTCATGTCGAACTCGAACACGCTGCTCGGCGTGGTCATGGAGGTGTATCCGTAACGCAAGCGATCCGTGTTGAAATCGGGGTTCGCGCCGATGTACGCCATGTATGCGGGGTCATCGAATTCGAGGTAGAAATCGCGCGCGCCATCCCAGCTCTTCACGCGCAGTTGCGTCAGGCCTTCCGTGCGCTCCTCAATGACGAGGTAGTTGCGGAACAGTTCCACCCCTTCAAGCAGGGTTTCCGGCCGGTGAGCGAGCACGTCTTCCCAGTGGTCGTAGGTCGTGGCGTCGAGCGGCGTCCGCACGAGCTTGAAATTCTTCGCGTCGCGGTTGGTCGTGATGTAGAAGTGGTCCTCAAAGTGCTCCACTCCGTATTCCAAATCCCGTTCCCGTGGCTGGATGATGCGCCAATCCCCATTCGGGTTGTCGGCCTCCAACACCCGCCATTCCGTGCTGACCGTGGAGTAGCTCGAAATCATCAAGTACGCATTGCTCTTTGACTTGCCCACGCCGCAGCTGAAGGTCTCGTCGGTCTCCTCGTACACGAGTTCATCCTGGTCGGCAGGAGTGCCCAAAACGTGCTTGAAGATCCGATACGAACGCAGGGTCACGGGGTCTTTCTTCGTGTAGAAGAGGGTGCGGTTGTCGTTCGCCCACGTCGCGCCTCCTGTGGTGGCGGGGATTTGGTCGGCCAACAACTCACCGGTAGTCAAGTCCTTGACGTGCAGCGTGTATTCCCGGCGGCTCACGGTGTCCACCCCAAACACCAGCAAGCGGTTGTCCGGGCTGACGCTCCGACCGCCGATGGCGTAGTAGGCGAAGCCCTCCGCCATTTCGTTGACGTTGAGCATGACCTCCTCTTCCGACTCCATGGTCTCTGGCTTTCGGCAGTGCAAAGCGTATTCCTTGCCCTCTTCGTAACGGGTGTAGTACCAGTAGCCGTTGTCCTTCACGGGGACGCTCGAATCGTCCTGCTTGATGCGCCCCACGATTTCATCGTAGAGCGCGGATTGCAGCCCTTCCGTGGAGGCCATGACCTCCGAGCGGTAGGCGTTCTCCGCGTTCAAGTTGTCGAGGACGTCCTGGGTTTGGGCGTCGGGTTGTTCGGCCTCCTTTTGGGCGTCGCTAAGCCGCATCCAGAAGTAATCGTCGTGCAGCGTCAATCCGTGGATGGACGTTTCATGGGGCACTTTTTTCGCCTGAGGCGGTGTGCTGAAAGCCGATTGAGCAAGTTCTGCTGGGGTGTCCATGGGAGTGGGATTCGTGCAAGAAGCGGCAAAGATAGCCGCCACTGCGCTGGCGAAAAGGATCCGATTCATGATTCAAAGTTAGGGGGAGGGAGTTGTGCTAAATCTTCAGGCGCGTCCACCGCAGGCGTTTCGTGCGGCGTCAACCCCACGTCAATGCGCCAGCCGCATTCGAGCCACCGCAATTGCTCCAGTCGTTCCCGCGATTCCAGCGGGGTGGGGTGCAATTCCATGAGGGCTTCGAGGGCGGTCCGGGTGAACGCATACAGGCCGATGTGCTTGTTCCAAGGCCCGGCTCCGTGCGGGATGGCGGATCGCGAGAAATACAGCGCCCGCCCTTTGGCATCGCATACAACCTTCACGCGGTTGGGGTCGTGCAACCCGGGAGCCTCCGGAGCCATGGGCTTTGCCAACGTGGCCACCGCCGCACCCGGTTTCCGAATGAGCCGGACCAAATCCCGCAACTGGTCTGGATGCACATACGGCTCGTCCCCTTGCACGTTCACAACGGCTTCCACCGTTCGTCCAGTTTCCGCCTCCCAGGCCAACACGGCCTCATGGCAGCGCGCGGTGCCATTGGGACAGGATTCCGATGTCATCACCGCCCGCCCACCGTGACGCTCCACGACCTCCGCAATGCGCCCATCGTCCGTCGCCACCAACACCTCGGCAAAGACCCCCGATGCCTGAGCGCGCTCCATCACCCGAACGACCATGGGCGTGCCGAACACGTCCGCCAAGGGTTTGCCCGGAAACCTTGTGGATCCGTAACGCGCGGGAATGATTGCAAGTACGGGTTGTTCCATCATTCCAACGTGTAGGTGTACATCGCGCTGATGAGCCGCGGCGCCTCGATGGCCAGCGGACGAATGGCGTATTCGCGGTTCGTGAGGTTGCTGACCACCAACGAAACGCGGTGGTGTTCTGCGGCCGTAAAGCCCACCCGCGCATCCCAAATCCACGGAAGCTCCTCGTGCTCATCGAGCCAACGTTGCAGCCCCCAGTCCACGAAGCCATATTCTTCGAACTGCACGAAGGCGCGGTCAAAGTTGCGCAGGGCGGTTTGGTAGCGTCCCGAAACCCCCGCCGACCACCGGCCTTTCGTGGCCTGGATGTCGAGCCGCACCAAATGCGGCGACCGGTACTTGAGCTGCATACCGACCGTATCCCCGCGCAGGTTTTGGTAATGGATTTGGTCGTAACTCGTTGACTCGTAGGATGTCCCTTCGCCGTATTCGTACGTGGGATCGAGGGACATGGGGCGGGTGTAGGTGTAGCCCGTGATGAAGTCGATGGTGGTTTGGCCCCAATTCAAGCGGCCAGTGAAGCTCGCTTCTGCCCCATTAACCTTGCTCGCGCCGGTGTTCTTACTGGTGAACCCGAGTCCGACGAGGGGGTCGGTGGGTGCGCCCCATTGGCCGAAGGTGAACTCGATGAAGTCCTCGTAGCGTTGCTCAAAAAGGGCGAGGTCGAGGAATCCTTTCAGTTCGCCGATTTGGATGCCTTGCTTCACGCCCCATTCCGCGGACCATGAGGTTTCTGGGCGGAGCGAGTCGTTCGGATACACTTGCAAGGTGCCGAGTCCCGTGCGGATGTACAATTCGGCGATGGTGGGGAAGCGGAAGCCCTGGCCAAAACTCGCCCGGAAGTAAGTCGCCCTTCCCGCCTGGTAATTCACGCCCGCCCGGAACACCGGTTTTCCACTGACCTGGCCGTTCACGTCGAAGTGCTCATACCGGAGTCCCGTGGAGAAATTCCAGCGCTCGGCCGCCGCGACATCGGCCTGGACATAGGCGGAGGCGTTGAGCGCCTGGTTTTCACCGTTCGTATCCCCGCCGCTGTAGAGTTCGGACGTGCTCCATGTCTGCTGGCCGACCAGGCCCGCGGTGAGGTTCAAGCCGGGGAGTTGCCAGCGGTCGCCGCGCACGTGGATTTGGTATTCGGAAAACAGCACATCCGAGGCATTGCTCTGGTTGTTGTCGTTGTCATTGACCAAATGCTGCCACCGCGCCCGCACGTCATGCCGGACCCCCGACGGCGCCAAATACGTCAAGAACGGATCCACCGTTCCCGCCGTCTGCAAAGTGCGCGTGGCGGACCCGCCGTCCGCGTGGTAAAGCGAGTCCGGGGAAAGGGCCCAGATCAACGTGGCCAAGGCGTTGCTTTTCTGCCAGTTCGTGCGCAGTCCGTACTGCAAGCCGGGAATCCGCGAAGTGCGCTTTCGCACGTTGAGGTTCATCCGCGCGCGCGCCTCGCTGTCGAATCGGTCCGCCTTCCAGGGAACGTAACCGGATGCGGAGTTGGAATCGATGGGTGCGAGGTAGCCTTGACTTCCGATGATGTTGGCGCCCAGCACGACATCCCAATCGCCGAGTTGCTGGCTGTGCAGGAAGCGGAGGTTGGTTTGTTGGGGAGTGCCCTCCCACGTGCGCGCGGACGCGGTTAAAGGAGTGGAGTAGCCGCCGTGCTGCAGGGTCAGCCGGGTGATGGGGCGCGCATCGGGGTAACGCGTTCGGATGTTGATGACGCCGCTCAAGGCCGCGCTGCCGTAGAGGACGGAGGAGGCGCCTTTGATGATTTCGATTTGTTCCAAATTCTCGAGCGGCAGGAACCCCCACGTTGGTCGTCCGGCATCACCGGACAGGATGGGCAAATCGTCCACGAGCACCATGACGCGGGAGCCTGCGCCGTAACTGAATCCGCTGCCGCTTCGGATTTGGGGTTCGCCGTCGACGAAGCTCACGCCGGGGTTTTGCTCCAAGGCCGTTTCCAACGAAGTGGTGCCGCGCGATTCCACCACGCGCGGGGGCAACACGTCCAGCGACACCGTGACCCGTTCGGCGGCTTGCTCGAATCGGCCGGCGCTCACCACGACCGTTCCGATGGCTTCGACGTTGGAACGGAGGGCAATCTGGACGGGGCGCGCGTCGCTGATCGTGGCGATGTAGGGGACCATTCCGATGAACGAGACCGCGAGGGTGCAGGGAGGCGCGCTGGGCAATTCCAAACGAAATGCGCCCTCGAAATCCGTCGCACCGTGGACTTCAACGCCGTTGCAGGTGCACGCGATGTGCGCGCCGGGCAGGGCTTCTCCTGTGTCGGCGTCGGTCACGATTCCGGACAGGGTTTGGCCTTTTAATGCACTCGAAATGAGCGCGAAAGAAATCCAAACCAGCAGGTTAAGCAATCGGTTCATGTCAGCGAATTGAATGGATGCAAGATGCGACAAGTCCGGTGAATGCCCGTCGACGCCCGTGAATTCCCGACCGACGTTCGTGAATTGCATTCGGAAGTGCGGGGTGAACGCATGGACTTTTGTGGCGAACAAATGAGGAAAAGGCATGGAGGAGCGAGCGGTGTTTTGGGGGTTGTCTCAACTCGAGGGGTGGGGGCAATTGCGGCTGAATCGGGCGATGACGGGGAAGAACGGCGTTCCTCCGGAAGTGCTGTTGCATCAGAATGCGGCGGCGTTGCCGTTTCCGATGACGGAATTGGCGGACCGGTGGCAGAACGTCTTGGATCGAACGCACGCGGTGGGCGGGCACATCCTTTCGTGGAATGACCCGAAGTATCCCTCGGGCTTGATGGAGCTGATGGATGCGCCGAATTTGCTGCATGTGAAAGGCCAAACCTCCGCTTGGTCGCGTCCGCTCATTGCCGTCGTGGGCACCCGCAGGTGCAGCGACGCCGCGGCGCGCTGGGCGTACCGAGCGGGGGCGCACATCGCAGCTGCGGGCGGGACGCTGGTCAGCGGGTTGGCGCTCGGCATCGACATCGCGGCGATGCGGGGCGCGCTCGATGCCGGGGGGGCTGTGGTGGCGTGCTTGGGTCATGGCTTGGAGCGGGTGCACCCCCAAGGCCACGCGCATTCGGCGGAGGCGATGTTGGAAAACGGGGCCTGGGTCACGGAATACCCCGTGGACACGTACGTCGATCGGTGGCACTTCGCTCACCGAAACCGCATCGTCGCCGGCATGGCATCGGCAACGTTGTTGGTGCAAAGTCCGGCCAATGGCGGGGGCATGATCACGGCGCGCTTGGCCCTGGAGAACAACCGCGACTTGTTGGTGCTCGACCCGATGGAAGACCGCCCCGATTGGGAGGGAAATCGGTTTTGGCTCGAGGATGGCGCCAAGTGCATTCGGTGCGTCGAGGACATCGTCAAAGCGGCTTCCGTTCCGGCGCCGTTCATTCCGCATCGAAGGCCTCCCGAAGGCTTGATTTCCGTTTGGATGGCCCTGCAGGGCAGTGGGGGGTGCAGCGTTTCAGACGTGGCCGAGGTCGTTGATTTGACGACCGCCCAAATCCGACGTCAGCTGTTGGCGTTGGAACTGGGCGGTTGGGTCAGGCGATCGCCCGGCGGGTTGTTTTTTCCTTCCGCTTCATGATCGCTCAGTTCCAATGCGGCCGTGCCCGGTTCCCGGGGAATTTCCTTGACCCCCAATCCATGTTGCACCAAGGCCACGGTCATGACGATGCTGGTCACGAGAATGACCACGAGCAAGATGCCTTGATCGAAGGCGGGCTGAACGAATTCGGGGTACGAGCTTTGGATTTGGAAGAAGAGCAAAATCGTAATCAACCCCCGCGGAGCGATGTACAGCAAAGGAAACATCGCCTCGCGTTTGAACATGAGCAGGAACAGGAACCGAGCGGCGAACAGGATGACGCAAATGATGAGTCCTTCCATGATGACCTGCAAATCGCTGAGGGCGGCGAGCGAAACCGTCATGCCAAACAGCACAAAAAAGAACGTGCGGATCACGAAAGCGCTCTCCAACGTGAGCAGGTGGTAATCGTGGTGCAAGGTGCTCATTCGGTTGTCATCGAGCAAATTGGCGGGCCATCCGGGCCCTTCCTCGCTTCCTTTGGCCCAACGACTCAACCTTCCCCCGCGCAGGGCGTTGCGCCACTGCGGAAAGAACAAGCGGTGGTTGTTCAGCATCAGGCCGAAGATCAGGATGAGGATGAGCGGGCTGAGGTGCAGCAGTTTTTGGATGGAATAAATCAGAAGCAGGACCGCGATGCTCAGGAACAGCTTCACCGAACTCGTGATCTTTTGCAGGATCCACACCAGCAAGTAGCTCACGAGGATGGCGATGACCAAAGTCAAAAACAAATTGGAGCCGATGCTGAACAGCACTTCCTGTGCGGAGGCGGATTCGGAGTTGCCCAGCAGCAGGTAGAACGCCATGATGCCGAAGATGTCAGAAAACGTGCTCTCATAGACCATGAACTCCTTCGGGTCGTGGTGCAAGCCTCCGACGCTCGGGATGATGATGGCGCTGCTCATGATGGAGAGCGGAATGCCGTAGACCAACCCTTCATAGAACGGAAAATCCATGCTGACCTGCAAAAACCAGGCGATGGCGAGCGAACTTCCGATGAGGGCCAACAGGGCCAGCGAAGCGCTTTTAACGATGAGCGGACGTTTGTCACGGGTCAACTGGAGGTCCAACGCAGCTTCCAAGACGATGAAGATCAAGCCCACCGTTCCGAGCAATTCCAACACGAGCCCTTCGAACGGAATTTCCGTGAGTCCGATGGCGTTCAAGCCCTGGCGGATGGCGATGCCCATCCCGATGAGCACCAATACGCTGGGGATGTTCGTCTTTTTGGCAAGGAGGTTAGCGAAATAGGAGAGGATGATGACGAGGGAACCGCCAATCACCAATCCGTACGCATTGATGTCCGTGACGTTCATCGGGGGTTAACCGAACTGGCCTGTGATCACTCGGAACACATCGTTGCCAAGCGCCAAAGCCATGATCAGCAGCAAGAAAATGACGCCCGCCGTTTGGGCGATTTCCAAAAACTTCTGCGGAGCGGGCTTCCCCACGATCATTTCGTACAACAAGAACATCACGTGGCCTCCGTCGAGCGCGGGAATGGGCAGCAGGTTCATGAAGCCCAGGATGATCGAGAAAAATGCAGTGTTCCGCCAGAACACCTCCCAATCCCAGCCCGCGTCGAACACGCTGCCGAAGGTGACCAAGCTCCCGACTTGGGTCACGCCCGTTTTCGACACCAAAAACCGAAGCGACAACGCGTATTCCCGAAACGTGTTCACGGCTGTCATGAATCCGCTGCTCAACGCTTCAAGCACGTTGTATTCCCGTTGCACAAATGCGATTTCGGGGAAGGCGCTGAATCCAGCGCTGATGAAGCCCAGTGCCCCAGTGGAGTCCGTCATGACCGCCAAATCCCGTGTCGCCCCCGTGGAATCCGCCACCGTCAGCACAAACGGCGTAGAGGGGTTGGCTCGCAACGTCGCAGTGGCTTCGTCAAAAAACCGCGTCGGCCGCCCGTTCAAGCTTACGAATCGGTCGCCTACTTGGAGTCCAGCAGCTTCCGCTGGGGTGTTCGGCCCCACTTCCGCCACGACGCACGGACGCCGGGGCACGAACGGCCGGCGCACCCCGCGATCGATCATGTCTTGCCCCAAATCCCCTTTCATGTTCAATTCCACCCGCTCGCCATTGCGCAACACCTCGACCGTAGCAATGGACTCGAAGAAAAGGGTTTGGCGCAGGCGGTCGAAGTGGGGGGCTTCTTCCCCGTTGACGGTCAGGATTTGGTCACCGTTTTCGAGGCCCCAATGGTCGATCTCCTCATTGATTTCGATGCCGTATGGCATGTTCTGCATCGGAAGCACGGTTTCACCCCAAACCCCCAGCACCATGGCGTAAATCAGGAATCCGAGGATGAGGTTAACGATGATGCCGCCGAGCATGATGATGAGGCGCTGCCAAGCGGGCTTGGCGCGGAATTCCCACGGCTGGACGGGTTGCTTCATTTGCTCCGTGTCCATCGACTCGTCGATCATGCCGGAGATTTTCACATAACCGCCGAGTGGCAGCCAACCCAATCCCCACTCGGTCTCTCCGATTTGCTTTTTGTACAACGAAAACCACGGATTCATGAACAAGTAGAACTTCTCGACGCGCGTGTTGAATTTGCGCGCGGCGAGGTAGTGCCCGAGTTCGTGCAAGAAAATGAGCAGGGAAAGGCTCAGGAGGAGTTGAGCCGCTTTGATGAGGGCAACCATGGGAATGCGTTGGTGAAAGACAAATTTAGGGCGAACGGGTCGTGCAGGAGTCAGGATGCGCGCGTTTAACGGACCTTTGCGTCTGGCGAGCGGTGGCGGTTGGCGCGGTTTGCCTAATCTTGTACTTGGAATGGCAGCGAAGCAACAAACGAAGAAACCCGCACCGAAGCGGGCCCAGGGACCAAAAGGGTCTCGATTTGGCAGGCAAGCGCGGTGGCTTTGGTTGATTGGATTGGGCCCGCTCCTGGGCTTGTCGGGATTGGTCCTGGTGGCCTCGCTGGGGGATTTGCCCGACACGGAGACGTTGGCGAATCCGAAGACGGATTTGGCCACGCGGGTGTATTCTTCCGATGGCCGAATCATCGGGCGTTACTATGCTGAAAACCGGTCCGACGCGCGATTCGACGAGTTGCCGGACCATTTGGTCGGGGCCTTGATCAGCACGGAGGATGCCCGATTTGAGTCCCACAGTGGGCTGGACTTCATCGGCTTGGCGCGAGCGATTGCCTTCATGGGGTCGCGTGGCGGGGGAAGCACCATCACCCAGCAGCTCGCCAAATTGCTGTTCACCGAATCGTACGACCAAACCAGCCTCCTCGAACGCGCCCTGTTGCAAAAACCGAAGGAGTGGATCATCGCTTCCCGGCTCGAACGGCATTACACGAAAGGCGAAATCATCGCGCTTTACCTCAACCGTTACGATTTCCTGAACCAAGCCGTGGGCATCAAGTCCGCCGCCAACATCTACTTCGACAAGGACGTCAACGAATTGAACGTTCAAGAGTCCGCCATGCTCGTGGGGATGTTGAAAAACAGTTCGCTTTACAACCCCATGCGCCGGGAGGAACTGGTGTTGAATCGGCGCAACGTGGTGTTGAGCCAAATGGTCAAATACGACCGCCTCACCGACGCCCAGTACGACTCCCTTTCGGCCCTTCCCCTTGGGTTGAACTTCCAACGCGTCAGCCACGACGAGGGCATCGCGCCCTACTTCCGAGAAGAATTGCGCGGCGAGTTGAAACGGCTTTTGTCCGCAAAGGACGCCTCGGGCGAATACCTCATCCGAAAGGCCGATGGTGCCCCCTACGATGTGTACCGCGACGGCATCCAGGTGTTCACCACCATCGACAGCCGCTTGCAGCGCGCTGCCGAACAGGCGGTCCACGCCCACCTTGCCGGGGAGTTGCAGGCCAGTCTCGACAAGGATTTGCGCCGACGTTCTGCCTCGGAATGGCCGTTCTTCTCAGGCATCGACCGCCAAACGCGCGACAACATCCTGCAACAAGCGGTGCGCGAAAGCGAACGGTATTTGGTTGCTACAGGAAAATTATGCCCCGAGTGCAAACGCCCGGGGTTCTACATTGCGAAAGGCTCTGAGGGGGACCAAAACACGTGGAACTGCGACGCCGAAAAAGGCGGTTGCAGCCACACGTGGCATCGGCCCACGGACAAGGAAATCGACCAAGCGTTCGAGACCCCGGTGCCCATGCGGGTGTTCTCACATGCCGGACCGGTTGACACGGTGATGACCCCGATGGACTCGATCAAGCACCGAAAGCACTTCCTGCATGCCGGCTTGATGTCCATCGAACCCCAAACCGGCCACATCAAAGCGTGGGTGGGAGGCATCGATTACCGCTACTTCAAGTACGACAACGTCAGCCAAAGCCGCCGCCAAGTGGGCTCGATTTTCAAGCCCTTCGTGTACGCGACGGCCCTTCGTTACGGCATGAACCGGTGCACTGAAATCCCCAACCAGAAGATCTGCATCGAAATGCCCGATGGCCAGCCGGACTGGTGCCCCGATAACTCGGACTTCGAATACGGGGACATCGTGACGTTGGAGTACGCTTTGGCCAACTCCATGAACACCGTGACGGCGAAGCTCATCAAGGATTTCGGCGCGCATCGGGTTGCGGAGTTGGCCTATGCGCTGGGCATCGAGTCGGAAATCCCTGAAGTTCCTTCCATTGCCCTCGGCGCGGCCCAGATGACCTTGAAGGAAATCACATCCGCCAATGCGGCCCTTGTCAACGGCGGGGTTTACGTGCGGCCCACGTACATTGCTCGCATTGAGGACAAATTCGGCAACGTCATCTACACCCCAGAACCGGAGATTCACCAAGGCCTCGATGCGCGGACCGCGGCGACCGTGGTGGAGATGATGAAGGGCGTGGTGGATGGCGCGTACAGCATTGAAACCGGGGAGCGCAAAGGCACTGGAGTTCGGTTGCGCATGGACTTGCAGTCCCGGGGTTATGACGGGCTGACCATTCCCTTGGCAGGCAAAACGGGCACGACGCAAGGGCACACCGACGGCTGGTTCATGGGCCTCACGCCCGACTTGGTGACGGGGGTTTGGGTCGGGGCGCAAGATCCCGCGGTGCGGTTCAGCACGATTCGGTACGGGCAAGGCGCCAACACGGCCTTGCCGATTTTCGGGTATTACATGAAGGAAGCGCTCGCGAACCCGCGAATTGGATTGAGCAGAGCGGACTTCGTGCTGCCTGAGCAGTTGGGGTTGGATTCGCTGGATTGCGAAGAGAGTTTGTTGCTGCGGGGGACGCCGTTTGGCCATCCCAATGAAGCGGAAGACGGATTATTCGATTAATGACATTGAAATGGCGATAACAAAGACAGTCAAGGACGCTCAGGCGGCTTGCGAAGGGATTGAGAGCGGCATGACCCTGATGCTCGGGGGCTTCGGGCTGTGCGGCATTCCGGAGCATTCTATTGCGGAGCTGAAGCGCCGAGGGGTGAAGGATTTGGTGTGCATTTCGAACAACGCGGGGGTGGATGACTTCGGTTTGGGTTTGCTGCTGAAAGGGCGCCAAATCCGGAAGATGATTTCCTCCTACGTCGGGGAGAACGACGAGTTCGAGCGCCAAATGCTCTCCGGAGAGCTCGAGGTGGACCTCATTCCCCAGGGCTCCCTCGCCGAGCGTTGCCGGGCGGCCGGCGCGGGCATTCCGGCCTTTTTCACGCCGGCCGGCTACGGGACCGAGGTGGCGGAAGGCAAGGAGGTGCGGGAGTTCGATGGCAAGCCGCACATTTTAGAAACGGCGCTCACGGCTGATTTCGCTTTCGTGAAGGCGTGGAAGGGGGATACGGCGGGGAATTTGGTCTACAAGGCAACGGCCCGCAACTTCAATCCGATGATGGCCATGGCCGGTCGCATCACGGTCGCGGAAGTGGAGGAACTGGTTCCCGCGGGGGAGTTGGATCCCAATGAAATTCACACGCCGGGCATTTTTGTCCAGCGCATTTTCCAAGGCGATCGGTTCGAAAAACGCATTGAACAACGCACGGTTCGTCCGGCAAAAGCTTGATCCCATGCTATCAAAAAATGACATCGCACGCCGCATTGCGCAAGAGGTTCAAGGCGGTTGGTACGTGAACTTGGGCATCGGCATTCCGACCTTGGTGGCGAACTACATTCCGGAAGGCTTGGAGGTGGAGTTCCAGTCCGAAAACGGCATCCTCGGCATGGGGCCGTTCCCTGAAGAGGGCACCGAAGATGCCGACCTCATCAACGCGGGCAAACAGACCATCACGGCCATGCCGGGCGCGGTCTATTTCGACTCCGCCACCTCGTTCGCCATGATCCGCGGGCGCCACGTGCAGTTGACGGTATTGGGCGCGATGGAAGTCAGTTCCAACGGCGACATCGCGAATTGGAAAATCCCGGGACTGATGGTCAAGGGCATGGGGGGCGCGATGGACTTGGTCGCGAGTGCTGAGAACATCATCGTGGCGATGATGCACACGAACAAGCGCGGGGAGTCCAAATTGCTCCCAGCATGCACCCTGCCGCTGACGGGCGTGGCGTGCGTCCGACGCGTCGTGACGAACCTCGCCGTGCTCGACATCCGCGACGGCGCGTTCCACTTGGTCGAGCGCGCGCCCGGCGTTTCCGTCGAGGAGATTCAAACCGCCACAGCGGGGCCGCTCGTCGTTCCGGACGAGGTCCCCGAGATGCGCCTTTAACTTTCGGGCACCACGCGCAGGGTGCTGTGACCTTGGCCGTTGGGTGTGAGCTGCACTTGCGTTGACACGCGCTCTTTGAGGCCTTCGACGTGGGAGATGATGCCCACGTTCCGCCCACCGGCGGTTTGCAGGCGATCGAGCACGTCGAGCACGCCTTCCAGTGCATCCGCGTCGAGGGTGCCAAACCCTTCATCGATGAAGAGGTCACCGATTTGGATGTTGCGGGAGGCCAAATCGCTCAACCCCAAAGCAAGCCCCAAGCTCATCAAGAACGTCTCCCCGCCGCTGAGCGTGCTGACCCCGCGCCGTTCGCCCGCCATGTGCTGGTCAATGACCGCGAGTTTCCCGCCTTCATCGGGCTCGGCGAATCGGTAGCGATCGCTGAGACCGTTCAGGCGGCGGTTGGCGATGGCGAGCAGTTGTCCCAGGGTCAATTGCTGAGCGAATTTGTTGAACTTCTTGCCCTCCGCGTCGCCGATGAGCGCATGGAGTTTCAGCCACTTTTCGCCATCGCCGAGGAGTTGGGCACGCTTGGTTTCCAGCACCTCGATTTGGTTGAGCGCTCCATGGTGTTGTTGAAGTTCAGCAAAGCGTTCGTCGCGCTCCGCTTGGAGAATACGGAGTTGTTCCCTGGCATTTTTCGCCTGTAAGTCCAGGGTTTCATCGGGTTCTTGGGTGTCGATTGCGATCAAGTCCGTGACCCGCTTTTCTTGGTTGTTGACGCGTTCAATGGCCTGAATGCGATCGATGTTGAGCTGCTCGCGTTCCTTTCCAAGTTGCTGAGCCTTGCTGCCATCGAGCAGTTGCGCATCTGCTGCAGCGAGGTCAGTCAGTTCCAATTCATCGAGCACGGGTTGCGCTTCCCGTTCGCAAGCCCCGACCACTTCGGATTCCAGCCGGATGGCCACTTCTACGCGTTCCATGCGCTGGTTCAGGGATTCCAAGTTTGCGTGTTCGAGTTTCCACGTGAGTTTCCACGCGTTGACCGCTTCATCCACTTCCGCATCCTGAGGCCAAATCGCTTTCAATTCCCGCTCAATCGCCCCGACGTCTTCCCGAATGGCCTCCAACTGTCCGAGTCGGTTCAAGGCTTCATTCCCGCCATTGAGGTACTTCGTCGCCTCCTCCGCCCGCCCCTTTGCAGCCACCCATTCCCGAACGTGTGACCGCACCCGTTCGCCACCCCATTCCGCCCAATCCGCAGGAAATGCCGATTTGACTTCGTCGAGTTGCGCATTCAGTTGACCCAACTCCAGCTCCTCCAATTCGTGCTCGAGCTGGTTCAATTCATCCTGAAGCCCCTGTTCCTTTCGTTGGGCCTCTTTCAAGCTCAGTTCAGCTTTCATCCGCGCCTTTTGCGCACGGTCCCAAGCCGCTTTTTTATCGTCAGGCTGGACCTCGGGCAGGTCTTCTGCATACGGGTGCTCGAGGGCGCCGCACAAGGGACAGGGGTGACCGGCGGTGAGTTCTGTTCGATGGGCAGCCACTTGAGCGTGCAGCGCGGCATAGCGCCACTCCGCTTCAGCGGTTTTTTCTTTCGAAACGGCCAGCAGCAAGGCTTGGTTCAACCCATGGAGGAGTTCGGGAGCTTCAGCCAATTGGGCGCGTTTCGTCGACAAGACCGATTGGATTTGGGTGGCTCGCCCCTTCTTGCCGTTCCAAGCCGATTCAAGTTGCATCCAGTGCTCAGCGCGCAGTTCCCAACTTGCTGCGGAGGCCTCGTCCAAGCCGGGAGCCGCGCAGGCGGCAAGTTGGGATTCCGCTTCGGTCAGTTGTTTTGCGCATTCGGTTTGGTTTCGGTCCAAAGCGGTCGCCCATTCCGCCGTGGTTCGATCGTCGCTCCACACCAGTTTCGTTTGAAACTCAACGTGCTGTTTGAAGTGGGTTCGGATGTTGGCCGCTTCTTCATTTTGTTGGTTCAACCGCTTGACCACCCCGCGAACGGTCTCCGCAAGAGCGTCGAGTTGCTCGACAACGGTGGCCCGATCAATGGGGGTCGGCATCCATGCTTGAGCGCGTTCGAGTTGCGATTCAAGTTTCTGGTGCGACGCGGTCCGATCCGCGGTCAAGCTCAACAATTCAGTTTTCGCTGAAGTCATTCGTGCAGCGGCCTGCGACCACTTCCTGACCACCGACTCGATGGGCAACAGGGCTTGGTGTCGCTCCCAAGTTTCGGCGTTAAGGCTGTTCCAATGGGTCCATCGGGCTTCGGTTGCACCGAGCTCCGTTCGACGCGCATCGAGGGACAACTTGGCTTGGTTCAATTCGTTTCGAATTTCAAGCGCTCGTTCGCGTTGATTGACCTCCTTTTGCTGGGATTGGACCTTCGTGTTCAACCCGTTCACTGCGACTGAAAGGGCATCGGCTTGGTCCGGTTCAAGCACCTGGGCCCGCAGCCCTTCTTGCTGGTTCTTCAGGTCTTTGTCTTGCGCCAACAACCCGCTGGCCCGCTCGGCGGCCGCTTTTCCCAATTGCCGGTAAATGCTGTCTCCGGTGATCTTTTCGAGCAGCGCCGCCCGTTGATCTTCCCCGCTTTTCAAGAGCTGAGCGAACTCGCCTTGTGCCAACACGATGGCCCGCGTGAATTGCTCGTAATCCAAGCCGATGCGTTCAGCGTTGAACAGAGCCACCTCGCTCCGGAGCAACCCCATGGAGTTTCCGGTTTCATCGAACACCTCGAAGTCGTAATTCCGCCAGTTTCCGTTGCGGTTCTTCGAGATTTGCCACTGCGAAATGAAGGTACCCGTAGCGCAGCGGTACGTGACGCGGGCCAGGGCGTGGTCGGTGTGTCGGGTCACGAGGGCGCCCGATTGATCGATGTCGCGTTTGGAAACTTTGCCCATCCGCGGCAATTCGTTGTACAAGGCCAACGACAGGGCATCCAAGAGCGTCGTTTTCCCACTTCCCGTAGGCCCGGCGATGAGGAACAAGCCGCATTGGTGCAAGGGCGGGGCCGTGAAATCCAAGACGTGCTTTCCTTTCAACGAAGCGAGGTTCTCGATTTCCAGTTTGAGGATTTTCATGCGCGTTCGTCTTGTTGGAGTTCTTGGATGAGTTCTTGAAAGGCTTCGCGGAGGACATCGCGGTCTTCGATGCCTTCCGCATCGAGCAGGGCTTCGAACACCTGGGGAGGCTGCAATTGCTTCAGGTCCGCATCGGGCAGGATGTCGGTTGCGCGGGATCGCTCGCCGGTCACTTCGATGAACTGCTTCACAATATGGGCATCGGTATGGAGCGTGTTGAATTGTTCGACGAGTTGGCTGAAGTTCAAGGTTACCGCGGGATCCGCATGTTCAATGACGAGCCGTGCTTCAATGAGCGTTGAAAGGCGTCCGGTTCCGGGAAGGCGCTCGAGGCGTTCCCGCACCTGTTGCAGGTCTCCGGACACTTGAACCAGTTTGCGGATGGTGGGGATGTGCACGGCTTCGGCCGTGCTGATTTGGCCCGAATCGATGGTGAATTCGAGCACCCGATGCTGTTGGTCCCGCTCGCTGAACGACAACGGAATGGGCGAGCCGGAATAGCGGATGTGGGGAGCCACCGGCTGGGGTTTGTGGATGTGTCCGAGGGCGACGTACTGAAAATGGGCAGGGAAGGTGCTGGGTTCTACGCCCGCGAGGTTGCCCACTTGGATTTCGCGCTCGCTTTCACTGAGTTGGGTTCCTGCGGCATAGAGGTGCCCCATGGCCAAAGCGGGGAGGTCGGGGTACTGCGCTTCGCAGGCCGACCCAGCGGCATGAAACAGCTCGTGCAAGCCCGTTCGGATGGCTTCTTGGCGCTCCGTGGGGGTGAGCCCGGGGGTGATTTGGCGCAACGCGTTGTCGCGAACGAACGGAATGGCGGCCACCACTGCTTGAGGCGCTTCAGCTGGCCCGAGTGGAATCAACGCGTCCGACAAGTCTGCGGGCAACTCGCCGATGACCCGAATGCGCAACGCCTCGAGCAAATCCTTCGGGGCGTTCAGCATGGACGGGGAATCGTGGTTGCCCCCCGTAATCACCACTTGCACGTTGAGCGCAGCCAAACGCGTCAACACCGAATAATACAGCGCCCGGGACTCCGTGGGCGGATTTGCGGTGTCGAACACATCGCCTGAAACGAGCAAAACGTCCACTCCCCGCCGCTCGATTTCGTCGAGCATCCATTCGAAAAAATGCCTTTGGTCCGCATGCAGCGATTGCTCGTGCAGGCGCTTGCCCAAATGCCAGTCTGCCGTGTGCCATACCTTCATGTGCCAAAGGTGCAGCACCACATCGTAAGGCATTTACGATGTCAACAAAAAGTTCAGCCGTTCAACACGACCGCCACCGAGGCCACATCCCCGCCGATGGGAGGAGAAATCTTCGTCAGTTTAACTTGAAATGAATCGGCATGAGGCCACTGGTGGCGCAACCCATCGAGGATGCGCTGGGCCACGTGTTCAATCAGCTTTGAACGAATGGCCATGGCTTCTTGAGCGATCCGATGAACGTCGCAATAATCCGCGGTGGCGTCGAGGCGGTCGGTCGTGGCCGCCTCATGCAGGTCCATGCGGATGGTGACATCGACGACGTAATCCCCGCCGATGCGCGCTTCTTCTTCCATGCAACCGTGGTGGGCGCGGAAGCGCATGTCGTTCACGTGGATTTCGCCGATTTTCATGCGGATTGTACGCTTTTGACCAACGCTTTACCCGCCTCCACGCGTTGGTGGGTTTCTTCTTTTCCGAGGAACGCAGCGAAGGCGAACATGGAGGGACCGCCGCCTTCTCCCGTGAGCAAAATCCGGAAGGGCAACAGCACCGCTCCGAAACCGACGCCGCGTTCTTCGAGGTAGGCCTTGAAGGCTGTTTCAATCGCTTCTGAATCGAATGACTCGAGGGCGTTCAGCCGTTCCATGAGGCCGTCGATGAGCGGCGTGGTGTCGTCTTTCCAACGCTTGCGCACCAGCTTGGCATCGAGGGCTTCCGGCCGCTCGAAAAGCCACCGCGCTTCCCAAACTTCACTCAGAAATGAAACGCGCTCAAGCATCATGTCCGCCACGGTGTGGCAAGCTTGCAGGTCCCAGTTGAGGCCGGCGGGTTGGGTCGCGTGGAGTTGGGCGGCTACGGTTTCGAGGGGCAGATTGCGCAGGTGCTGTTCGTTGAACCATTTGGCTTTATCCGGATTGAATCGGGCCCCAGACTTCACCACGCGGTCCAAATCGAACGCCTCCACCGCCTCAGCCAACTGGAACACCTCCTGCTCCGTCCCCGGATTCCAACCCAAAAGGAGCAACATGTTCGTGAACGCCTCCGGCAAATAACCCGATTCGCGATAACCCGAGGACGCCTTGCCCGTTTCCGGATCGGTCCACTCCAACGGGAACACCGGGAATCCGCCTTGGTCGCCGTCGCGCTTGCTCAACTTGCCGTTTCCCGTGGGTTTCAAGATGAGGGGCAGGTGCGCAAATTGCGGAGCCGTCCACCCGAACGCCTCGTAGAGCATGGCGTGGAGGGGGGCACTGGGCAGCCATTCCTCGCCGCGGATGACGTGGCTGATGGCCATGAAGTGGTCGTCGACGACGTTTGCGAAGTGATAGGTGGGCAGGCCGTCCGCTTTCATGAGGACCTTGTCGTCGAGCACGCGGGTGGAGATTTGGACTTTTCCACGGACCAAATCCTCGATCACCACATCCTTCGGCTCCTCCGGCATGCGAAACCGGATGACGGCCGGCGCCCCTTCAGCCTCCAGTGCGGCCACCTCTTCCGCGCTCAACGTCAAGCTGTTGCGCATCCCCATCCGCGTCGTCGCATCGTACTGCCAAACACGCCCCTCCGCCTCCGCAGACTTCCTCAAAGCCTCCATGTCGTCGGCTGAATCAAAGGCCTTGTACGCCCAACCCGCCGCGATCAATTGCTGGATTTGCTCGGCGTAAAGGGCACTCCGCTCGCTCTGGCGGTAGGGCCCCAAATCGCCGGAAGCCCCCACGCCTTCATCCACCTGCAATCCACACCAATTCAGGGCTTCCAAGATGTACTCTTCGGCTCCGGGCACGAAGCGCTTTTGGTCCGTGTCCTCGATGCGCAGCAGGAACTTGCCTCCGTGGCGGCGCGCGAAGAGGTAATTGTAGAGCGCGGTGCGCACGCCGCCCATGTGCAAGGGGCCTGTAGGACTCGGGGCAAAACGCACGCGGACATCGGAAGGAGCACTCATGGCAAGGGAATTTCGATGGAGGCGCGAAGATACGGCGCGCCTTTCAGCTGACGCGGGTGAATTCCGGACCTACGCCCGTGAACGCATCCGTAACGGTTACGGCTCTTGCCCAAGCCCCCTCCCACCTTCGCTTCATCATTCAAAAACACACAAGATGAATGCATTGCGCAACAAAGTCCAGTTGATTGGACGATTGGGAAAGGACCCGGAACTGGTCCAGTTTGAGGAGGGAAAAACCAAAGCGAGTTTCCCGCTGGCGACGAACGAAGTCTACAAGAACGCTTCGGGAGAACGCATGGAGCGAACCCAGTGGCACGACGTCGTGGTCTGGGGCAAGTTGTCGGAAGTGGTGGGGGCTTACCTCACAAAAGGCTCAGAGGTTGCGGTTGAGGGGCGGTTATCCTACCGAACCTATGAGGACTCTGAAGGACACACCCGTTATGTGACGGAAGTGGTCGCGAGCGAGTTGTTGTTGCTCGAGAAGCGGCCGGAGGGGAAGGAGGCGGAGTCCTGAAGGGTGGGGCGCCCTTAGCTCGTTTGGGCGGGGCGCCCTTTTTTCAAAACCGAAGGGGGAGTTCGGTTGTTTCTGCTGAGCGTTTCGGCGTTGCATTGGTCGCCGGCCGCCGCAGAACTATCTTTGCAACCAACGAACTCAACCGCAATGAGCAACAAAGGATTGTTTCCGTCTTCGCTTTCGAAGAAGTATGCCATGGCCGCTACGGGCCTGTTTTTGTGCCTGTTCTTAGTCGGGCACTTGCTGGGCAACTTGCAGCTGTTCCAAACCGGAGAGGCCGGCAGGGATGCGTTCAACGAATACGCGTTGTTCATGACCACCTTTCCCTTGGTCAAGGTGCTCAGCTACTTGACGTACTTCGGAATCTTGCTTCACGTGGTGGATGGCGTGCTGTTGGTTCGTGCGAACCGCGCCGCGCGGCCTGTGCGCTATGCGAAAGAAAACGGCGCAGCCAACGCGGGTTGGAGCAGCCGCAACATGGCCGTTTTGGGGACGGTGGTGTTGGCCTTCATTGCTGCTCACATGCAGAACTTTTGGTACGTGATGCACTTCGGAGAGGTGGACACCTACGCGATTGATGGCGTGGAAGTGAAGGATTTGCATCGCGTGGTGATGGAGTTCTTCGGCCCTGCCAATGGCATGGCGCTCGGTGCAGTTCTTTTCTATGTGATCGCCCAAGTCGCCATCGGATTCCACCTTTGGCATGGGTTCTCCAGCGCTTTCCAATCCTTTGGGTTGCGCTCGGACAAGTACACACCTTGGATTGAACGCGTGGGCAAGGCGTTCAGCGTTCTTGTGCCTGCGGCGTTTGCTTCGATTCCGGTTTACCTCTACATCATCCAGCTCTCCTAACCCGCACGACCATGTTGAATTCAAAAGTTCCACAGGGGCCCCTCGCCGACAAATGGACGAATCACAAGAATTCGATCCGGCTGGTGAATCCAGCGAACAAACGCTTGATTGACGTGATCGTAGTGGGCAC
>CAYMHW010000031.1:0-25534 GCA_964390365.1 uncultured Comamonadaceae bacterium | reverse complement strand
GCCACCCCCCAATGCCGACACATCGCCCCCACCCACGTCGTCTTCCCCACCCCCATCGGTCCGTGAAGCGCCACCACGCCCACGTCCGGCAAGCGATCCGCCAACTCCGGCGCCAACCGCTCCACCGCCTCCACATCCGGCACCTCCACCTGCCAAATCACCTTCCGTTCCATGTTCATCGCGGTTCGAGTTCCACCCACGGAATGATGACCTCGTCCATGGAAATGCCCCCGTGCTGGAACGTCCCCTTGAACCGGCGAACGTGCTCGCCCTGGTTGTTGGGATACACGAGGAAATCATGGCCCCGCGAGAAGATGTACGAATCCGCCAAATTCCGCCTCGGCAACCCAAACGCCTCCGGGTCCCGCACCTCGAACACCTGCTTCGGGTCGTACCCCAAATTCTTCCCCACCTTGTACCGCGGGTTCGTGTTCGTATCCCGCTCCCCGCGCACCACCACGTGATCCTCCACGCGAATGGTTCCGTGGTCGGTGGTCACGATGACCCAAGCCCCCTGTTCCGCCATCCAATCCATCGCCTCGCGCAAGGTGCTGTTCTTGAACCACGAAGCGGTGAGCGAACGGTAGCCCGCTTCGCCTTCGGTCAGCTGCTTGATGACGTCGTTATCGGTGCGCGCGTGCGAGAGTTGGTCTACGAAATTGTAGACGACGGCGGTGACGCCGTTGCCCTTCGTCGTGTGCAGTTGGTCCACGAACTTCACGCCGTGCTCATGCCGCGTGATCTTGAAATAATCCGATCGGCGTTCGTATCCGATGCGTTTCAAAAATGCCTGAAACAGCTCCTGCTCATGGAGGTTCTTGCCGCTCTCGTCGCGCTCGTCTTTCCACCACTGGGGATGAACGCGGGCGATTTCGGCGGGATTGAGGCCAGCGAACAGGGCGTTGCGTGCGTATTGGGTGGCGGTGGGGAGGATGGAGAAGTAGGGGGATTTGGCCTTGACGCGCCACTTGTCCTGCAGCATCGGCTCGATGAGTTCCCACTGATCCGTCCGCAAGTTGTCAATGACGATGAGGTAAATCGGGCGCTCCCCCGCCGACTCGAGCAGCGGCGTCAACCGCTCGGGGAGCAACCGGTGCGACAGCGTGGGCACGTCGTCCCCGGGCCCCGCCATCCACTCCTCCAAATTCCGCTCGTAGAACTTCGTGAACTCCTGGTCCACTTGGGTCGTCAGGGCATCGAGCATGTCCAACATGCCGGTGTCCTGCGCATCCGTCAATTTCAATTGAAACCGAACAATTTGCTTGTAAATGCCCATCCAGTCCCGGGCATCCAATCGGTCCATCAGCTGCATCGTGATGGCCCGATACGCCTGCTGAAAATCCGTCAGCAACTGCTCGCTCTGCAGCTGATTCACATGGAGAAAACGCTTCAACACCGCCAGCAGCTGCTGCGGAATGACCGGCTTGATGAGGTAATCGCTGATGCTCGCGCCGTACGCCTCGTTCATCGTGTGTTCCTCCTCGCTTTTCGTGATCATCACCACGGGCAGGTGGGGCCGCAGCGCTTGAATGCGCCTGAGCGTCTCAATGCCTTGAATCCCCGGCATGTTTTCGTCGAGGAAGACCAAATCAAACACGCCCTCCGCCACCCGCTCCACCGCCTCCAACCCGTTGTTCACGGACACGAGCTCGTACCCGTTCTTTTCGAGGAACAAAATGTGCGGCTGAAGCAAGTCGATCTCATCATCGACCCAAAGAATGTGTGGCTTGCGATGCGTCATGCGGGGGTGTTCAAGTTGAATTGAAGTTGCAACGGTAAATTTCGGGCCCACGCCCACACATTCGGACGCGGCAGGTGGAGCCGGCAACTTACCTTGCACGAAGAAACGACATCCTGCGGGCAATTCGTACCCCATGGCAGCACCCAACAAACGCAAAATCCTGAACGATCCGGTCTACGGGTTCATTTCCCTCCGGTACGGCCTCACCCTGGACTTGATGGACCACCCGTACATGCAGCGGTTGCGGCGCATCAGCCAGTTGGGGTTGTCGCATTTGGTCTATCCTGGAGCGGTGCACAACCGCTTCCACCACGCGGTCGGCGCCATGTACCTCATGCAGGAGGCCATCGACACGCTGCGCGAGAAGGGCATCGGCATCACGGAGGAGGAAGCGGAGGGTGCGTGCGCGGCCATCTTGCTGCACGACATCGGGCACGGGCCGTTCAGCCATGCGCTGGAGCACAGTTTGGTGGAAGGGGTGCACCACGAGGACTTGTCGGTGCTGATGATGAATCGGATGAACGACGAGTTCAATGGGGCGCTGGATTTGGCCATCGACATCTTCAACGACCACCATCCGAAGGCGTTCTTGCACCAACTCGTGTCCTCGCAGCTCGACATGGACCGGCTGGACTACCTCGCCCGGGACAGCTTTTATTCCGGCGTGGCGGAAGGCAAGGTCGGCAGCGAGCGCATCATCAAGATGCTCAACGTGGTGGACGGCAACCTCGTCATCGAAGAAAAAGGCATCTACTCCATCGAGAAGTTCCTCGTGGCGAGGCGGCTCATGTACTGGCAAGTCTACTTGCACCGAACCGTCTTGAGCGCCGAGTACATGCTGATGCAATGCCTGAAGCGGGCGCACGAATTGGGGGAAGCGGGCGAACCGCTGTTCGCGACGCCTGCGCTGGGGATGTTCTTGCGCCACCGGCTCGACCGGACGCGGTTCCTTGCCGATCCCGAAATCCTGGATCGCTTTTCGGACTTGGACGACAGCGACATTTTGTCGGCGTTGAAGGCGTGGCGGCACCACGAGGATTTCACGTTGCGCACGCTGGCGGATCGGCTGCTGGGGCGGCGCTTGTTCCGCATCGAATTGCGCGCTCAGGCGTTCAGCGAAGAAGAGATTCAATCGAAAGTGAAGGCCGTGGCGAAAGCCTGGGGCATCGACGAAGCCACGGCGAGCCGGTTTGTATTGAACGACCGGGTGCGCAACCAGGCCTACAAGGCGGGAGGCATTCAGGTGATGTTCAAGGATGGGCGCGTAACCGATTTGGCGGATGCATTGGACGATACCCGAAACGCGTCGGATTTGGTGGTGGCCAAATCGTTCCTGTGTTACCCGAAAGAAGTGGACGCCGCATCGGCTTCTTAGGCGAATGCGGCGTCCCGTTCATCAGGTGATCAGCTCTTCACCGAGCTGATTGAACACGTGGTACTCCAGCAGTTCCATGGAGCTGTTGGATTCCACATGGATGGTGGCGCCAAATTTCTTCCGCCACTTGCGGATTTGGGACTTCCACCAACCGGATTTCAAGTAGGCCTCGACGATGGGATGCACCACGAGCGTCAACCGCCGATGCCCCTCTGCTTGGGTCAGGTAGTTCAAGCTGTTCTCGATGGTGTCCGTGATGAGGATGGACGCCCCCACTTCGCCCGAACCGTTGCAGGTCGGGCATTTTTCGGCCGTCTTGATTTTCGCGACCGGACGCACGCGTTGGCGCGTCATCTCCACCACACCAAACCGGCTTGGGGGTTGGATGTTGTGCTTCGCTTTGTCCTTGGCCATGGCCGCCTTGAGCGCATCGGTGAGCTGCTTGTTGTGCTCGCGCTTGGCCATGTCGATGAAGTCGATGGCGATGATGCCGCCCATGTCGCGCAGGCGCAACACGCGGGCGATTTCATCCACGCACTCGAGGTTCGTGTGCAAAGCGTTTTCCTCTTGGTCCTTCGCACCGGCCTTTCGCCCGCCGCTGTTCACGTCGATGACGTGCATGGCTTCGGTCTGTTCGATGATGAGGTAAGCGCCGCTGCGCAGGTTCACCTGGCGGCCGAATGCGGCCTTGATTTGGCGGTGAATGCTCCGCGAATTGAACAAATCCTTGTCCTTCGACACCTTCAGGATTTCCTCCTTCTCCGGCGCAATGCTCCGCAAGTAATTGCGGACATCGTCGGCCAACTTCGCCTCGTTGACGTGGATGGCGGTGCAATCGGGGGCCAACACATCCCGCAGGACGGCGCTGGTCTTGTCGATTTCACCGAGCACCCGCTTCCCGGGCTTGGCGTGGCGCAGGCGTTTGTGCAATTCCGCCCACCGGTTCACGAGGTCCTCGAGGTCGGCATGCAAGTCAGCTGCGCCCTTCTGTTCAGCCACCGTTCGCACGATGATGCCGAAGCCAGGAGGCTGAATGCTCTGCATGAGGCGGCGCAATCGCGTGCGCTCTTCCTCGCCTTTGATCCGAGACGAAAGCGAAACCTTGTCGCTGAACGGCACGAGCACGAGGTAGCGACCCGGCAGGGTGACTTCCGCCGTCAGGCGCGGGCCCTTCGTGCTGATGGGCTCCTTCGCAACTTGAACAAGCACCAATTGCGAAGCGCTGACTTCGTCCTTGATCTTGCCCTTTTTGTCAATCTCTTGCTCCTTTTTGAAATGGGCCAAATCCGAAACCGGTTGCTTGCCCCCCATCACCCGCTTCACATACTGTTGCTGCGTGCGGTAATGCGGTCCCAAATCCAAGTAATGCAAGAAGGCATCGCGCTCATGCCCCACGTCCACAAACGCGGCGTTGAGGCTGGGCAATACCTTTCTAACCCGTCCGAGGTAGATGTCCCCGACGGCATAATCTGTACCTCCTTGGTCGCGATGCAGCTCGGTGAGCACGCCGTCTTCGACCAGGGCGATTTCAACGCCCGCGGGCGTCGAGTTGATGACCAATTCTTTGCTCACGCGCGAATCGGTTTGCGCAAGGCAAGACGCTCGGGCTACGACCCATTGCCGCAGCCCGAGCTATGCCTTACTTCTTCTTGTGGCGATTCTTACGCAGACGCTTCTTACGCTTGTGCGTGGCCATCTTATGGCGCTTCCGTTTTTTTCCGCTTGGCATAGCTGTATGGTTTTAGTCTGATGAACCGGATTCTCCGGCTTCCAATCGTTGAATGAAGCCCTCAACGCTCGCCGTCACCGTGGTGTCGGGTGCGTAGGGCAAATAAGCGTGGTAACGGCTCAGCGCCGCTTCCCGTTGGCCCAAAAAGTCGTAGCAACGGGCCGTAAAGAACAAGCCGCTGTGGAAGGTCGGATCGTTTTCCATGCACGCCTCGAAGCCCGAAATGGCGCGTTCGTACTCCTGCGCTTCCATGTCGAGCACCGCGAGTTGGAACGTCGCCTCGAAGTTGCCGGGCTCAAGACCCAGCGCTTGGGTGAAGCGCTCGCGGGCTTTGTCGATTTGGCCGCTTTGGACCGAAAAGATGCCCAACCAAACGACCGCTTCCACGTTCGGCGGATCCGACTCCGCCAACTCGCGCAATTTCATGACCCCCTCCATCGGATTGGAGCCATTGACTAGCGCAACGGCTTGGTCCACCGGGGACAGGGTTTCGTCGGCGTTCAACGCCTCCACCTCCGCAATCGCAGCATCCGCAGAGCTCGACGGCTTGCGCTCCAAGAGCAACACCGCCGCAAACACCCCAGCGCCCGCGACCAACAGGGCGATCTGTCCCTTCTTCAAACTCATCCCTGTACGGGAACTTTCGCCTTCACGTGGTCCACGAATTCTTTCGCGGGCTTGAATGACGGGATGTTGTGAGCGGGGATCTGAATCGACTGCTTCGCCTTGATGTTGCGACCAGTCTTCGCAGCACGCGTTTTCACCACGAAGCTGCCGAAGCCACGCAAGTACACGTTTTCGCCGTTCTCCACGGATTCGCGCACGGTCGTCATGAACGCCTCTACCGTGTTTTGAACATCCTGTTTCTCCATGCCCGTTTGTTCTGCAATCCGGGTCACAATGTCTGCTTTCGTCATCTTGCTTGTAGGTTTGTCGGTACCAAAAGGCCCCAATGGATTGAAATTGAGGGGTGCAAAAATAAGGTTATCCGGCTGAAAACGAAACAGGTGATGCAACAAACTCAAAATGTTCCCACCGAATCCGCTACACAAGCGCTAAACGACTGGTTTTCAAAACACCGCCGCGACCTGCCGTGGCGGTCCGCCCCCACCCCTTACGGAACGTGGCTTTGCGAGGTCATCATGCAGCAAACCCGCATCGATCAGGGAACGGCGTATTGGCATCGGTTCATGGAGGCGTTTCCGGACGTGGCCGCGTTGGCGCATGCGGAGGAGGGTGAGGTGTTGAAGCTTTGGCAAGGGCTGGGGTATTACAGCCGTGCGCGGAACCTGCATCGCGCGGCGCGCTGGGTCGTCGAGGAGCTCGATGGGGTGTTTCCCGAGACGGCTGCGGGCTGGCGGGAATTGCCGGGAGTCGGACCGTACACGGCGGCGGCGGTGGCTTCGATTTGCTTTGGCGAAGCTGTGGCTGCGGTGGACGGGAACGTGAATCGGGTGGTGGCGCGGTTCGCGGGGCTGGACGAGCCGGTGGACCGGCCGGCGGGTCGGCGGGCCGTGGAGGCGGCCGCGGAGGGGTTGTTGGACCGGCGGGCGCCGGGGCGGCACAACGAGGCAATGATGGAATTGGGGGCGCTGGTGTGCACGCCGCGGGCGCCGAAATGCGGGGAGTGCCCGTTGGCGGGCGGGTGCGCATCGGCGGGTGAGGCGGAAGCGGCCGCGCGGCGACCGGTGAAGGCGGGGAAGGCGAAGGTGGTGGAGGTGACCGCGGTGGGGCATGTGTTGACCGATGGGGTGCGGGTCGCGGTGCGGGTGCGGCCGGAGGCGGGGATTTGGGGCGGGCTGTGGGAGTTTCCGGGGGCGTGGACGGAGGGGCGGATGTCGGGTGGGGAGTGGCGGGCGCCGGTTGCCGGGGCGATGTGGCGGGGGGAGGTGGTGCCGGGGAGGGCGCATGTGCTGAGCCACCGGCGGGTTTGGGGGCGGTTTGGGGTGTGGGAGGTGGCTGGGCCGGGGGCGGATTGGGGGGCGGATTGGGCGTGGATGACGTGGGAGAAGGCGCAGGCCAAACCCTGGCCCAAAATGACCGAACGCCTGTGGGACGAACTGCGCGCCACGGCGGGCATCGACTGAGCCAAATTGTGGACAAAACGGCCCCGAAAGGGGTCAGGCGATTTGGGGTTTGGCCTACCTTTACCTCATGGCAGGCATCAACAAAGTCATCCTCGTCGGCAACCTCGGCCGCGACCCCGAAATGCGGTACACGCAAAGCCAAGTGCCCGTGTGCAACTTCCCGATGGCCACGTCGGAAACCTACAAAGACCGCAACTCCGGTGAGCGCATCACGCAAACCGAATGGCACAACATCGTGCTGTGGCGCGGCTTGGCGGAAACAGCGAATCAGTACCTCCGGAAGGGCTCGCAGGTCTACATCGAAGGCAAGTTGCAGACGCGGTCGTGGGAAGACCAAACCGGCCAAAAGCGCTACACGACCGAAATCGTAGCCGACGTGATGCAGTTCCTGGATCGGCCGACCGAAGGCAGCGGCAACCGCCCGCCCCACCCGGCGGAAACGGCGGATTCGCAACCGCCCGCAGCGGTTCAACCCGCAACAGCGCCTCCTGCTGCACCGGAACCGGAAGGGGACGTGCCCTTCTGATTGTTCACGCAACCCATGCACATGAGTTTGGTCCTGGCCCAAATCCCTGCCGAACCCACCTCGTGGCTTCCGTGGATTTCGGTGGCCGTGTTGCTTCTCGTCAGCGCCTTGATCTCCGGATCGGAAGTGGCGTTTTTTTCGCTCTCCCCATCCGACCTCCAGTCGCTCGAGGAGCGCAGTGAGAATGAACCCCGTGCGGAACGGGTGCTCCGGCTCCTGAAGCACCCCGATTCGGAGCGTGCTCCGCGGCATTTGTTGGCCACCATTTTGGTGTTGAACAATTTGGTCAACATCGGCATCATCCTGATTTCGACGGTGGTGATGGAACGGTTGTTCCCCAGTGAAGGCCTCGAACCTTGGATGCAATGGACGCTGCACGTGGCGGCGGTCACGTTCCTCATCGTGTTGTTCGGCGAGGTCATCCCGAAAGTGTATGCGACCACCAATGGACTGGCCTTCGCGGAGCGGACGGCGCGGGGCCTGCAATGGGCGCAGCAGCTGCTCACGCCAGTTTGGCGGCCGCTTGTGCGGTTGGGCGGGTGGCTCGATCGGCGGGTGAACACCACGAGCGAGTTGTCGGTGGAAGATTTGGAGCACGCCCTGAAGCTGACCGCAGACGGGGAGCGCACGGAGGAAGAACAGCGCATTTTGGAGGGCATCGTGACGCTCGGCTCCAAGGACGCGAAGCAGGTCATGACCGCGCGAACGGACATGGAGGCCATCGCGCAAGACGTGGACTGGGAAGTCCTGCGGGCCCATGTCGTGGAAAGCGGATACTCCCGCATCCCGGTGCATTCGGGAAGCCCCGACGAACTGGTCGGCATCCTGCACATCAAGGACCTGCTGCCGCGCATCGAGGAAGATGAAGTGGCCTGGCAGGACATGATTCGCCCGGCGTTTTTCGTTCCCGAGAACCGAAAAATCGACGACCTGATGCGCGATTTCCAAGAGCGCAAAACACACATCGCAATCGTGGTGGACGAATACGGCGGAACCAGCGGACTCATTACGCTGGAGGATGTCATTGAGGAGATTGTGGGGGAAATCGCCGATGAATTCGATGAAGAGGATTTGGCCTACTCACGGCTCGATGACCGCACGTTCCTGTTCGAAGCGAAAACCGCGCTCATCGACGTCTACCGCGTGCTCGACCTCGATGAAGAAGTGTGGGAAGCTGCGAAAGGCGAAAGCGACACCCTCGGCGGCTTCATCACGGAGCAAGCGGGGCGCATCCTTCGCGGAGGCGAACGGATTGTCTTTGCGGGGGTTGAATTGCAAGTGGATGCGGCGAACTCCCGCAAACTGCTGCGGGTAAAAATCACCTTGCCGGACTCCCCCGTCGATGAATAAGCACTTCCTGTTCGTGAGCCTTGCCCTTGGCGCGTTGGGCTGCCAGCCCGACGCCACGCCGAAGCCGCGGGGCTACTTTCGCATCGAACACCCCGAACCCAGCTACCGCACGGTGGAGCCGGAGTGCGATGCGGCGTTTGAACTGCCGCAATTCGCCGCAGTCGAGCGGGTGGTTGGGGAAACGAGTACGGATGGGACGTGCTGGTTCAACGTGGTCTTCCCTACTTTGCAGGCCCGGTGGCACATGACCTTGATGCCTTTGGACGAACAAGACCTTTCGGCACTGATTGAAGACGCGCACCAGATGGCCTTCTCCCACGACATCAAAGCCATCGGGATTGGGCGCAAGCGCTTTGCCTTCCCCGAAAACGGAGTCTACGGAGTGCTGTTCGAATTGGACGGCCCGGTGGCATCACCGCTGCAGTTTTACGCAACGGATTCGGTCCAGCACTTTTTACGTGGATCGCTTTATTTCAACCACGTGCCCAACCCCGACAGCCTCGCCCCTTCGTTGGAGCGGGTATTGGAGGACACGCGGCACCTGCTCGAAACCCTCGAATGGACGAATCCATGACGACTTGGGTAGTGGACCAAGGGAACACGCGGCTCAAGTTGGGCGTGTTCGAAGGCGAGGAATTGGTGAGCGTGCTCCGGGACGAAGCCGCCTTGGCGTGGTTGAACGCTCCGAGCGAACGGCCTGAGCACGTCTTGGTCGCGGCGAGCGGGGTGATCGATGCGGCGGTCAGCGATGCGCTCGCGAACTGGCCAACGCGGCATTTGGGCGACCGCGCAACGTGCGGCCTGCAGCTGGACTACGATACGCCGGAGACCTTGGGATGGGACCGCATCGCCAACGCCGCTGCCGTTGCAGCCGTGGATCCGGATGCGGTGGCGGTGGTCGTGGATGCGGGCACCTGCATCACCGTCGACCTCGTGGCCGATGGCACCTTTTATGGTGGCAGCATCGCCCCCGGCATCGACCTGCGATTCAAGGCCATGTACGCGGGCACGGCAAACCTCCCGCTTGTTGAAGACTGGCGCGAACGCCTGGGAACGCCCACAAGCACCTTGCCCGAACACATCGGAACCAACACCATCTCGAGCTTGCTCGCCGGTGCGTGGGGAGGGGCGCAAGTCGAAGTCCATGCCCGCATCGCAGAATTTCGCAAACGTTGGCCCGAATTGAAGGAGTTTTGGACGGGTGGCGACGCGGAATATTTGCACGGGCGGGATTCAGGGCGCATTTTTGCGGACTCAAATTTGACCCTGAAGGGGTACCATGCCATTCTCAAACGCCTCACCTAACGCTCTTTCCCTTCCGCGACTTGCGGCGGTGTGGGGGGTGCTGTTCGTGGGCTTGGCGTGGGGCATTCCCGCTGCTCAAGGCCAAATCACCGAATTTTCCCCCTACTCCCGCAACGGTTTGGGCCTCCTCAGCCCCACCACGACCACCGGCCTCATCGGCCTCGCGGGCTGTGGCACGGCTGCAGCCCCTGGCGGATTCATCAACACGGAGAACCCCGCGGCCATCGCCGGACTGCTGAAAACCACCCTCGAAGTGGGTGGCGCCAGCGTGCTGCAGGAACTGCGGCTCGGGGAAAACCGTGCGGACGGGACCTTTGGGACCACCACTCCGATTTCGCTCGCCGTGAAACGACAAGGCGGAAAAGGCGCCTTCAACCTGGGCATCGCACCGTACAGCACGTCCGGCTTTGCCGCCACGCGCACCTACGATGCCGATGGCGTGGGCCTCGTGCGGGAGACCTACGACGGCGAAGGCGGCTTGACCCAACTGCAATTGGGCCTCGCGCGCTCGTTTGAGAAGGGGGGCTGGATCCATGCGGGGACTGCGGACAGCATCAAGGTGCAGAAGCATCAGCTGTTTCTCGGGGCTCGGCTGCGCTATGTGTTTGGCCAAATCCAACGGACCACCCGACTCGACATCCTCGACCCCACGTTCCTCGACAACCGCACCCGCACCACGGACCAGCACCGTTCACCCGGACTGGAACTCGGGATGCAATACGAATGGCTGCTCCGGGCCGAATACAACGACCAGCTCGAATTCCAACGCAGCACCTCCTTGCGCCTCGGGGCGACCTATTCCCCGGAAGCGCACCTCAGCACCGACCAAGTGCGCATCGTCGAAACCACCCAAACCCTCGGTGGCATCGTCACCCCGCTCGACACGGCGTTCTTCAACAACCAAATCGCCGCAGCAGGACGCATTCCTTCGCGCCTGGGATTGGGCGGCGCCCTGCATTTCAACAACGGCAACGGCCGCCGGCTCGTCCTCATCGGCGACTGGATTCAGCAAGATTGGGCCGCGGTCGCTTCCGAGCAATCGGTGGAACTGTTGACCGAAGGCGTGGAATGGGATCGCGCGACCGCGGTGCGGATGGGCGTGGAATGGACGCCGGCGCGCTCGAGCCAGCGCACCAGCGTTTGGTCGCTCAGCACGTACCGCTTGGGAGCGGGAAGCGGGACCCTCGGCATGGCGTTCAATGGCGAGCCGCTGGCCTTCGAAACGCTCAATGCCGGCATCAGCATCCCCATGCTCGGAAGCCGTTCAGCATCGCAATTTCACTTTGGTACAGAATTTGGGACTCGGACCACGGCGAACGCGGGAGCGCTTGAAGAACGCTACATCCGTTTCCAGTTTGGCCTATCCCTTTCTCCATTCCTCAAGAACAATTGGCTGATTCCCCGGTTGTATGATTGACCAAAACACGCAAGAATCCATGGACATGAAAACGAACACGAACCCCTTCGCGCTGTTCCTGACGACAGCGGCAGCCCTGATGCTGTGGATCGGTAACGCTCAAGCCCAAGACAAGTATGGGGAGACGCCCGAGCAGCAAGAACTCTGCAAAGAATCGCTGAACAACTTCATCAGCTTCTACAAGCAGAAGGATTTCAACGAAGCCTACAACCAGTGGAACAAGGTGAACGAGCGTTGCCCCGCAGGCGCATCGCAAAGTTTCTACGCGTACGGCCTGCGCATGCTCGATGAAATCATGTCCAACGAGCAGGATGCGGGGAACACCGAACGCGTTGCCGCGCTACAAGACAGCATCTTGATGGTGTACGATTGGTACATGGAATACTACCCTTCGACCAGCAAGCACCCGAACAACCGGTGTGAGGTGTTGGCGGACAAGGCGAACGATTACTACGACTTTTTCGGCAAAGACAGCGCGGAAGTGGCGAATGCCTGGTTGAAGGAAGCGGTCGATTGCTTGGGCGCGGAGGCGGATGCTAAAACGTTGAGCAACTACTACATCACGTCGTTCTACGCGATGAAAAACATGGAAGGCGACGCGGCGCAAGCGAAGTTGGCGGAGATGCTGACGGAGTACCTGACCCTTGCCGACTACTGCGACGCGGCCATCGCCGCAGCCAACGCCGACGGAGATGAACGCAACGCGGGCATTTACGAAAAGGTCAAGGGCAACATCGACCAAGTCTTCGTGACCATCGCGAATTGCGAGGAAATGGTTCCCGTGTTGCAAACGAAGTACGACGAGTCCCCCGAGGACATGGTGTTGCTCGAGAAGATCCTGCGACTCTTGAACAAGAAAGAATGCACCGACAACGCGTTGTACCTGCCAGTAGCCACCGCGGTTCACGCGGCTTCGCCCAGCTCCACCTCGGCTTACAGCATCGGCATCAACTACGCGAAGGCGGAGAACTACAGCGAAGCGTTCAATTACCTCGAACAGGCAGTGGAACTGTGCCCCGATTGCGGCGATCGCGCCACCTACATCCTGAAAGCCGGCCAAGTCGCATCGTTCCTCGGCAACGCCTACAAAGCGAAGAGCTACGCGAACCAACTCCTCGAAATCGATTCGGAGAATGCAGACGCCTACATGCTCATCGGTGATGCCATCGCTGGAGCCGCCAAATCCTGCGACGACGGTGCCCTCGGCATGCGGGCCGCCTATTGGGTTGCCGCGGATTACTACGCCCGGGCTCGGTCGTTGGGCAACGAAGAAGTGAGCGAGCGGGCGGCGAAAAAGATTGCCAACTGTGAAAAGCAATTCCCGACGGTGGATGACATTTTCACCGTGGGCAAGTCGGCCGGCGATTCGTTCAAAGTCGGTTCCATTTCAGGCTGTCCTTGTGCGGGTGAGACCACGCGCATTCGGGTTCGCTGAGGCGGCCATCGCCTCGTGGGGAGCGGTCGTTGCGGTTGCAGGATGCACCGGAGCGACCGCTCCTGCGCCTGAGGCGGAACCGGACGCGCCGCCTCCGCCACTCATCATGGAAGACGTGCGCCTTTCCTATAGTGAGCGCGGTTCGGTCCAGCACGTTTTGGTGGCGACCCACTTGAAACGAACAGGTAACGGGGGGGCGGACGAGAAAGCGGCGGACTTCGTGGAGGTTGAGGGGGGATTCACGCTCTACCTCGGGGGCGACGAACGCGCACACAGCAGCACCTTGACCGCGTTGCGGGGGACCTTGGATGAAGCGTCATTGCGGCTGGTTGCGGAAGACGAGGTGGTGCTGGAAAATCAGGCGGGGGACCGATTGGAAACGGAGTACTTGGTTTGGAACGAGGATTCGAATCGCGTGTACACGAACCGCGCCGTGACCATCTTCACCGCGGATGGCGTCCTGCACGGACAAGGCCTGGAATCCGATGGGCGGTTTGAGCGGTACCGCATCCTCCACCCCACCGGGGAGCTGAGCGTTCCCGAACCGCGTTGACCCGAACGAAAACGCCTTATCTTCGACCCATGGACCCGGCTGACAATTCGGCGCAGATTCGCGCTCACCGCATCGCAGAACGGTTTTGGCTTGCCGCCATCGCCGTCGCGTTGGTGGCCGCCGTCCACGCCATCTACGCGGACGGCTGGGAAGCGGGGCGCTCGGTGCTCCTCATTCCGGCGGTGGCGAGTGTTTGGTACGGGTTCCGGCGAAGGTTTCGCAAACGGTTGGAAAAACAGCAAGGTTGAGCCCAAGCGCTCCGAATCGTTGACCCATGGACCCGGACCCGGCGAGTAGTTTGCTCATCATTTTGGCCTCCCTCGTGGCCTCTGCCTTCTTCTCAGGCATGGAAATCGCATTCGTTTCAGCGAATCGGCTTCAGTTGGAATTGGATGCCAAACAAACGTGGCAAGGCACGTTGTTGGCCCACCTCTCGAAGCGGCCGCAATGGATGATCGCCACGCTGCTGGTGGGAAACAACCTGGCCCTGGTGTTCTGCGGCATGGAATCGGGGGAGCTCATTGCCGATTGGTTGTTTGGGGTGAGCGATTGGAACGAAGCGTCGTCGCCGGTGTTGGCCCTCGGGAGCCAAACCGTTTTCACGACGCTCATCGTGCTCGTCTTGGCCGAGTTCCTTCCGAAGAGTTTCTTTCATGCGAACCCCAACCGCTGGCTCAAGTTGCTTTCGGTACCGCTGGCCTTGGTGCATTACGTCCTCTTGCTTCCCGGGCTGTTGGTGGTGGCGCTGAGTGCGCTGTCGATTCGGTTGATGGGGCGATCTCAGGATGGCGATGGGCGGGAGCCGATGGGGGCGACGGATTTGGACCACTTCATCCGTGAAATGAGCGGGCGCATGGAGCCGGAGCAGGAACTCGAGCACGAACTGCAAATCATGCAGAACGCCCTTGAATTCAATAAGGTACGCGCACGCGATTGCCTGATTCCGCGGAACGAGGTGGTCGCCCTCGAGCTCAATGCAGAAATGAAGGAGCTCCGGGAATTGTTCGTGGAAACGGGCCTTTCGAAGATCGTGATTTACCGTGGCGACATCGACAACGTCGTCGGCTACGTGCATTCCCGCGACCTGTTCAAGCGGCCGGAAAAGCTGACCTCGATCCTGCACTCGACCTTCGTCATCCCGGAGCCCATGCCCGCCGACGAGGTCCTGCGCCAGTTCATTCGGAGGAGGAAGCACCTCGCGGTGGTGGTGGATGAATTTGGCGGGACGAGCGGCATCCTGACCATGGAGGACATCGTGGAGCAGATTGTGGGCGACATCGAGGATGAGCACGATGTGGAGGCGCTGATTGAGGAGGAGGTGGAACCGGGGATTTGGCGGTTCTCCGCGCGGTTGGACGTGGAGACGGTCAATGAGCGCTACGGTTTGCGGTTGCCGTTGAACGATGCGTATGAAACGCTGGGCGGTTTGGTCTTGCACCAAACCGAAACCATCCCCACCCCCGGCTTGACCCTGAGCCTCGCTGGAACCACGATCGAAGTGGAAGCCGTGGAGTCCAATCGCATCGAAACCTTGCGCATTCACTTGCCCGAGGAAGAATCTTAACGCAAACGCAACCCACCGCACGCTGCCTGCGTATCCGACCGCCGAGGCGGGGTTGCGCGTCCTTCGCCTGAATTCGTTATCTTCGCGCACCTTAAATAAGACGTTGTCATGTCGTTGATTGAAAAAATTCGAGACCGCCAAGGTTTGTTGATGGTCATGATTGGAATCGGGATGCTCGGTTTCCTCGTGCCGTATGATGCCGTGATGGCGATGTTTGGTGGAGGCCAAAACCCGGAAGTGGGCGAAGTCGCCGGTGTCAGCATCACCGCCATGGAGTACCAAAACGAAGTCCAAAACCGCCGCCGGTTGGGCTTCTCCGGCGAGACCTTGGCCGATGAGGTGTGGAAGGACCTCACTGAGGGGGCGGTGTTGAGCGACGGCATTGCCGCCCTCGGCTTGACCGTCACGGACGACGAGTACCAGGAGCTCTTGTTTGGCACGGGCACCTCGGACTACTTGAGCCGGGCCTTCTTTTCCAATGCGCAAAACAAGCAGTACTGGCAACAGAATTTCACTGCGATGTTGAGCACGCCGGAAGGTCGCGCCTCCTTCATGGAGTACAAGAACCTCATCAGCGACAAGCGCATCCGCGAGAAGTACGACGCCTTGATCACGGCGGGTGTGTACACGAACTCGCTTGAAGGCAAGTACGACCACATGGCAGCGAACAAGAAGGTCGACTTCGACTACGTGCTCGTGACCTACGCCAGCGTCCCAGACTCCACGGTCGACGTGAGCGACCGCGACGTGCGCAGCTACTTCAACGCCCACAAAGGCGACGCTGAATTCCAGCAGAAAGCAGGCCGCGACATCACCTTCGCGCGCATTTCCGTGAAGGCAACGGCCGAAGACGCTGCAAAAATCAACGAAGCACTGACCGAAACGAAGAATGCGTGGATGGCAGCCAGCAGCGATTCCGCCTTCTTCGCGGAGCAAGGCCTGAACTACGGCGAGCGGTCGTTGACCCGCGCTGAAACGGAAACCAACGCTTCGGAAGCTTCCTTCTTCGAGTCGCAAGAGGGCGAACTCGTGGGGCCTTACCGCATCGGAAACATGTACCGGTTGGCCAAGGTGGTTGGCTTCACGTCTCGCCCAGACAGCGCGTCGTGCCGTCACATCTTGTTGATGCCGGAAGTCCAAGGCGATGAAGCGGAATTGGCGGAATTGAAGACGCGCGCCGACAGCTTGTTGCGCGCAGTGCGCCGCGGTGCGGACTTCGAGGATTTGGCCGCGCGCTTCAGCGACGATCCCGGGTCGAAGGACAAGGGCGGATTCTACGACTTCTTCCCGCGCGGTCGCATGGTGGCGCCGTTTGAGAACTTCTGCTTCGACAACGCTCCCGGATCGACGGGTGTGGTGGAGACGCAGTACGGTTACCACGTGATTCAAGTGGAAGGCCAAACCGAGCCCGTCGAGCGCGTGAGCGTCGCCATCATCGAGCAAGCGGTCGAGCCCTCCCCGGAGACCGTTCGCAACGCCTACCAAAGCGCGAGCGAATTCGCCATCGGTGTCACGGACCGCGAGACGTTCATGGCAAAAGCCGGCGAGCAAGGGTTCGCGACCAACATCGCCACGGACATCGCGCGCAACGCAAAGAGCATTGCGGGATTGCGGACGGCGGGCGAATTGGTGAGCTGGGCTTGGAATGCCGAAGAAGGAGCCATTTCGAATCCGATCCAAGCCGACAACACCTACGTGGTGGCCTTCCTCGACCGGGTGAAAGAAGCAGGCGAGCCGCGCTTCGAGCACGTGGAAGCGGAGATGCGCGCGGGTGCCATCGAAGAAGCGAAAGCTGAAAAGCTCGCCGCGGCCATGGAAGGCAGTGACTTGGCTTCCATTGCTGCAGCGCAAGGTGTCGACGTCCGGAACTCGGGCAAAGTGGCGCTCAAGTTCCCGACCATCCGCGGCGCGGGAGCGAAGGCAGAACCCATTGTTGTGGGCACGGCTGCAGGAGCCGAAGTCGGCGCGGTGGTCGGCCCGATTGTGGGCGAGAACGGGGTTTGGGTCATCTCAACGAAGAGCGTAAGCGAAGCGCCTGCGAAAGACGACTTCCTTTCCGAACAAACCAGCTTGCTCGCCCGCGCGCGCGGCGCATTCCCCCAACGGGTCGTCAATGCGATGCTCGACGAAGAGGAGCTGCAAGACATGCGGAATTGATTCCTCAATCAGTGAAAAAAAAGGGCGGCCTTCGAGCCGCCCTTTTTTTTTGTGCTTCATCGGTGCACCTCCAGCACGCTGCCATCGCCGTAACTCAGGAACCGGTAGCCCTCGTCCAGCGCGACCTCGTAGATGCTTTTCCACCGCTCGCCAACCACCGCCGAAACCAAGCACAACAAGGTGCTCTTGGGCATGTGAAAATTCGTGACCAACGCGTCCACCGAACGGAGGGTGTAACCGGGAATGATCATGATGCCCGTAGCAAAGTCCAACCCATTGAACGGCTGCTCCAACAACCACCGGGCCGCGTCCTCGAGCCGTTCCCAGCCCCAGTCCTGCACGTCCGCATCCTCCTTCCAAACCCACTGCGGCACCGCATTGGGGGCCACGCCCGTACGGCGCCACAGCACCGCGTACCAAAACAAGCTCTCCAGCGTCCGCAGCGTCGTTGTACCCGTCGCCCAGCGGCGCACTCCCGGCCGAGCCAACGCCTCCACCGCCTCCCGGCTGAGGAGGCACCGCTCAGCGTGCATCGCGTGCTCTTCTACTCCGCCCTCACCGAGCGGCTTGAACGTCCCCGCCCCCACATGCAGCGTCACCGCCCGCGGCTCCACCCCCACGGCACGCAAGTCCGCCCAAAGGGATTCGTCGTAGTGCAGCCCCGCCGTCGGAGCCGCCACGCTCCCGGGGATTTCTGCGTAAATGGTTTGGTAATCCTCCACATCCGAATCCTCCGCATCCCGCCCCAAGTAAGGCGGCAGCGGCACAGCCCCCAACTCCTCGATCACCTCCGCGAACGACACCTCGCCCGTCCAACTCAGCCGAACGGTCCACGCCCCCTCCTCCACCGCCACCCGCTCCGCGCGCAACCGACGCTCCCCGTCGGCCCAGGCCACCTCGGCCCACCCGTCCTTCCACCGCTTCCCCCCGCGCACCATGGCCTTCCACTCCCCCGCCCCCCGCGCCGCCAACGCCTCCTCCATCGTCGCCCCCGCCGGCTCGAGCAAAAACAGCTCCAACCGCCCGCCCGTCGGTTTCGCCAACATCAGCCGCGCCCGCAACACCCGCGTGTTGTTGTGCCAAAGCTGATCCCCTTCCGCCATCAACCCCGGCATGTCCGTAAAATGCAGGTGCCGCACCTCCCCACCCGCCGGCACATAAAGCAAGCGAGCAGCGGACCGCGGGTGCACCGGATGGCGGGCAATCGCCGCATCGGGCAGCGCGTAATCGAAGGCGTCGACGGAAGTCATGGAATCGGGGTTTGGACGCGTAAAATTACGCCCGCTCCTTGCCTACTTTTGCTTCGCATGAAGAAGCATTTGGTCATCGGCGCCGCCGGTCAGTTGGGCGTGGAACTGGTTTTGGCCATGCAGGCCAAACACCGCCCCGAAAACGTCATCGTCGCAGACATCCGCACGCCGGAAGACGAAGGCGTGCTCCGCAGCCCGTTCGTTCACCTCGACGCGACCGATCGGGACGCGATGCGCGCCGTGTTCCAAAGCGATGCCTACGCTTCCGTCTACCACCTCGCGGCCATGCTCTCGGCCGTGGGCGAAAAGCGGCCCCTCGCCGCCTGGGACCTCAACATGACGTCGCTCCTGAACGTGCTCGAATGCGCGCGGGAAGGGTTGGTGGAACGGGTTTTTTGGCCCAGCTCCATCGCGGTATTTGGCCCCGGCACTCCGAAGCACGACGTGCCGCAGGACGCGCCCCTCGACCCCACCACCGTCTACGGCATCTCGAAGGTGGCCGGCGAGGGCTGGTGCCGCTATTACCACACCCAGTACGGCGTGGACGTCCGGAGCCTCCGTTACCCGGGGCTGCTCGGCCACCGGTCCCTGCCCGGGGGCGGCACCACGGACTACGCGGTGGACATCTTCCTCTCGGCCGCCCGCGGCGAAACGTATTCCTGCTTCCTCAGCGCGGACACCCCGCTGCCGATGATGTACATCGAAGACGCGGTGCGCGCGACCTTGGAACTGATGGACGCCCCCTCGGAATCGGTCGCGGTTCGGACGTCGTACAACCTCGCGGCGATGAGCTTCACGCCCGCGGAGCTCGCGGCCGCCATTCGGGATCGGGAACCCGATTTTGACATCGACTACGCGCCGGATTCCCGCCAAGCCATTGCGGACAGCTGGCCCGCGAGCATCGACGATTCGGCTGCGCGCCGGGATTGGGGCTGGCAGCATGAGGTGGATGTGGACGGGTTGGTGGACGTCATGTTGGGGGCATGGAAACGGCGTTTGGCCCCCACGCAGGCCACGAAGGCGCAATAAGCCCCGCAACTTGGCGGATGCAAGCGCCGCATGCGTTTTCTTTGTAAATCCATGCAACCCTTGCTCATCCAAAACACCTTGACGGGTGAAAAAGAGGCCTTCCAGCCCATTCACCCGCCTCACGTCGGCATGTACGTGTGCGGACCGACCGTTTACAGCAACGTCCACTTGGGCAACGTCCGCACGTTTTTGACCTTCGACATCGTGTTCCGCTACTTGACGCACCTCGGGTACAAAGTGCGCTACGTCCGCAACATCACCGACGTGGGCCACCTGACCGACGACGGCGACCAAGGCGAAGACAAGGTGGCGAAGAAGGCCCGGCTCGAAAACCTCGAGCCCATGGAGGTCGTCCAACGCTACACGAACGACTTTCACGACGTGATGCGGCTGTTCAACATGCTGCCGCCGTCCATCGAGCCGAGCGCAACGGGGCACATCGTCGAACAAATCGAAATGATCAAGGCCATCCTCGACCGGGGCTACGCTTACGAATCGAACGGCAGCGTGTACTTCGACGTGCGCAAGTTCGCCGCGGACTACCCGTACGGCGAGCTGTCGGGCCGCAAAATCGACGAGCTCATGACCGCCACGCGGGAGCTCGACGGGCAAGACGAAAAGCGGGATGGATTGGACTTTGCGCTGTGGAAAAAGGCGGACGCGACGCACTTGATGCATTGGCCGTCGCCGTGGAGCGAGGGCTTCCCGGGATGGCATTTGGAGTGCTCGGTGATGAGCACGAAGTACTTGGGCGAGCGCTTCGACATCCACGGAGGGGGAATGGATTTGAAGTTTCCCCACCACGAGTGTGAGATTGCCCAAAACGTAGGCGCCAACGGCGAGCCGCGGCCGGTCAATTTTTGGATGCACGGCAACATGCTGACCGTGAACGGCCGGAAGATGGCCAAATCCGAAGGCAACGGCTTCACGCCCGAAGAACTCATCACCGGCAACCACAAGCTCCTCGAGCGCGGGTACAGCCCGATGGTGGTGCGGTTCTTCATGCTCGGTGGCCATTACGGCTCGACCCTCGACTTCTCCAACGAAGCGCTGCAAGCGGCCGAAAAAGGATACGAGCGGATGATGGCGGCGATGGCCGCGCTCGAGACCGTCCAGCCGGGAGCCGCCACCACCGACGCCGACGTGTCGGCTTGGAGGCAGCGGTGCTTCGACGCCATGAACGACGACTTCAACACGCCCAAACTCATCGCCACGCTCTTCGAAGGCGTGAAATGGGCGAACGCGGCAGCGGCGGGACAGCTCACCCTCGACAGCGGCCAACTTGACACCCTGCGATCGACGTTCCGCGAGTGCGCGTTCGACATCATGGGACTCGACGGCATGGGCTTGCCCGAACAAGGAAGCAACGACGCGGGACTCACCTCGCCGTTGCTGGATTTGCTCGTCCAACTCCGCGGTGATGCAAAAGCGAACAAGGACTGGAGCACCGCCGACGCAATCCGCGATGCGTTGTCGGCATTGGGGGTGACCATCAAGGACAGCAAGGACGGCAGCACATGGAACATCGAAGGGTAATGCGCGGCGCAAAGGGGCTTGCGGTCCTGGCCTTGGGCGCGCTGATGCTGGTGGGATGCGACCCCGAACCTGCTGCGAAGCCGAAGTACGATCAAAGTTTTGAACGTCCCGACGATGGGGCGCGCGCGACGCGGGCGGCCGTGGACGTGCCGCCGTTCAACTCGGACTCCGCCTACGCCTACGTGGCCGCGCAGGTGGCCTTTGGGCCGCGGGTGCCGAACACCCCGGAGCACGCAGCCTGTGGGGCTTGGCTGGCGGGGGAGCTCGAACGTCATGGAGCGGAAGTGACGGTGCAAGAGGGGCGCGCTCGGGCGTTTGACGGAACGGTGTTGGGCATTTCGAACATCATCGGATCGTTCGCACCCGAACGCCCGGACCGGGTCCTCTTGTTCGCCCACTGGGACACGCGGCCGTTCGCAGACAAGGACACGCTCCGGCAACGCGAACCCATCGACGGCGCCGACGACGGCGCGTCCGGGGTCGGGGTGCTGTTGGAAATTGCCCGGCAAATCGGGAAGTCGGCGCCGGACGTTGGCATCGACATCATCTTCTTCGACGCGGAGGATTACGGCGCGCCGGAATGGGCACCGCCCTCGGCGAACAGCTCGCTGACGTGGTGCTTGGGAAGCCAGTTTTGGGCCAACGAACCGCACGTGTTCGGATACCAAGCGAAGTACGGCATCCTGCTCGACATGGTGGGAGCGAAGGACGCTCGGTTCAACATGGAAGGCACGTCGATGGCGTTCGCACCGGCGAAGGTGAAGCACATTTGGAATACGGCGGAGCGGCTTGGGCATGCGGATTTGTTCACCACCGAGGTCACGCCCCAAACCATCGACGACAACCTCTTCGTCAGCCAGTTTGCCGGCATTCCCAGCGTGAACATCGTGCACTACCGCATGCGCGTGCTCCCCATGGGCTACGGGCCGCACCACCACACCCACGCGGACAACCTCGACATCATCTCGAAGGAGACGCTCGGGGCGGTGGGCGAAGTGGTCATGGACGTGGTCTGGAACGACTGACCAGTTTTCAACGACGAAAAGCCGAAAACCCACCGCCTGGTGCGAACGAAGCCTCGCAAATGTGTGGTAGGTTTCGCTCACCATGCAACTAGGTTCTCGAATCGGTTTCCGCTCAGGCGGGAGGCGCTTCGCTTTGTGGTTCACGCTGTGCGGTTTGGCTTTCAGCCCAAACCACGCCCAAAATGGCATCGTCATCCAGGGCAACACCGGCGTTGAATCCGCGCAAAGCGAGGGCTCCCGAGCCGTCACGGACGTGTGGAGCGTCGAAGCGGAGCGCATGCAAACCATCGGAGACTCCCTGCTGTTCGCCGAGAAGCCCCTCGCTGCCCTCGCCATGTACCGCGGGGTGGAAAAGCGCACGTACGAGCCCTGCCAACTCGCCCAATCGTACCGGGGCATCGCCCAAGTGCACGCCCGGTCCTTGAACGTCCCCGACGCCCGCGCGGCGGCCGACCAAGCCGAATTGCACTTGCACGCCTGCGACAACGCCACGCGCATCGAACTCGTGAAGGCGCTCGCGGAAGTGCGGATTCACTTGGGGCAAGAGGAGGCGGCTGAGCGGTTGGTGCGCGCCGAATTGCAGCTGCACCCCGAGCATCCCGAGCTCCGTGCGTTGCTCGCGCGCATCTCCTTCATTCAGGGCGACTGGTACGCCACGCGCGAAGCAATCGACGCCATTTTTGAAACGATTAAGCGGGAGGGGGCGACGGATCGGAATTTGGCCTGGCTCCAAACAATGAGCGCGCAGAGCCACATCATGAAAGACCACGCGTTCCCGGATTCCATTCAGAATGAATTGCTTGTGGCGCTTGCCCCCCTGCCGCTGGAGCAGCGAATCAAGCACCGGGAGGACGTCCTGAAGGTGCTCAAGAGCGTGCCTTCGATGACGCTGGACGCCTTGGATTGGGCCAAATCCACCCGCGACGCCATCCCCCGAGACCACCGCGAAGAGTACGCCTTGGCCTCCCTCGAAGTGGCGCGCTGCGCGCAACGGACGGGTTCGGTGAGCCAAGCCATGCTCGCCTTCCACGACGCGCGCAAAGGTGCTGAACTGTCGGGGAACAAATGGCTGCTCGCGGAAGTCCTGCGACAACACGCCGCCTATTTGGATCAGCGCAACGATGCAGAACAGGCACTCGCGTCGTACCGGGCGTTGGACAGCGTCAATTTGGAAATCGCGAACCAGTTCGCCAGCAGCAACAACCGGCCGCTCAAGCGATTCACGCCGGGAACGCTGAACGAACCCGATCCGTTCGACCAGGCCTTGCAACTCGGCGCCGAATCGCACGCTGTCCAGCAATCGGGGGCTTGGCCTTGGGTGGTGGCGCTGTTGATTTTGGGGCTGTTGACGTTGGCCTTGCACAACCGCGAAATGCGGCGAAGCTTGCGCACGGAACGCAGCCGCATCATCCGCCTGCGCTCCCTCATTCCGGTGGGGCGCTTGCCGGTCCAGGACAAAGCCCACACGCGGGTGGCCGACCCCGCATTGGACGGAGGGGCTCATTGGGCGTTCCACCCGGGCCTTTCGGACGAAACCCATCCGGAATACTTGCACATCGCCTCGTTCTTGAAGCAGCTCGATGCGGAGTTGGCCTACCCCATCACCTGGGACGTGCCCGGGGACATCAACCTCTCGGTGAACGATGAAGTGCGGGAAACCCTGCGCACCCTGCTGCGGCAGTTCAAGGACTGGGGCGAAGGCAAAACGCCCATCAACGTGCACGTGGAGCAAAACGAGCTCGAGTGGAAGTTCAGCGTGACGTCCAACCACACGCGCACCTCCCGCGAAATGAGCAGCCTGTTCGCGGGCAAGGAATCCGGCACCTCGAACTGGCAAGGCCTGTACGACCGCCTCCAAAAGCTCGCCGCGCGCGTGGTCGTGGAGCGGCTGAATGGCGCGCGCGAACGCCTCACCATCACCCTGCCGCTCGGGCACTGATCAGGCCTCGCCCGCGAACTGCTCGAGGAAGCGAAGGTCGTTCTCGAAGAAGGCGCGGAGGTCTCCGATTTGGTAACGCAGCATGGTGATGCGCTCGATGCCCATGCCAAATGCAAACCCGCTGTACTTCGTGGAATCGATGCCCGAAGCTTCGAGCACCGCCGGATCCACCATGCCGCAACCGAGGATCTCGAGCCAGCCGGTTCCCTTCGTAATGCGCTTGTCGACCTCGGTCTTCAAGCCCCAGTAGACGTCCACCTCCGCAGAAGGCTCGGTGAAGGGGAAGTACGAGGGGCGGAGTCGGATCTTTGTGTCCGGTCCGAAGAAGGCTTGAGCGAATTGAAGGAGCGTCTGCTTGAGGTCGGCAAAGGAGACGCCTTCGTCGATGTAGAGCCCTTCGATTTGGTGGAACATGCAGTGTGCCCGGGCAGAAATCGCTTCGTTGCGGAAGACGCGGCCGGGCATAACGAGGCGCATCGGCGGTTCGTGGGCCTCCATTTCGCGGACTTGCACCGACGAGGTGTGCGTGCGGAGCAGCCAGTCCGGCTCCCGCCCCACAAAGAACGTATCCTGCATGTCGCGCGCCGGGTGCTCGGGCGGAAAGTTCAGCCCGCTGAACACGTGCCAATCGTCCTCGATCTCCGGCCCTTCCGAAACCGCAAATCCCAATCGCTCGAAAATGCCCACGATCTCGCGGCGCACCACGGCAAGCGGATGGTGCGTCCCCACGGGCACCCCGCCGGCAGGCCGGGTGGAATCGCCCCACGCGGGCACCTCCACCGCCGAAGCCGAAACCGAAGCCGCAGCGACCTTCTCCTCGACCAACGACTTCAACGCGTTGAGGGCCTGGCCCACTTCGCGCTTCTCCGGTCCGGGAACGTCCTTGAACTGGGCCAGCAGGTCCTTCATGCGCCCCTTTCGCCCCAGCCACGCCACGCGGAAGGCCTCCACCGACTCGGGACCATCAAACGCCGCACCGTCCACTTCGGCGCGCAGGGTGTTCAGCAATTCAATCATCAGTTCAGCATCTTCACCGTCATGATGACATCGTCCACGGGCCGATCACCAGGAGCGGTGGGCACTGCAGCGATGGAGTCGATGATGTCCAACCCGTACACGACGTAGCCGAAGACCGTGTAGTCCATGTCGAGGAACGGCGTTCCTCCGAGCGAGTCGTAGCGCTGGATCGCTTCGTCGCTGTACCGGAAGTTCAACCCCGGGTTCTTGCGGTTGATGGCCGCTTCGAAGTTGAGCAGCTGCGACTGGGGAGCGCGCTTGCCTTGCACGATGTAGAACTGGCTGCCGCTTGAGGCGCGTTGGGGATTGACTTGGTCGCCTTGGCGGGCGGCCGAGAGGGCGCCTTTGAAATGCAGGTGGTCGGCGTTGAATTCTGCGGGGACGGTGTAGCCGGGACCGCCGGAACCGAGGCGAGTGCCGGGGGCAGCATTGCGGCTCGTCGGGTCACCGCCTTGCACCATGAAGCCGCGGATGACGCGGTGAAACAGCAGGCTATCGT
>CAYMHW010000030.1:23872-25928 GCA_964390365.1 uncultured Comamonadaceae bacterium | reverse complement strand
CCGGTTGATGTACAGCGCCCAAAAGTCCTCGTTCTCCAACAGGGCATTCAACACAGGCACGTGGCCTTGCCCCCCTGGATTTCCTAGACTCTCTGGATTGCATGGATCAGCGTCAGGCTGTTGCGATGGAAGGCCAGTGTAGTTCGCGCCATGGCCGAAGGTGTTGTCCATGTCCCAGAGGGCATAACGCCACCGTTTGGCATCGCCGTCGGGGTGGCGACCGCGCCACCACGCCGTGTTCCAGTTCAGCCAGTCCGCACACACCACGTATGAGTTCAAGACGAAGTAGTCGATCAAGCTCATCGGATTCAGAACGCTCACCACGTACTCATAATTCGCAGGATCGGTCATGTCCTGCGTGGTGACGAAATTCACCAGGGTGTTCCAGTCGTTGGCTGAACCGTATTCCACCCACGTACCGCCCCATGTTTTGATGAAGTCGACGAAATGGCGGGGTTGATCGTAGTATTCGAAGGTGAAGTCCAAATCATCCACCTTCTCGCGGTACTCGTACACGCCCCAGTATTCGCCGTTCAGGTAAACGATGCACGATTCGTTCGTGCGCTCGTCGAGGTGCAAGTCGGCGAGGTGACTCAGGGTTTGGACGTAGGCATCCCGAATGTGGCCGCCCCCTGAAGACGGGTAGTTGTCGTTCGCCGCCGCTTTGAAAATGAGGCGTTGGTAGGCGTCGCGCTCCTTCACGTGAAACAAGGGAGCCTCCACGGCGTAGCTGTATCCCATCTCATCGCGGGAAACGTAGTCGAATCCCTTTTGCGGGTAGGCGTTGGAGTCGTTGCCGTGCTCGTTGCTGTCCCCGCTGGCTTCGCACCAAAACGTGCCATCGGGATGGAAGAATTCCACGTGCGCCGGCTCGTCCACTCCTCCACCCCATCCGCCGGGCCACGCCCCGTCTTCCTGTCCGTTTCCGGACACCGAAACGACGATCAGGTCGTGCACATCATCGCCTACAAAGTACGTATTCGTTGCGATGAAACTCGTTGCCATGGCTCCAGAAGGATCGAACGCTGCAGCGCGAATGACCGTGGTGGCGTTCACTGCGATGGGACCTGCGTACAGCGTGCTCGTCGCAGTAGGTGCGTAGCCGTTCGTCGTGTAGCGGACTTCCAATCCCGCCGCACCGTTCAAGGACACCGTCGTGCCCGCGGCCACGACGCCTGCTTCCACGGAAAAGGTCGGCGTGGGAGCATAACCGACATAATAGGTGCCACCGTTGGACGCGTTGGGAGTCGGCGTGGTGCAAACCACCCAGTTGTTGCTTCCATCCACATCGCGCGACCAGCTGTGGTTTGCTTGGTTAGGCGTCCAATCTCCCCCAAACGTGTGCTCCTCCACGATGGCCCCCGACGGATCGGCGAAAACGATGGACTCCCCTGCGGTTTGGCGAATTTTGAAATTCGTATTCAGGTTTCCCCCGGCATACAGGTTCGCCGGGACTTCTCCCTCCGCGGAACACATGACCATCAAGTACCCCCCCGCATTCACTTGCGTTCCCGCAGGGATTTCGAACTTCGTCGGGTCTGTGGGGTCATCGCTCAAGAAGTAGCCGCCCAAATCCACCGCCGCACCCGTGGGGTTGTAGAACTCCACGAAGTCCTCATTGCCCCCACCGATTCCGAGGGAATAATTGGCTGCAGAAAATTCGTTGATGACCACTTGAGCAAAGCCTTCGCTGGCTCCCAAAAGCCCAAGCCAAACACACAACCAACCTATTCGCTTCATGAGTGGAAGATGTTGAATCAGTGAATCGACAACCGACCGGTCATCGGCTGCGCGTTGCGGCCCGTCAACCGGTAAACGTAACTTCCCGGCTCGAGGTCGCCGCGCTGAAGGCGCAACTCCACCCCATTGACCACCTCGCTTCGCACCACGCGACCCCGCGTGTCGAGCAACTCGAACAACACGGGCTGCCGCGAAGGATTGTCGAACCGAATCAGCGCCTCGTCAGTCATCGGGTTCGGGAAGACCATCGGCGCCGAAGCGGTGAACTCGCTCACCGAATTCACCAAGACGCACCCGTTTTCAATCAGGTTCACCG
>CAYMHW010000030.1:0-23772 GCA_964390365.1 uncultured Comamonadaceae bacterium | reverse complement strand
CGCACCACGAGCTGGTACTGGCCATCGGGGATGTCCGTCACATCGATCCATTGGCAAGACAACCCGCTTCCGTAGATGTCGCCGCAGTGCGCCGAGATGCCCATGTTGCTGCAACCGTACTGCGCTGTGCCGCCGTCGCTGCATTCCAAATCCATGACGCAGAAACCGTTCTTGAATCCAATGGGCAATGCCGTACCGTCCATCTCGAACAAGATGTACTCGGCGTATCCCTTGTAGTGGAAGTGGTTGTGGCAGTCGCCCCATTCGAACTGCTGGGTTTCCGAGTTGTTGGACGTTGGGCCGATGTAGTAATCCACGTCACCGATGTTCTTGATGTGGGTGGTGAACCGAATCAATTCCCGGGTTCCATAGCCGTTCAAGCACCCCTCCCCCACGTAGCAATCCCCCTGCCCCACCTCCAAGGTTGAAGCAGAAAGGCTGTTGGAAATCGCGCTCTCGAGCACAATCAGGTCCGGACCGGTGCAATCGGGATCGCCCGGGTACGAGCAATCGCCCGAGTCCAGCTCAGCGAGCGGGCTGTAATTGCAAGCGGCCTCGTCCATGCAACCGGTCGGCGGTCCCACGAAATCGAATTCCCAAGAAAACTCCGCGTTGCACGAACCATCGAGGCTGGCAATTCGAATCCAGTAGATCACGCCGCCCTCCAACAACACCGTCAACGTGGCCGACTCCCCGCAACCGCCCTCGGCGTCGTCGTAGTAGATGGACCCTTCGTTCGTGTCGTCGAAGTTGTTCATGTTGCAGTAGTCGTACACCCACAACTGCGTGTTGCATGCTGCTTCGCAGGTGCTCAGGAGGTACATGCCATTCGCTGGGGGCGTGAACGTGTACCAGTAAGTGTCTGCGGTTTGGTCCACCATGCCGTAGTCCGAATCCGTCAGCAACTGGGCATCCGAGCACGTGTAGCCTTCAGGACAAAGGAAATAAGCCGATTCTCCGAAGCCGTAATCGTTGCCTGAAGCCACTTCGACCCCGTCGATCGAAATCCAGTAGCCGCCCGGGCTGTAGATGCCATCTCCGTAAGAATCGTTGATGTGGAATTCGAGGCAAGGCGCCTCCTCTTCCGAGGAAAAGCACACCACCGTCTCCGAAAGCACGCCGTTCGTTCCGCCGGCACCTTCTGCAAGCACTTCGGTTCCCGAAAGCAATTCCCAGGATATTTCGTTGGGCCAGCTGTCGGGTTGGACCCCGATGGTGATTTCGATCTCACCGTCAGCGCATTGGGCCGACAGGCGGCTCGGGACCCACAGAATGAGTCCCAAAGAGAAGAACAAGAACGAAATGCGGTTCATTGCGTTTGGTTTCAATTCGTTTGCAGCGGGGTAAGATACTGCAACCTGATGATAGACCCGTCGTGAGCGGGAAACGTTGCGTGGGTTGAGCCAAATTTTTCACGGCGTTGCAACTGGTACAACTTGCGCTATTTTTGCCCCATGTCACACGATCACCACGAACCCCAACAGAACGAAATCGCTGGACCCGTTGTGTTCGCGCTGATGATGTTCGCCATCGTCGTCATGGCGATTGCCTTCATGGCCTCCTGAATCCCACGGGCGATTTCGTGAAAAAACCCCGCGTCGGTAGCCGGCGCGGGGTTTTTCTTTGGCGCTTGATCGGTTCAGCGAACCAGGTCCATCTCTTCGACCAAGTGGCCGGCGCCTGCGTAGACGTCCACGACCCACAACACGTACCGGATGTCCACCATGATGTTCCGGCACCGCGTCTCATCGAACAGGATGTCGCTCATCGTGCTCTCCCACGTCCGGTCGAAGTTGATGCCGATGAGCTGCCCGTCGCCATTCAGAGCAGGCGAACCGGAGTTGCCCCCTGTGGTGTGGTTGCTGCCCGTGAAGCACACCGGCAGGTCCCCCTCGGCGTTTGCGTAACCGCCCCAATCGCCTTTCCGCAGCGCAGCGACCAACTCTTCGGGCAAATCGAAATCCGCGTCCCCCGGGATGTACTTCTGCAAAATGCCTTTGTGCGTCGTGAACGGCTCGTAGCGCATGCCGTCGTAAGGCGCCGAACCCTCCACTTTGCCGTAGGTCAAGCGCAACGTGCTGTTCGCATCCGGGAAAAACGCTTCGTCGGGGAAGAGCTCGCGCAGGGCCCGGGTGTAGGTGGCCGTCTGCTCATCGAGGGCCTCGCGCAGCCGACCGTATTCCGGTGCAACCTGTTCGAAGTAAGTCCCGCGGAGTTGCTCGATGAGTTGGAAAGCGGGATCTTTCGCCAGCTTTGCGAACGCCTTCGTGCTGCCCTTGTCGAGGAGGGCGATGAGGGCTGCTTCGTCGTCGAAGATGGACTTTCCGAACAAATCCGCAGCGAATTCCCCTCCATCGGCCACCCCGCGCAGCGCTTCGGGCAGGAACTCCGGGCGGGGCGTGTGCTCGATGTACGGACCGGTAAGTGCCGCGAGGATGGCCTGGTCCGTGGCCGCATCGTAAGTCCGGAAGTGCCCGCTGACCGTTCCGCGCAGGGATTCCAACGTGGCCTCCCACTCGCTGGCCTCCATTTCCGCGCCGCTCTCGATCGCCTTGCCGAAGGCGTGGGCGAAGTTGAGGATGTCGGCGCCGTAGTAGACGTACTCGATGAAGAGGGCGCGGGCGGTTTGGTAGGGGAAGTACTCGGTGTTCAGGGCTTGGATGGCGGGGACGGAGGCCGCGTATTCGCGGTTGCCGGCTTGGGCGGCGCGCTTGGCGAAGGTGGATTCGAGATCGTGCTTCTGGCCGAGGGCGTTGAGTTCGATGAGGCCTTTGTTTTGGCCAATCCACTTCTTCCAAGCGTTCGCCACGCTGCTCTGCTTGTCCGCGTAGCCGATGCGCAATTCCGCCGACGACGCGCGGGCCGCGTTGATGACTGCCAGGCTCGCATCCCGCATGCCGATGCGCATGGGATTGAGGTCGTTGATGACGAATTCGACCGCGTCCGACGTGAGGTACTGCTCGGTGGTGCCGGGGAAGCCGAAGACCATGGTGAATTCGCCGGGTTCCACGCCGCCGATTTGGACGGGCAAGTGGTGCGCTGGGCGGTAGGGCACGTTGTCTTCGGAGATGTCGGCGGGCGCGTTGTTCGCGTCGGCGTAGATGCGGAAGATGGAGAAGTCGCCCGTGTGCCGAGGCCAAACCCAGTTGTCCGTATCCCCTCCGAATTTCCCCACCGCACTCGGCGGCGCCCCCACCAACCGCACGTCGCGGTAAGTGCGCGTCGTAATCAGGTAGTGCGAGTTGCCGAAATCGAACGCCACGACCTTGCCTTCCAAATCGGTTCCTTCGGTGGCCTCGGCAACGATGGCGTCGCGCTCGGCCTTGGCGTCCTCAGCTCCGGCCATCCGCTCGGTCACGTCCACAATGCGGTCAATGAACGTCGCCGTGAGGTCGGGATTGATGAGTTCTTCGTCCCGGGTCATCGCCCAGAAGCCGTCGGTCAGGTAGTCGTTTTCGACGGTGCTGTGGTACGCGATTTGGCCATAACCGCAGTGGTGATTCGTCAGCAGCAGGCCCTCGGCGCTCACCATCTCCGCCGTGCACCCGCCGCCGAAATGCACAATCGCATCCTTCAAACTGCCCTGGTTCACGCTGTAAATGTCCTCTGCCGTCAAGTGCAGCCCCATGGCCTGCATCTCCCCCTCCACGGCCTCGAGCAGGGTGGGGATCCACATGCCCTCCTTCGCGGTCGCGCTGAGGGTGAACAAGGTGAACAGGACGCTCCAAGCGGCGGGTTTCATTCGAAATTTCATGGTCAAGCGGTGATTAGAAGGCTGCAAGTTACCGATTTCGTCGGCTTACCTTCGCGGGCATGGAAGGCATTGATTTTCGATCCGACACGGTGACGCGGCCCACGGCCGAGATGTTGGCCGCGATGAGCGCGGCGGAGGTGGGCGATGACGTGTTTGCGGAAGACCCCACGGCGGGGGCGCTGGAGCGCCGGTGCGCTCGGATGTTGGGGCACGAAGCGGCGCTCTTTTTCCCCTCGGGAACGATGGCCAACCAAGCTGCCATCCAAGTGCACGTGGCTCCCGGGGACGAAGTGATTTGCGGCGATTTGAGCCACATTTACCATTACGAGGGGGGCGGCATTGCGCGCAACGCGGGCGCCTCCGTTCGGCTGCTCGGCGGGAACCGTGGACGGTTCACGGCGGAACAGGTCGCCGCGGCCATCAACCCACCCGACAGCCACTTCGCGCGCACCGCGCTGGTCGCGTTGGAAGACACCGTGAACAAAGGCGGTGGCGCGGTTTGGCAGGAGGCGGAGATCGAGCGCATTCGCGCCGTGGCGGCGGAACGCGGGCTGCCGGTTCACTTGGACGGGGCACGGCTGTGGAACGCGCAGGTGGCGCGCGGCGCGGACGTTGGTCGGGAAGCGGATTGGTCGGCTTACGGCCGGCGGTTCGATTCGATTTCCGTGTGCTTTTCGAAGGGCTTGGGCGCGCCGGTGGGCTCGGTGCTCATCGGGTCGACGGATTTCATTCGGCGGGCGCATCGGGTGCGCAAGGTGATGGGCGGAGGGATGCGCCAAATCGGAGGCCTCGCCGCAGCCTGCCAGCACGCCCTCGACCACCACTTGCCCGAGTTGTACCGCGATCACGAGCGGGCCGTTCGCCTCGGTGAGGCGCTGAACGCTCACCCCGACTTCGCCGCGCTCGAACCGGTGGAAACGAACATCGTCATCGCCGAATTGCGCAGCGGGCTCGCCGCGACGGATGCCGCGGAACAGCTCGGGGAGCGCGGGATGCGGTGCATGGCGTTTGGCCCGACGAAAATCCGCTGGGTCCTTCACCGCGACCTGAACGACACGCACCTCGACCGCGCACTCGAGGTACTCGCGACGTGGCGCGCCTCGTGAATCAGTGGACGATCTGAACGCGCTGAGTGGTGTGTCCTTCTGCCGCTTCGAACAGGTAGAGTCCCGCGGGCCAATCCGCCACGTTCAGTTGGCCTGAAGGAGCGGTCAATTCCGCCACCAGGCGGCCCGAGGCATCGCGCACGCGACCGGTTTGGCTTCCTGCCGGCAACTGGTAGGTGAGGCGGTCCATTGCGGGATTGGGGAAAGCATTCAACGCCTCGGCATCCAAGGATTCGACCCCGGTCGTGCACGAACCGATGGTCAAGATCATGACATCGGATTGCTCGCAGCCTTCGTCGTTCGAAACCACCAAGTACAGCGGGTACGTGCCCGTGCCCCACTCGCTGGCCTCGATGTAGAGGAACTGGTTGATGGAGCCGTCCTGCCATTCGTAATCCAAGGCCGGCGGACCGTACAACAAGAGGGTTTCACCGAGGCAAATCAACGTGTCGGGACCGAGGGAGAACTCCAGCGATGAGCCCGGCTCGACTTCCACCGACGCCATGAACGCGCACCCCGCATCGTCCGTGACTTCAAGGTCGTACCAGCCGTCGATGAGGCCGGTAGGATCTTCCTCGGACGAGGCCAAACCTGCGGCCGAGGACCACGCGAATTCGTACGGCGCCGTGCCGCCCGTCAAGGTCACCTCGATGCTGCCGTCCGCCGCGCCGCCGCAGGAGGTCGCCGTCGACGCAAAGTCGAATGCGAACGGCTCGGGGGCGTCCACGGTGACGGACTCGGTGAAGGTGACGCCACAGGCCGTCGTCATTTCGACTTCGTACGTTCCGGGGAACAGGGAGCCCGCGTAGGGCGCATCGGTGTCCACGCCGTTCCCGGTAATGTGGTAGCTGGTTCCGATGCCGCTTTCGATCATGGCGATGAGAATTTGGCCTGACGGCTGCACCTCCTCGTTCAACGGGCAATCCATGTCACTCGTGAGCACGTTCAACGCCGGCGTCGGATCGGGATTCGTCACTACGGAGACCAATGCCGTCCCGGAACTGCCGGCCCAGCCGTCGAGCTGGATGAGGTACGTAGCCCCGGCTTCCAAGCAGTCGGAAGCGAGGAGCGAGGCGTACCCGTTGCCCGGACCGCAGCCGCCTGGTATGTCGTCCGCGGCACCCACGAGCGTGAAGGTGGACCAGTCGGCGCAGTCGTCCACGCGGTAGAGGGCGAGCTGCGTGTCCATGGTGGTGCCTTCGTGGCAGGTGCCGATGAGCACGGGGTCGGAACTGCTCGCCGTGAAGCTGAGCCAAACCGTGCGCGCGATGTTCCCGTCCGAAGCGCACCACCACCCTTGCGTGGTGCACCCGCCGAGTGGGCTTGCATCGGGGGATGGCTCGCCGATTTGGACCGCCGCGCCGACGGTGGAAACCGTGACGGTATCGCCATCCACGGCGATGGGAGCCGCAGCGCAGGGGCTGTCGTAGGGGACAAAGGAGGACTCAGCGGGGCTGAAGGTCCACGTGTTGCCGTCGCCCGTTCCCGTGTAGGCTCCGATGGCCACGCCATCGGCCGCCAATTCGAACACCGTTCCGCCGTCGCCGTAATCGTCCACGTGCACGAAATCGTAGCTGCCCGTTGTGGGCAAACAGAACGGCCCCTCGGTGATGATGGCATTCGAGGGGTAGGCGTCGGAGCCGTTCGCGTTGCCGTTTCCATCGCATCCCACATCGTCCGAATTGCCGCCAAACGCCCACGGATTCACCCCGCACCCGACTCCCAAATCGACAATTTCCCAATACACCTCATAGCCCCAACCGTCCGTATCGAGCGTAACTGTAAGCGCCGATTGGCCCGAAGGGCATTGCGCAAAGCTGACTTGAACGAGGCCCCAAATCGCCCCCAAGGTCATCACCGTCCTTAACATGTTTTTCAAAACTTTTGATGGCGGAAGATAGCGCGAGATTGGTTTGCGGACTGTGCCGTCCTACATTCGCCCCTTGCTTCCTCCAATCCCGCAACCATGATTGTCCTGCTTTCCCCTGCGAAGACCATCGACTGCACCGCCTTCGAGCACGCCACTTCGGCATCGCAACCGGCCTTTTTGAAGGAGGCGGAGTATTTGGTGAACAAGCTTGCGAAGTTTTCATCGAAGAAGCTGCAAGCCATGATGACCATTAGTCCCGATTTGGCGGAGCTCAACGTGGAGCGCTATCGGAATTGGCACACGCCGTTTCACCCGGGGAACGCCTCGCCGTGCGTTCAGTGCTTTCAGGGAGAGGTCTACCGCGGGCTGGACGCCAAGACGTTCAAACAACCGGATTTGGAGTTTGCGCAGCGTCACCTGCGCATTTTGAGCGGCTTGTATGGCGTGTTGCGCCCGCTGGATTTGATGCAGCCGTATCGGCTGGAGATGGGAACCAAATGGCCGATCACTCCGACCAAACCCAACCTCTACGCATACTGGGGAAGCCGCATTGCGGAAGCCATTGCAGCGGATGCGGAAGGGCCTGTGGTGAATTTGGCCAGCCAAGAATACAGCAAATCGGTGCAACGCGATGCCTTGAAAACGCCCGTCATCGACATCGAATTCAAGGACCTCGTCGGCGACCAGTTCAAAGTGCTCGGAACCTATGCAAAGCATGCGCGCGGGGCCATGGCGCGGTTTGCCATCAAGCACCGGATCACCGACCCCGAAAAGCTCAAGGAGTTCAACGCGGGCGGTTACCTTTACACCGAAAAACTTTCAACGGAAACGACTTGGGTGTTCACCCGAGATCAAAAAAACCATCCCTTCTGATGTTTAAATCCAACCTTCCAGCCCTTGCCACGGTGGCAGCGGGCTTGTTTTTCATGACGGGTTGCGCCCAATCTCAAAACGCGCAAACCGAAGAATCCACGACTGAGATGACTGAATTGAGCTACGCCTTTGGCGTGTTGTTCGCCAACAACCTGATGCAAGAAGGGGTGAACGAATTGGACACCGACGCGGTGGCGCGGGGTTTTGCCGAGCAATTTGGCGGCACTGCGACCTTGACCATGGAGGAGGTGAACCGGGTGTTGAGCGAGGGCATGGCCGCTTTGCGGGAAGCCCAAAACGCAGACTACCTGGCTGAATGCCAAGCCTTCCTCGACGAGAACGCGAAGAAGGACGGCGTTCAAGTCACCGAGTCGGGACTGCAGTACGAGCACCTCGTGGTGGGCGACGGCCCCGCCCCCAGCGCTTCGTCAACGGTGACCGTGCACTACAGCGGCACCCTCATCGACGGCACCGAGTTCGACTCGAGCTACAAGCGCGGCGAGACCATCAGCTTCCCGCTGGGCGGCGTCATCCCCGGCTGGACGGAAGGGCTGCAGCTGATGAAGGTCGGCGGCAAGACGCGCTTTGTCATTCCGCACGATTTGGCCTACGGAGCCAATCCGAATCCGAACAGCCCCATCCCGCCGTACGCGACGCTCGTCTTCGAAGTCGAGCTGTTCGAAGTGAAGTAATCTCCACTCATCGGCCTGAAAATGAAACCTTGATGGTTCCCGAGCGTAAACGGGGCCATCAAGGTTTTTTTCATGGACCCATTTTACGCCCTCCCCTCCCGCCTCGCGGGCACGTTCTTCCTGGTTTGCTTGAGCTGGTTTGGCCTGCAAGGCGCCCACGCTCAGGTTCCCTTCGTGGCCGCTGCGGAGCAGCCGATCGCGGTTCAAGCCGGTGATGCGCCGGCGGCTCCGGTGCTCGAGTGCGCCGAAGACCAACGCTGGAATCAACTCGAAGGTGCGGAGCGCCGTTCGTACGAGCGGTTTGAGGAAGCCGTTCGGGCTCAAATCAACCGGGATCGGTTCCAGGTGTACCGAGGCGACCGGCCGGCTGAGGCGGTTTGGACCTTGCCGGTGGTGGTGCACGTTTTTCACCGCGGTGAAGACGTGGGCGAAGGCTTCAACTTGAGCTACGACCAACTGAACAGTGCGCTGGACGCCCTCAATGCCGACTTCGCGAACGGGGAAGGCGTGGACACGGGCATCCGGTTCAAGTGGGCGCGTCGCGATGCCGCGGAGGTGCCGACGACCGGCATCGTGCGCTACGTTTACCAAGATGAGCCGTTGGCGGAGGCGAGCACGTGGATGCAGGAGCTGGCGTGGGATCCGGAGCGGTACGTGAACGTGTTTGTGCTCCCTGATTTGGGCCAAATCGGACTGAAAGGCGCAACCGTAGGCGCGTCCCTCGAATCGGCACCCCTCGGCATCGCCGTGGCGAGCCGCGCTTTGGGTACCCGTGGCTGGGTCGACGCATGGACGTCCTCCAACCGGACGCTCACCCACCAAATGGGGCACTACCTCGGGCTGCGTCACGTTTACGCAACGGGTGACGAGGGCGACTGCACGCGGTCAGGCGACGGCGTTTGTGACACAGCGCCCACGGGCCGCCACACTTCCTGCGAGCCGCTGCACGCGGACGACGACGTGCACAACCACATGGACGGAACGCCGGGCATCTGCCGGACGCATTTCACCCCGGGCCAAAAGGAGCGCATGCGCGCCGTCCTTCAAGCGGTGCTTCCGGGCTTGATTGAAGGCGTTGCGCACGAACCGATTGCGGCGTTGGATGGGGCGATCACGGGAGTGGGGGTGCGGGATTTGGCCTGCGCTTCTGAAGGCACCCCGTGGGTGGAACTGGCGAACGTCGGCACCGCGGTCATCGACTCGGCCATCGTGCGGATTCAACTCAACAGCCACGACGCGTACCCGGTGTTCTGGCGCGGTCACCTCGCTCCCGGCCAACGCATCCGCATCGACGGGCCGCGAATGGCCATCGGCTACGGGCCGTATGCGCTCAGTGTGGAACTCGAATTGCCGGTGGAAGCCGGTCGCAACCGCGTCGACGCCTCGAATCCGTTCCAAGAACTCGAAGGGTACCTCGCGAACAACGCGTGGGTGGAGTCCGGGGAGAACCTTCCGGGGAACCACTTGGCCTTGGAGTTGACGCCGGACGCGTTCGGTGATGAGATCAGCTGGGTGTTGACGGACCAAAACGGCACCGAATGGGCCCACTCCGCGCCCTACCCCTTGGGCAAAGCCGGCATTCCGATCGAGCAGGCCGCGTGCGTGCCCGCGGGCTGCTACCGCTTGGAGCTCTCCGATGCGGGAGGCGACGGTTTGGGCCGTGGAAAGGGAACCTGGTACGAATTGCGCGCCGGCAACGGAGACGTATTGGCCTCGGGAACCGGCGATTACGGTTCGGGTACGCGGGCTGCGTTCTGCGTGGCCGCCCTTGAAATCCCGACCTGCATGGACGCGAACCTCAACGGCGTATGCGACGACCTCGAATCGCTCGGTTGCACCGACGAAATGGGCTGCAACTACGACCCCAAGGCCACCTTCCTCAGCGATTGCGAATTCCCGGACTTCGGGCGGAACTGCGCGGGTGAGTGCCTCGGCGACCGGGATGGCGACGGAATTTGCGACCAGCTCGAATGGGAAGGCTGCATGGACGCGTCCGCCTGCAATTACGACGACAAGGCCACCGATGCGGGCACCTGCGATTACGGCAGCTGCGACGAGCCGGCCGAGGGCCTCGGTTCCGCATTGGAAGGCAAGAACGAAATCAAACTCTACCCGAATCCTTCCATGGAGCAGCCGCCGGTTTGGACGGTGGAGGGCTTTGCCCGTGATGGCATGCGCGCCCGCCTCTACTCACCGAGTGGAGTGCTCGTCTGGGAATCGGTCACCGAGCGGGAATCCGACGGACGTCATCGCCTGCGCACGAACACGTGGATTGCGAGCGGCGCTTACATCCTCGAGCTCTCGGCTGCCGATTACGAACATCCCGTTGCACCTTCGGTCGTGCACGTTCGGGTGCGTTAATGCGACGCCTCGGGATGCATTTCCCGATTGAATCCGTAGTTTGCGCCCCATGACCGCATTGATTACAAACGACGCCGTGGTGCTCGGCCTGTTGCTCGCTGTGTTGGCCTTGGTCTTTCACACGAGCCAGCTTCCTCGATTTGCCAAATTCTACAAGGTGGTGCCCTCGCTCCTCTTGTGCTATTTCCTCCCGGCACTGCTCAATTCTGCGGGCATCATTGACGGCGAATCGTCCTCCTTGTACTTCGTGGCTTCGCGCTACTTGCTCCCTGCGAGCTTGGTGCTCTTGTGCTTGAGCATTGATTTGAAGGGCATCTGGAACTTGGGGCCCAAGGCGCTCATCATGTTCTTCGCGGCCACCCTCGGCATCGTCATCGGCGGGCCCGTCGCCTTGAAGCTCGTGAGCTTCATTGAACCGGCGGTGCTCGGAGGCGACGATCCGGAAGCCTTCTGGCGGGGGCTGTCCACCGTGGCGGGATCTTGGATCGGTGGCGGCGCGAACCAAGCGGCCCTCAAGGAGATTTCCCAAACCACAGACGATCAATTCAGCGCCATGCTCATCGTGGACGTGTTCGTGGCGAATTTGTGGATGCCGTTTTTGCTGGTCGGCGCGGGCATGAGTGCAGTGCTCGATCGGCGGCTCAAAGCGGATTCATCAGCGGTCGATGCGTTGAAGGAAAAGGTGGAACAGTTCTCATTGAGCATCGCACGCAACCCGTCTTTCTCGGACCTCATGGTCATTTGCGGCATCGCCTTCGGTTCCGTAGCGGTGGCGCACGTGGGTGCTGACGCGCTGGGACCTTGGTTCAAGGGGTGGTTTGGTGGCATCAAATCCGCCAATCCGGGAAGCTTCGTGACGTACTTATCGAGCTTGGAGCAGGGATTCTTTTGGATCGTGGTGCTCGCGACGGTGATGGGCATTGCCCTCAGCTTCACGAAAGCGCGCTCGTATGAGGGCGCAGGCGCGAGCAAGATTGGCAGCGTGTTCTTGTACGTGCTCGTGGCCACGATCGGCATGAAAATGAACCTGCGGGAGCTCTACCACCAGTGGGACGTGTACTGGTCGGTCATCCTCATCGGCTTGATTTGGATGGGCGTGCACATCGTCACGTTGCTCGCGGTGGCCAAATGGATCAAAGCCCCGTTCTTCTTCGTAGCGGTCGGATCTCAGGCCAACGTCGGTGGCGCCGCTTCGGCTCCCATCGTGGCCAGCGCGTTTTCACCAGCGCTCGCCCCCGTCGGCGTCTTGCTCGCCGTCCTCGGCTACGCCGTCGGCACCGTCGGGGCCATCGTCTGCATGGAGCTCATGCACGCCATCTCGCTGTAGGGATTTGGCCAAATTCGGAGGCAAAGCCGCCACAAAATACAGCACCTTGCGGCGGTCACTTTCGTCGCGCTGCCTCCGGACCAAATCGTATCCGTACAGCAAATTGAACTCCGTATTGACCCCTTGGATGATGCGAGAGCGCTTGGCGCGCAGCGTTTCCGGTGACTCGATGTACTGGATGTTCCACAGGGCATCCAGTTCAGCCGCGGTGTAGGAACGCTTGTTCGAGAGAACCAAGGACCGAAGCGGATCGGACCAGTGCGCGATGGCTGCCACGGATGCGGTGGGCACCCCACCCCGCTCTTTGGGCGCATGCATGACCTGGCGCGGCGTGGAGCGTCCCTTTCGTTGGGTCAACGCCCAGCCCACAAAAACCGTCCAAGACAGGACGAGCAACACCCAGGGCAAACCCATGGGTTCCCCCGCTTCGTCGTTCAAGTCCACCAACGCCCGCGCTTCCGCGGGAGCCTGGAAGTCTGCAAAGCGAACCTTCTCACCGTAATCGTAGCGGATGAGCCGGTTTTCATCCTGCCCAAACTCAAGCACGTTATTCTCCGAGATGCGCACCACCGCCGACGAGGCAGCTTCCATCAAGTGTCCAGCCCACGCATCGCTCGGAAATTCGGCCACCCAGCCATCCGACTTCCTCAGCACCACCAAATTCCGATCTTCCGTGGCCCAGACTACGAAGTCGTCCAGGACAAACGGCGCCATCGACGATGCCGGGAACTCGCCCCCTTGGAGGCCCCACTCCCAGCGGTTCGAGGAGAAGTCGAATCGCCACATTCGGATTTGGTCCGCAAACGAGCACCACACCGCTTCCTCCCCCGTTCGCCAAACGACGTAATCCACGCTCGGATCCGGCAGCGAGCCCTCCGATATCACGTGCTCCCATGCCGTCGCATCCGACGACCACTTCCACACTCCTGCGTGGCGACCACACGCCAACTCCCCTCCGAATGCCCACCATTGCCCATCCCATTCCACCACCTGCTGAGGGCGCAACACACCGGGCCCTTCGTTCTGGGCTTGCCCAGGCACAACACCGCCAGAGAGTTCGAACGGGAAGGCTGCTCCTGATGCGCGAATGACGGTGCGCTGCTCACCTGATTGCGGGTCGCGTGACACCAAGGTGGTCGTTGTTTGGCTCCCCCACGCAGCGGCTGAAGCGCACGCGCAGGCGGTCATTGCAATCACCCAACCTCTGCAAACCGATCCCAAATGCTTCATCATGGTCTGTACTCAAGGTCGAAAATAGAGGGAATAAAAGGTTGGAATTGAGTGACGATGTGATTAACGGAAATTAAATCCGTTGCAACGCAAAATTCATCTGAATATACGGACCATTTCGATACGAAGGAAGCCATCAGTCGTTCAGGAGGTCTTCGAAGATGTGGCCCATGCGATCGCGTTTGGTCTTCAAATAGGCCTCATTTTCCGGCGCAAGGGTCGTCTCCAAGGGAACTCGCTCGACCACTTGAATGCCCGCCTCATTCAGCGCGGCCACCTTTTCCGGATTGTTCGAATGCAAGCGAACCCGTGCGATGCCCAGTTCGCGCAACAGCCAAATCGCTGCTTCGTACGAGCGTTCATCGGCCCCGTGCCCCAATTGCAAATTCGCATCGAGCGTATCCCACCCCTTTGCTTGCAGCTCGTACGCCTTGATCTTCTCCACCAAACCGATGCCACGGCCCTCTTGACGCAAGTAGATCAAAATTCCCCCGTCCGCACCGAACCGGTCCAACGCCGCATTCAATTGCGGACCGCAGTCGCACTTCAGCGAGCCGAACACATCGCCGGTCATGCACTCGCTGTGGATTCGTACGTCCACCACACCGCTCGAATCGGGTCGATGGAGCGCAACGTGGGGGTGTTCATCGCCGGGTTGACCGAACGCAATGAACCGGAAACTGCCATGTGAAGTGGGCAGGTCCGTGGAGGCAAGCACATTCATTCAGCAAAGTTACGTCAAGGGCTCCTGCGAACCGGGACGAAGGTGATGCGGTCCATCACGGGGGCCACCCCCAGATTCGAGCACCCCATGCTGTAGGGGCCCGCCTGCTCCGTCACCGGTCGCCATTCGCCGTTCCCATCGGCATCCCACGTATTGACCTCGATGCGCCAATTCGAGGCAGCGGGTTTGAGGCACCGCCAAGTGAGGCTGCCGTCCGCTTCTGCGCCTTCAGAATGCGGCGGCGCTCCAGCAAGGGACTGCAACGACCAACCGGTATGGCGCCAGTGTGCGTGGGTGGAATCCCCTGCGGTGAGGTGGACATCAAATGCCACGTGGTCAAAGCCAAACCGAGGCCCCCAAACCGTCGACCAGCCCGGAGGGCACATCCGCACGCAGATTTCCAATTCCGGTCCTTCCTCAACGACCTCGAGGGACTGCAGGTCCATGCTGTGATCGAATCCCGCAGAAGTGGGAGGCGCGATCGCCCCAGTCAAACCGCGGTCATCTCCGCACGCATCCTCGACGCGTCCCAACACCTCGCGCGGATGCGCCACCTCCACCCACTCCGGCTCCGTGAGCGAAATGAGCTCATCGCCATCGAACCGGGCCCACTGCACCCGGTGCCGACCGTTCGCCACGCCCGACATTCCCGCAGGGGCCAGCCGCCCGTTGACCACCCAAACGGAATCCCGCACAGCCTTCGGAGCGTCCGCCGCCGCCCAATCGCTCCACGCCAACCAAGCATGGGGGGACAAATCCGCACGAACGAGGCGGCCGGAAGCGAAAGCAACCGCTGCCTTCCCCTCGATTCGGTTGGGAACCGGAACGCGGGCACCAACATTCGAAGCCGATTCAGAAGCCAGCACGCGGTGCGGAGAGGCGTTGCACAGGACGTGGACGGTATCGCCTTCGTGCGCCACGGACCAGTACAGCAGCGCCGTGGACTCGATGTTGCGCGCCTCCACCAACCGTCCGCGGCTCAAAGTGGGGTGTGCCCGGCGCCACGCAATGGCCTCGCGCAACCAAACGAACGGCTCCGACTCCACGTCGAACCGACCGAACAAGTTGGGCCGAGGCGTGGTGTCGCCTTGCTCGGTGCCTTGGTAGATGACCGGCACTCCGGGCAGGCTGAGCAGGGAATTGAGGGCTTGACGGGTGGCGGCTTCGCTGGCGGTTGCACGGAATCGCGCCATGTCGTGGTTGTCGATGAAGTTGACGAGCTGGCGGGCGGGGTCGTTGAAGATTTGGCCTTGAAGCGTCAACCGATGGGCCAAATCCGCAGCCGGAGCCCCCTCCCCGAACACCCGCAACAAGCTCTGCTGCAGCGGGAAATTCAGCACCGCATCCACCCCCGCATACCCCGGGCGCTGCAGGTACTTGAGCATCTCCCGCTCCCCCGCATCCCCCATCGGCGCGGAATGCACCCACACCTCCCCAAACGTCGGAAAATCCCGCCCATCCCGCTCGGCAAACCGGCGCACGCCCATGTCCTCGTCCTCCCCCTCCAAAAACGCCGGCCAAAACCCCGGCTCCACATACTTGTGCGTGTCAAACCGAAAGCCATCCGCCCCGCCCTCCGCGATCCACCACCGGTAAATCGCCCGCAACCGCGCGCGCACCGAATCCGACTCCGTCCGCAAATCGTCCAGGTTCGCCAACTCGTGCGTGAGCACCTGCGCGCTGTCGGAATAATCGCGGATGGTCCCGAACTCATGGTACACCCCGGTCTCGGGCTGCAGCCAATCCGCACGCGGTCGATCCCGCACCACGCGCCCCGAATCCGTCGTGATGGCCCAGTCACCGGTGTGGTTCACGACCACATCTTGGATGAGCAGCATGCCGCGATTGTGCAATGCATCGGCAAGCGATTTCCAATCTTCGAGCGTCCCGAAATGCGCGTCCACCGCCTCGAAATCCGAGGCCCAGTAACCGTGGTAGCCCGTGTAGGCGCGTTCCGGATTCCACCACTGGTTGTGCACCGGCGGCGTCAGCCAAACCCCGGTTGCCCCCAACGCCTCAATGCCTTCCAACACCCCCAACGCCCCTTCCAAATCCCCACCATGAAAATGCGATTCCCGCTCGGGATCCCACTCCCCTTCCCCTTGGTCGTCGTTGGCGGGGTTGCCATTCGCCAACCGGTCGATCATGGCAAAGTAGATCACTTCATCCCGCCAATCCCTTTCCACCGGTGCGCAACCCCACGCCATCACCAAGACGGCAATCCCCAACTCGACTCGCATTTTCATGAACCAAAAATAACAAGGGGCACCCTCGCGGGTGCCCCTTTTCCATCCAAACCGTTCATGCACTTAGCATTCCACACCAAATGCAGCCAAGAAGGCCAGCAAGTCGGGCGTACCAACGGCCCCGTTTCCATCCAAATCGGCGGGGCATGGGTTCACGGCATCGAACGTGCAGGTGCCGTTCTCAACGTTCGCCGAAGGGTTGAAATTTGAAGCCGAAGAATAGGTGCATCCTTCCACAATCGGCGTGGTGCATGACCCATCGTCCGACCCGGCGAAGGGGTGGAATTCTGCGCTGTAGGGATCGGTGCAACCTGCACAAGCTTCGCAGCTAAAGAAACAGTAAGCCTCGGTGGTCACATCACTGCCTGCAACGACCAACACTCGGTTGCCTCCGTTGCCGCAATCGCCCACGGATTCGTCCGAACCCCACTCGTTTCCGTTCACGTACTTGTACTCGTAGGAACCTTCGGACAACACCAGTTGCAGCTCGTATACGCCATAGCCCAACAACGACATCGCCGTCGCTCCGGGATCCCAGCCTTGGAAAGAACCCGCCACGTGTACCCCATTGGGCGACACGATTTCGTTGCTCATGTTCACCCGCAACGTCACGAGGTACTGGCAAGAGCCGTCGTTCGCATCCGCTTCGGGGTTGTAGTTTTGCGCGTCCATGTCATCGCAGCCGGGGTTGAAATAGCACGACCCATCGTCTTCGGTTGCGGCCGCATTGTAGTTCGCAGCGGTCTCGTCCGTGCAGCCCAGCACCGCATCGGAACACCCCGCGCAGCTGTTGAAGCATACCACTTCCAACGTCTCCGGCTCACCCGACCGAACGTGGGTCCGATTCCAGCTGCCGAATCCGTTGTCTGCACCACATCCCATCATGGCGAAGTCCGCAGTTTCCGAACCGCTCTCGTCAATGGCGCCGTCCACATAGGGGTTGCCGATCGAGTACTTGTACTGGATCTCATCCACGCCTTCAACGAACACCGTTCCTGTCCAGATGCCGTCGCCATCGGCATCGGCGAGGGCCACCGCACCGGCCTGCCAAGACGGAGTCGTGAAGGACCCCATCAAGTACACGCCGTTGGCCGCTGCCGTATCGATTTGTGAGGCGTCGACCTGGAAGGTGATGTCCGCACCGGGAGTCGGCAAAGCGCATTCGGCCGAGCATTGACCGAAGCACGTCGTCACCGTCATGGCTTCATCGCCCACAGTGATTTCGCGGTTGTTCGAAACCGAACATTCCGAAGGGACGGCTTCATCCGTGCCCCACGCGTTGCCGTTCACAAACTTGTATTGGTAGGTCGCGGGTTCGATGTCGAGCGTTGCGCTGTAAATGCCATCGCCATCCTCGTCAGTCAACTCCGTACCTGCTGGATTCCAACCTTGAAATGAGCCGGCCACGTGCACTCCGTTCGCGCTCACCTCTTGCAGTGACATGTCTACTTCGAACGTGACGGAAGTGGTGGCTACTTGAGTACCGCACGCGACGCAAGCACCGAAACAAACCGGATCCAAGACGGTGTCCACGTCAGGCGCTGCATTGATGAAGCGGTTGTTGTTGTCCGAGACGTTGCCGCAAGCGGGCGGAACGGTCTCCTCCAGTCCCCAAGTGGGACCGTTCATGAATTTCCATTGAACGAAACTGCCGACTTCAACCGCAGCGGTAACGGAGTAGACGCCATCGCCATCGGCGTCAGACAGTTGGGTCGCGCCGGGGGTCCACCCTTGGAACGTGCCCGCAACAAAGACGCCAGCGGGGTTGGGCGGGGTTTCGTTCATGTCAACTTGGAAGGTGATGTTCACCGTCGTTTGCGCCCACGCGCCCAGGGAAAGTGCCAAGGCTGCGGCAAAGGAAAAGACGTGCTTCATAGCAAGGGGTTTGGTTTGATCAGGTCGATGATTCAAGCCAAACGAAAGACGAATGACTTGAAAGGCATCACGTAAATATATGAAAATCTTAGTGTACTCAATACACTACCTCCACATTTCTTATTCCGAAGCCGCTCCTTCCCGGATGCGCAACGTGAGCAGCCCCCCCAGCACCAAGGAAGCCCCCGCGAGCAACATCGGAGCGATCTCCCCATCCCCGAACAGGCGCTGCAACAAGTTGATGCCACCGAGGGCTGCGACGATTTGGGGGATGACAATGAACATGTTGAAGATGCCCATGTACGTGCCCATCTTTTCCTCCGGCAAGCCACCTGACAACATGGCATAGGGCATCGACAGGATGCTTCCCCAGGCCAAACCGATGAGCGCAAACGAAGCGTTCAACCACCCCGCTCCGCTCGGGGCCCAGAGCATCATTGAGCCAAAGCCCAATCCGCCGAGCACCAACGAGACCGCATGCACCGCCTTGCGGTTGATGGGCATCCGCGCTGTGATGAAGGTCAACACGAGGGCGAACACCATGGAACTCAAGCCGTAGGTGCCCATCGCAGCACTCACGGCATCCGCCGCATCGTTGAACGCCCCGATTTTCTCGGCAAACAACGGGTCATCCGAAGCGGGATTGGGGGCGTGGAACACGTGAGCGGTCAGGGCCGGGGTTGCCTTCGCCCACATGGTGAAAAAAGCGAACCAGCTGAAGAACTGCACCCACCCGAGGCTCCGCATGATGCGCGGCATGGCGACGAGATCCCCCAAGAGTTCCTGGAGTCCCTTGCCTCGGGTTTCGCGCTTCTTTTGTTCAAACGCAGCCAGATCCGCTGGTGGATCTTCCGTGGTTTTCCACACCGTAAACAAGATGGATGCGAAGAACACGAAGGCTCCGACGGCGAAGGCTGCGTAGACGGAGGGCGGGATTTGGCCTGAAGGCGCCTCATTCGAGAAGGCCAAATACGGCGCCGCCGCTGGCCAATTCGCCTCCACCCACTCCCCCATCCGCGTGATGGCCAAGGGCAAATTCGAAGCCACCCACGTGCCGATGCCGATGATGAGCGTTTGCATCACGAACCCGTAGGAACGCTGCTCCTCGCTCAACTTGTCGGCCACCAACGCACGGAAAGGTTCCATGCTGATGTTGATCGAAGCATCCAAAATCCACAGGAAGCCCGCCGCCATCCACAAGGCCGAGCTGTACGGCACGAAGAACAGCGCCAACGAACTCAAGATGGCACCGATCAAAAAGTACGGACGGCGACGGCCCCAACGGGGGCTCCACGTGCGGTCGCTCAAGTAACCGATGATGGGCTGGACGATGAGCCCCGTTAACGGAGCCGCAATCCACAACATCGGAACATCATCCGGTTCAGCGCCAAGGGTTTGAAAAATGCGGGTCATGTTCCCGCCCTGCAGTGCAAAGCCAAATTGAATTCCGAGGAACCCAAAGCTCATGTTCCAAATCTCCCAAAACGAGAGGTGGCGCTTGGTGGTGGTGATGCTTGACATGTGGCCAATTTAGGGAATAAGTGTACAAATAACACCACCCAAGACCTCGACGGATGCGGCAAAAAAAAAGGGAGGCCAGTGGACCTCCCTTTCTCTCATGCCTTGGGGCAACTTACTCCGGGCAAGCCGTTCCGTAAGTGGCCAGGAATTCGATCAAATCCGCCGATCCGATGGAACCGTTGCCATCGACATCGAAGGGGCAAGACGACACGCAATCGAAGACGCAGGTGCCGTCATCCACCGTTGCGGACGCGCTGTAGTTCAATGCATCCATGTAGGTGCAACCGAGGTATTCATACGTACACGACTCGTCGTCTACCGTTGCCAACGGATTGTAGTTCGCCGCGAGATCATTCGTGCACCCCGCCCAAACGCAAGAGCCGTCGTCGTACGTCACCGCCGGATCGTAGTTCGATGCGTTGCTGTAGCCGCAACCTCCGACGATGCACGAACCATCGTCCGTGTTGGCGCCAGGCTCGTAGTTGTCGGCATCCGGGTTCGTGCAGCCGAGGTACTGGCACGATCCGTCGTCGTCCGTTGCGGAAGCGCTGTAGTTGCTTGCCGCCTCATCCGTGCAACCCGGCACTTCCAATTCATCGCAGGTGCCGTCGCCGTCCGCATCGTTCACGCAATTGCCGAAGCAATCGTAGTACGACTCGGGGAACACGCAGGATCCATCGTCCGTGTTGGCTCCCGAATCAAAGTTGCAGGCCGCACTGTTCGTGCATCCCAAGAACTGGCAGGAACCGTCATCGTCCGTTGCTGTAGCATCGTAGTTGTCCGCGTCTGCATCGGTGCAACCCGCAATCTCTTGCTCATCGCAGATGCCATCGCCATCGGTGTCGTTGATGCAGTTGCCGAAGCAATCCCGGAACGGCTCCGGGTAGATGCACGAGCCATCGTTCGCCTCTGCCTCGGGATCAAAGTTGCATGCGGTGCTGTCCGTGCAGCCTTGGACCACGATGGGGAACTCCAGGGTTTGGTCGATTTCCTGAGGATTCGATCCGTTTTCAGCGCGGTACTGCATGTTGATGCTGAGGTTGACCACGCCGTCGGTGGTCAATTGGGCCACCAAAACCCGCCCTTGCTCGTCCGGATAAGCCAACGGCTCCAAGCCCGGCAGAACGAACCAACTGCCTCCCAACGCGTTGTCAATCGCGAACGCACCGCCCGCCTCAAACGATGCCGCTGCAGCGTCTGTGCCCAGCGTGGTCAGGTTCACGGCATCGTTCTCGCCGCCAATCGTAAACCACGAATCGTACGCCACGTTCGAGTCCACCAACAAAGCGACCTCCGAAATCTCGTTGGCGAAAGCTCCACCCAAGGGGTTTTGGTAGAACGAAGTCGTGGTGGTGATGCTCATCGGATCGCCTTCCTGCGCGAAGACGGCGGTCAGTTGGTCATCGGGATTATCGAAGTTCGCATAAACCCGGTACGTGCGCATGCCGGCGGTGGGCATGTCCTCAGCCACCAACTCGTAGGTCAAACCGGTGTACGAAGGTTGCGGGTATTCACACGAACCGTCATCGATGGTTGCATCCGCGTCGTAGTTGTCCGCGAGCGGATCCGTGCAGCCCAGACCGTTCGCCGTTTCGGGGAAGGTGAGCTGCATGCCCGTGCCTTGGTAGGTGACGAAATCGAAGTCGCGGATTTGGATGTTCCAATTGACCGAGACCACGCCGTTGCTGGTGATTTGGCCCAAGAGCACACGGCCATCAACTGGAATCGCCTGCGTAGAAACCCCCGGAACCAAGTAAATCGAACCGCCCGTGAACGTGTTCACGTTCAGTTCGTCCGTCGCGTTGAAGTCGACCAAGAAGTCCTCCATTCCGAGGGAAGCGGAGTTGTCCGTTTCGCCAGGCGCGGCGCCCAGGGCAAGCCACGTGTCGTATTCCATGTCGGGGAAGACCGCGAAGAACGCGGGATTGACATCGTTCGGGAAATTCCCGGCCAAGTCATTTTGATAAATGTCGCCGGTCGACGAAATCGTCCAAGGTGCGGTGTCGTAGCCGAAAGCCGCCACGACCTCCAAATCGGCACTCGAGAAATCTGCGTAAACCCGGTACGTCGTGTAACCGGTGATGCCGTCCTCGGCGTAGACTTCATAGGACAAGCCTTCAATCAGCCCACCTGCCCAGGTGCACGTGCCGTTGTCCGTGGTCGCCGTCGCGTCGTAGTTGTCCGCCGTTTCACTGGTGCAACCGAACAATTCCTGATCGTCGCAAATGCCGTTGCCGTTGACATCGGACAGGCAATCGCCCGCGCAATCTTCCCCCGGATCCGGGTAGGTGCAGGACCCGTTGTTCACCGTAGCGTTGGCGTTGTAGTTGCACGCTGTGGAATCCGTGCAGCCTGGGATGTACAACTCGCCTTCGCACTGGCAGTTCGAAGAGTACGCATCGTCGATGGTGTCGGGATTGCCGTCGTCGCAGGTGTCGTTGACGTAAACACAGGGCTCTGGGATGTTTGCACCCGGTGCGTAATTGCACGCATTGGGATCGGGGCATCCGCTGATGGCCACTTCTCCCGCGCAGTTGCAGGATTCGTCCCAAACGTCGTTGATGGTGTTCGCATCGCCATCGTCGCATGGAGACCCCACGGATTCGCAAACATCCGATGAGTTCGCTTCGGGGTTGTAATTGCAGGCATTGGGGTCCATGCATCCCTCCACGATCACAACGCCCACGCAATCGCAGTTGTCATCAACGACATCGTCCATCGTGCCATCGTTGCCGTCGTCGCAAGCATCTCCGATGAAGAAGCACGACCCATCGTCCACTTCAGCTGTAGCGCTGTAATTGCAAGCTGACGCTGACATGCAACCGGACTCGAGCTGGGGCCAGGTCATTCCAATGCCTTCGCTGTTGAAGGTCACGCCGTTGCCGTCGCGGTACTGCAAGTTCCAATTGAGCGTCATCACCCCGGTGGTGGTGAGCTGCGCGATGAGCACTTTGCCGTCGTCGCCGGCCAATGCATCGACGGAGGCACCCGGTACGACGTACCACGACGCTCCGTTTTGGTTATTCACAATGAACCCGTTCCCCGTGGCAAAACCGGCCATGAAGGGCTCAAAACCCAACTGGGCCACTCCGCCAGAACCCGCCGAATTGGCAGTTCCGATGGTGAACCAAGAATCGTAGGCCATGGAAGGTACCACCGCGAAGAAGGCCTCGTTGATGGCTTGTCCCAAGAAGGACCCCAGCGGATCTTGGTAGAACGTCGTGGTCGTGGTCACCTGAAGCGGTGCCATGAGCGAAACGCTTTGCTCCCCGTAAACGGCGATCAATTCGTCGTCGGGTGCGTCAAAATTCGCATAGAACCGGTAGGTGGTTCCAAATGCCGAAGTGGCCGTGGTTTCGACCGTGATGCCGGTGAATGTTGCATGCGCTGCGAGGGACAGCAAGCAAGCACCAGCAGCCAAGAAAAATGATTTCATGGTGTTGTTTTGTGGTGGTTGGGTCAGTGAACAGACGCACCAACAAGCGTCGGGTTGTCCGTTCGACGGCTCAAGATAACGGGAAAGCCGTTCCCCGACAACCACACCGGTCAGACCTTGTCAACGATGCGCTGTGCACGCGGCAATGAGGGCCGCTGTTGAGGCGTCGTGGGCAGCGGTTTGGCCTCCCTCCAACTCATTCAACACGCTCGAAGCCAACTCTTTTCCCAGCTCCACCCCCCACTGATCGAAGCTCAGGATGTTCCACAGCACCCCCTGGACGAAAATCCGGTGCTCGTGCAACGCGATGAGCTGCCCCACCGCGTGCGGCGTGAGGGCATCGAACAGGAAGAACGATGTCGGGCGGTTGCCTTCGAACACCCGGTGAGGGGCAATCCGTGCGATCTCTTCATCGGATCGGCCTTGGGCTCGCATGCCCGCCTCCACGTCCGCGCGCGACTTGCCCTTCATGAACGCTTCCGCTTGGGCGATGGCGTTCGCGAGGAGCTTTCGGTGGTGGTCCTCGCTGCGGGACAACGGCGCCTTAAAGGCCACGATATCCGCCGGATGCACCGCCGTTCCCTGATGGAGGAGCTGATAAAACGCGTGCTGACCGTTGGTGCCCGCTTCGCCCCAAACCACCGGACCGGTGGCGTGTTCCACAGCGAGGCCATCGCGGCCGAGGCCCTTGCCATTGGACTCCATGTCCGCTTGTTGGAGGTAGGCCGCAAACCGGGACAGGTATTGGGCATAGCAC